>NZ_JBHLWK010000017.1:0-171776 GCF_042432915.1 Novosphingobium soli
ATCGATCTTGCCCAACGGGGGTCGTCCACACATGAATCAGGCATCGAAAGCCCCGTCAACCGGCAATCTGCGGGGCAATCGGACGGCGCCCGCCATGCACCCGCCGCCAGTCCAGGCCCTCGAGAAGCGCACCGAGTTGCGCCGATGTCAGGCGCATCACGCCGTCCTGAATGCCCGGCCACCGGAAGCCTCCTTGCTCAAGCTTCTTGACCATCAGGCACAGCCCGGTACCATCCCACCAGACCAGCTTGATCCGGTCGCTGCGCTTTGCCCGGAACACGTAGATGACGCCGGAATAGGGATCGCCGCCGTACTCAGTGCCGACCAGCGCCGCCAAGGCATCTGGCCCTTTGCGGAAATCTACCGGCCGCGTTGCAACCATCACGCGCGCGCCAGCGCCGGGTCCGATCATCGTGTTGCCTTGAGCGCTTCGATCACCGCGGCAATCACGCCCGCGTCGGCGCCATGGCTGATCTTCACCGCCACACCGTCAATCTCCAACTCGACAGCGCTCACCTTCGAACGCCGCCGCTTCTTCGAACGACGTGCTGTCGCGACAGGCTCAACAGCCGGAGCCACTTCAACTATGGCAGGCACAAATGACGGCACTTCCGGCTCAGTCGCCGGCAGAACCACGCCCGCCGCCTCGAGTTGCTTCCGCAGATCTCTCCGCCATGCGTAAACCTGCGAAGGATCGAGCCCATGCCGGCGAGCAACGGCACCGACACCTTCACGGCCCGAATAGCACTCCGCGACAATCGACGCCTTCACCTCTGGCGGCCACTCGCGCCGCCTGCCCGCGCCCGTGAATACCTCGAACCGCTGCGCGCCCTTGCTCACAGGATCATCACCCGAGATTATCATAGTAGCAGCGCACTCCCGCCCGATCAGGGCGCGAAGACTCGGCGCTACGCTTCAGACACGCAAGGTGGCGGCGCGGCCCCGCTTACGGCGATCCCGGCCCGCAGCCGCGCGCATGGTATATTGATGTTCCCGAAACTCAGCGCGAGGCCGAGCTACGGTTCTTGAGAACGGAAATCTATCGGTATGAGGTCGATCCCCCGGTTCGGCGGATCGATGCGTATGATCGGTTTTCAGACCGGATCTGAACGCCGTCGAGGGCCAGGCTATTGCTTGCCCTGGCCGTATCCATTGCCGCCCTCGATGCTCCCGGCGGCCTTCAGCAAATCCCCGATGGAGCGCCCGCCGATCCGGCAGGTGGCCACCACGCGGTCGTAGGACTGGCGGTTGGCGACGCACTCCGCATTCCGACCCATCGCGATCTTCTCCAGCGCGGCCTTGGCGGCGGGGCCAGTGGGGGAGTGAAGTTCGGGCGCGTAGAAATCCTCCAGCCGGATCTCCACCCAGTTGGCCGGCCCTTGACCGACGGCCACGCACAAGGAGTCGCCGTCACCGACATAGACCACGGGACCGGAGAAGTGCGCGCCGCGATGGAGATAGGACGGCATCGGGCCGCGGTCGGGAATGGCCTTGCAGGGGTCGGCCTTGGCCGCCGTCGCCGTGGTCAGTGCGGCCAGCACGGCCAGCCCCATTACGATACGCATAGTCGTTTTTCACTTCCGCCTTTTATGGTGCGCCGGAGGCTTATGCCGCCGCTTTCAGGCGCTTCTTGGCGAGCATGGCGCGGACGAACTTGTCCCATTTCGCCATGCCCGCGCGCTTTTCCACCATGTAGTGCCAGCGGTCATAGTGCTTGGAGCTGACGTCCTGCAACGCATGGTTCTGGAGGCGGTCGCGGATTTCCTTCGAGATCCCCGCCTTGCCGGTCAGCGTCTTGAAGGTCCGGCGCAGGTCGCGGTTCGTCACATAGGGGATCACGCCGCGGTCCCGCTGGCGCCACATGAACGAGTAAAGCGTGCCGTGGCTGACAGGCTTGGACGGGTCTGTGGCCGACGGGAAGAACCAGCCATATTCGTTGACGTTGATGGAGGCGAGTAGCTCTGCGGCCAGCTCAGGCACCGGAACGGCATGGGGCTGATTGTTCTTGGTCTTCGACCAGTCGATGATCTTTTCCTTCGCGTCCCACTGGTCGATGTGAAGGCTCGCGATCTCCTGGACGCGCTGGCCGGTCAGCATGATGATCCTGACGGCGCGGGTATGGGGCGGGTGAACCGGCGTGTCGGGGCATTCCAGCCAACGATAGAGCTGCACGAACTCGTCTTCGTCGAGCCAGCGGGTGCCCTTGACCTTCGGTTCGGTCGGAATGCCTGTCGCCGGATTGAAGGGGATGCGAAAGCGGCGAGCCGACTGCTGCCGATAGTCGTTGTCCGACTTCATGCCCCAGCCAAAGGCCGCGTGCATATAGGAACGCACATGGTCGGCCATCGACTTGGCGCCGCGCTCATAGATCGGGCGGATCAGCTCGACGATTTCCTCGGCCTCGATCTCGCGGGCGAGGCGGTTGCGCCCAAGGGTGTTGGCGATCTTGTTGAGGCCCTTCTCCGTCTCCTTCCAGGAGGGCTTGCCGGCGGCCTTGAGCGAAGCGACGTAACCCTCGAAGAGATCGGCGACGGTGCCGGGGCGAGTGTCGGATGCGATCTTGATGCTCCGGCCCTTCTGGATGACGTCGGCATAGTCGCGCTTGAAAATCTCGCGGACCTGCGCGAGCGACATCGAGGGGTAGGCGCCGATCTTCTTCTTGGTGCGCTTGCCGTCACGCCATTGCTGCGCCATCCAGTCGGCGGTGACGCGCTTCGGCATTGGCTTGAGGACGAGGACGAGTCGGCCGGTGCCGCGCCCCTCGCCATCGGCCAGATTTTCCTGCTTGCGGCTGATCTCGACGCGCTTCAGCGCATGTCGGATCGTGGTGTCGGTCAGGGCTGGCATGCGTTCCTCCTTGTCCGCAACTGGGATCGGTCGAGGAGAAACGGGGATCGTTTGCTGGGAGCGGAAAGCCGTTTTCTATCCCTTCAACCGCCCCCAATTTGCCAAAACCGTCCCCACTACGCAATGCCAAAAAACGCCAATTGTCCTAGTGTTTCAACGGTATTGAGCGTGATCCTGCGGGATCGAAATCAGTGAGTGGGGTGGTTTTGCCCCACGCTTCAAGCTCATCGATCGGATAGAGCACGGCCTTTCCGATTTTCACGAATGACGGTCCGATCTTCATCGTGCGCCAGTTCCGAAGCGTACCTACGGAGACGCTGCCACGATAGCGCTCAGAGACTTCCTCTGCGGTGAGAAATCTGGTGAACGACATGAATCCTCCCTTGCACGCAAACGCGCGCTCTTTGATGCCATGCGTTTGCATGATGCTCATGCAGTGAAGCCATCATTCAGCATCACCGTTGGGCTCGCTGATCGTTGGTGGCTCATGCTGCTGCACGAGTGAACATGCGCTTCGGGATGGGCAACGGAAAGCCCCGTTGGAGTGGCGTAGGGAATTCGGCGACGGCTGGCTAAACAAAGGACGGTTGTTCCGACCCGTGCTGGCTCGGGTCAGGTTATGATCGATTCGAACCCAGTGAGAGCAGTTCGATGGACGTGACGGACAACGAAAAGGATAACGCCAGCATCAAGTTCATCAACCCGATGCGCGGGCCAGATTGATGGGTTAGCGCGTCGCTGAGTTCAGAGGAGCTATCCGGTCCGTTGTTGCGGATTTCCTCCGATCACCGGTCCTCACGCGCCTTCGATCAGGTGATATCTTCGAACTTTTTGACCGACAGTGCCGCCTCGCGTCGTAACCAGTGGATCCAGCGAGTTTCGGCCGGTGTCGCATTGAGGCGGCGGCGCATCCGGTACAGGACGTAGCGTTCACCCACCGACAGGGCGGGCCCGCAGGCGACCAGCCTTCCGTCCTCCAATTGTCTTTCGCAGAGCATCGGGATCGCCAGCGCGGCTCCCATTCCCGCCGCAGCCGCCTCATAGGTGAGCGCCAGCGTGGCATGTTCGAGGACCTGTCCCGGCTCGGCGGATAAACCGGCCTGCGCGAGCCAACGCTGCCAGATGCCTTTCGGCTCGCGCGGTGCGAGCAGCGGTAAGCCGATCAGATCCTGACGTTGCGGCGCGGGGCGGCCATCGAACAGGCGCGGCGCGGTAACCGGCCGGGCTTGGACGTTCACGATCGGCTCGCCGAAGAAATCGTCAGCCTCCATCGCGCCCCACAGCGCGAACTGGGCTTCGCCCGACCGAAGCACATTGGGGTCGCGGGTAGGCAGGATATCGAGGTAAAGTCCGGTGTCGCGCAGGATGCTGGCGGCGCGTGGCATCAACCAGTTGGTCGCGACGCTGTGCGAGGTGGCGATGGTGATACGGGTCGTCGCCGTATCCACCCGCACCGATGCGCGTCCGATCGCGCGCACGGCAGGCTCGACCTGCTCATAGTACCGCCGACCTCCGGACGTGAGTTTCAACCCTTGGTCCGTCCGATCGAACAAGGGCGTGCCCAGAAAGGCCTCCAGCGACGCTATCCTGCGGCTGGTCGCCGAGGGGCTGAGCGCAAGCACATCGGCAGCTGCGCGGACCCCGCCCTGTTCGGCGACCGCGAGGAAGGCCTCGATGGCTTCGAGTGGCGGTGTCTGTCGCGCCATCAAACCGACATGCCGACCCAATGCGTCATCCTCACGACAGGAAGCCGGGAAGACGATCGGCAATGGTGCGCCGGATCAGCGAATGCGTCGCGGCCTCCCGGTCTGTAAGGCTGTCGATGGCGCGGCAGTCGATCGTCGCAGCCGTGCGGTCGATATCGATCAGGACATAGCCTGCGCGGGTATTGTCGAGGAAACGGACGTGCGGATTGAGCCGCATCGCACTGTCGAACAGCGCCGGTGGACCGTTGCGCGAGGCGAGGCAGGAGGCGACCACTTCGCTCGCGACGACCGGTCCGGCGTTACGCTCGGCGTCACGATGGATATCGTTGAACCAGAAGCTGTGGACGTCGCCACCGAGGATAAGCGCATTGCGGACGGACGGGACTTGTAACGCATCGATCACGCGTTGCCGGCTCGCCGGATAGCCATCCCAGATATCGGAATAGCGCGCTTCTGGACCCTGCGGCAGGTGCAGCCGGGCGAACAGCGTTTGCTGCACCAGCAGCGACCATTGGGCGCGTTCGGACCGCAGGCCGTCAACGAGCCAGCGTTCCTGCTCTGCACCGGTCATCGTCGCGCCGGGTGCCTCAAGCGCGGCGCAATGGCCGATCACATGGCCGCCGCGCCCGCAGGGCTGCGGCGTGCGATAGCGCCGGCAGTCGAGCACATGGAGCGTGGCGAGATCGCCCCAGCGCAGTCGACGGTAGAGCCGCGCGATGCTGGCACGGCGCAACGGCATATGTTCGAAATAGGCCTGGTAGGCGGCCGCACGGCGCGCGGCGAAGGCGCGGGGATCGATCGTCTCGACTCCCTGCAGGCCGGCATAGTCGTTTTCGACTTCGTGATCGTCCCAGGTCACGACGAAGGGCAGGGCAGCGTGCGCAGCCTGAAGATCCGGGTCGGTGCGATACAAAGCGTGGCGCGCGCGATAATCGGCCAGCGTCACCGGCTCCGGCGCGCCGAAGCAGCGTACATCGGGACCGGCGCCGAACGACTTTTCATAGATATAGTCGCCGACCTGAAGCACCAGATCGGGCGCCTGGTCGACCATGTCGCGATAGGTTGTAAACCAACCCTGCTCCCAATGCTGGCAGGAGGTGAGCGCGAGCCGCAGCCGGTCACTCCGCGCCGGCGCGGTGAGAGTGCGACCGGTGCGGCTCACGGTGCCGGCATGATGGAAACGGTAGAAATAGGGGCGTCCCGGCCAAAGTCCGGAGACCTCGACATGGACGGCGTTGGCCCGAGCAGCGGGAGCGATGGCCCGGCCGCGCCGGACGATGCGACGGAAGCTGTCGTCCGGCGCGATCTCATACCCGACATGTTGATCGCCCCTACGCCCCGCCAGCCGGGTCCAGAGCACGAAGCCGTCCATTGTCGGGTCGCCCGAGGCAACGCCGAACGCAAAGGGGTCGACCGTTGGAGGCGCGGTTTCGGCCGTCAGCGGGTTGGGGATCAGGAACCGCCATGCCGCGAGCGCCGCCGCGCCCATGATGATCTCACGCCGCGCCGGCATCAGAAGCGCGCCGAAAGGCGGAGGTAGTAGCTGCGGCCGTTGACGCCGATCGGCGTTTCCTCGCCGGTCGGAAAACTGCCCCCAGTCGCGGCGATCACGGCAGACTGGTCGGCGATCGGGTCGGGCTTGGCGTCGAACAGGTTCTGCACGCCCGCGCCGATCCGTATCCCGGACCGCAGCGTGTAACCCGCCGACAGGTCGAGCGTCTCCTTGCCGCCGAACGTCTGGGTCGCGACCAGTGGCGCCGAGGTGTAGGTGCCGAAGGCGGCGAGGTTCAGCCCGAGATCGAGCGGGCCGCGATCCAGTTGCACCTGCATCGTCGCCTTGTTTTTCGGCTGGGCGGCGGTGAGGAACAGGATCGACTTGTTGGCGAGCAACGGCAGGGTGGGCAGCGCCGGATTGGCGCGCAACTGATCGAGCCGGTTTTCGAACAGGCCGTAACCGAGATTGACGGCGAGGTGGGTACTCGATCCGATCCGTCCGGCCCAGCGCGCGGTGATCTCGACACCTTCGGTCGTGGTGTCGACCGCATTGGTGAAGAAGCGCACCTGGCTGAACCCGGTGATGTCGTTAGCCGCCAGCACCGCGTTCACCGCCGCCCCGCCCAATTGCTCGGACAAGGCGATGCGGTCGCGGATGCGGATGTGGAACCAGTCGGCGGTGAAGACGAAGCCGGCGAAGGGGCCGAATACGACGCCGAGGGTCGCGTTGCGCGACCGCTCGGGCTTGAGCGCACTGGCGCCGAGCGCAGCCGCGATCGGATCGGAGACGGGAAGCGTGGCGACCGTCACCAGCTTGCCCGCGCTGGTCGCGCCCTGCACGGCGGAGAAATATTGCTGCTGGAGCGATGGCGCCTTGAAGCCGGTGCCGATCGTGCCGCGCAGGGCCACGCCCCTGGCGGCGTCGAGCCGGGCGGTCAATCGCCAGGTCGCGCGTCCGCCAAAATCGTCATAATGATCGTAGCGCGCCGCACCGCCGATCAGCAGCGGACGAACCGGGCGCAATTCGGCGTCGACGAATGCGGCCCAGGCATTGTGGCGCGCGTCGGTCGGGTTGCGCGGGTTGAAGCCGGCGAAGCCATCCGCGCCCAGCCCGAAATAGGCCAGCGGCTCGCCGTTGCGGATGCCGTAGCTCTCGTGGCGGTATTGGCCGCCCACGGCGATGTTGCCGCCGGCCAGCACGCCGTCGAGTGGCTGCGATATGGTCGCATCGGTGACGGCCTGGCGATAGGTGACGCCGCCCGAATCGAACCGCGTTGGGCTGGCCGCGCCGAGCGAGGCGTTGGCCGTGTTGAACATCTGAAAATTGGCGCGGTTGTAGCCATAGCTCTCGCTCACGTCCCAGCGCGCCGTGGCGATCGTGCCGCGCACACCCACGGTCGCGCCAATGTCGTCAATGGTCGGCTCGATGATCGGCAGGAAGCCGTTCGGATAGAGCGGCGAGAAGCCTGGCACGCGAAACCCGGCCGCATTGTTCGACCGTTTCCGCGTCGCCGTGCCGAAGGCGTAGAGTTCTGCCCCGCCGAGCGGCAGTGCGAGGTCGATCGCGCCGTTGGCGATCGAGCTCAGCGGATCGCCGATACGATAGGTGACGCGCCCAAACCGCTGGTCGACCAGCGCGCGGTTGGTCGGATCGGCGTGACGTGCCGCGACCGTCAGCGTGATATGGCCGCCGCCGAGCGGCAGTCCGACGCTGGCCGAGACCGCGCCGCTCGCGCCATCGCCCGCTTCGGTGATGGCGCCGAGCAGATCGCCCGCCCCGCCATGCGCGTTGGACTTGAGGATGATGTTGACCACCCCCGCGATCGCCTCCGAGCCATATTGAGCGGCCGCACCGTCGCGCAGGATCTCGATCCGTTCGATCGCGGCCTCGGGAATGGTGTCGAGATCGATGCCGGCCGAACCGCGGCCGATCGAATTGTTGACGTTGAGCACCGCATTGGCGTGCCAGCGCTTGCCGTTGACCAGCACCAGGGTCTGGTCGGGCGACAGGCCGCGCAGCGTGATCGGCCGGGTATTGGCGGCGCTCGCCGTGGTCGCGGCCCGTGCAAAATTGATCGACGGGTCGAGAAAGTTGAGCGCCCGACCGAGGTCAGGCATCGCCTGCCCGGTGATCCGGTCGCCGGAAACGACGTCGATCGGTGCCGAGGATTGCAGCGCGGTACGGTCGGGCGCGCGCGTGCCGGTGACGATGATGTCGTCGCTCGCGGCGGTCGGTTGGGTGTCATGGCTTTGGGCCTGTGCGGCGGCAGTGGTGGTGAGCGCTGCGCATAGCGCAACGCCGGTAAGTCTTGATCGCATGAGATTCTCCCCGCAGCGGGGATAGGGCGATCTTGCTTAGCACCGCGAGCGCAGGAAGCACGACGACTGTTGCGCCGATCGCAACACACTATGTCATCACGCTTTCACAATATACTAAAGTGCGCTCGTATCGAGCGCAGAACTTAAATCGGCATCATGGCGCTCTGAAAGGAGCTTTGACAAAGTTGCGTACGATACGGGTTCGCCAGGACAGGAGAAGCGGTGCCATGATACCGGCTAGGTCCTCGCTTTGGTTCTGCCGACCGCCTGACAGTGGTGTTGGTACCCCATCGAAAGACCCGAGATGTGGTGACGCAGATTGTGGTGGGAGGTAAGCAGACAGATCAGACTCGAAGAAAGGTGGATAAGGATGAACAACAGCGAAATCGCCGACAAACTCGCCGCGGATCACGGCATCTCCAAGGTCGATGCCAGGAAGCTGGTCGACGGTGTTTTTGAGGCGATTGGCAGCGCGGCGGCGAAGGGCGAGGACGTTTCGATCCACGGATTCGGCAAGTTTAAGGTGAAGGATAGCTCGCAGCGCGAGGGCCGCAACCCTGCCACGGGGGAGGCTATGACGATCAAGGCGTCGAAGAAGCTGACCTTCGCTCCGGCCAAGGGCGTGAAAGACAAGCTCAACGGTTGATGGCCCCGTTACCGGTGCTCTTTCCGCTCAGATGGACCGAGCACCGGAGACCTCTCGTCACTTGTTTCCGATCGGCAAGCACGAGGCACTCGTAACCGCCGTTGGTCAAGGCGATCGAATAGGATCGCCCCAGCGCGCGATCATCGCGCGGGTGACGCCGTTGGTCCAGCCGAAGCCATCCTGAAGCGGATATTCACCTCCGCCGCCACTTCCCCGTGTTTCCACGTCATATTTCTCGACCAGCTTTCCGCTGGCCCGGTAGCGTGCTTCGACCGTGGAAATCCATGCACGCGCAATGTGTCTGGCGACGGTCCCATGCCCATAGGCGTCGAGGCCATTGGCGGCTATCCATTGCAGCGGCGCCCAGCCGTTGGGCTCGTCCCACTGCTGGCCGGTACGGACCAGCGTCGTGCGCAGTCCACCTGGCGCGATCAGCCGCGTCTCGATCGTGGCGGCGACACGCGCCGCATGTGCGGGGATGGCAAGGCGGGTGAACAGCGGATAGGCGGTCGCCGCGCTGAGCCCGGGGCGCAAACGCCGCCTGGGCAATTCCCAGTCGCCATACCGGCCTTCCGCGTCGTCCCACAGCCAGTGTTCGATTGCTGCACGGCGTTGCCGTGCCTGTCGCTCGAATGTCGTCGCGCAGGAGCGGTGCAGCGCGATGCAACGGCCGGCGATATCTCGTTCCAGTCCGTAGAGCAGGCTGTTGAGATCTACCGGCACGATGTCCGTGGTATCGACCGTCGCCAGCATATGCCCGTCGGCCAGCCAGCGCGAGGAGAAGTCCCAGCCGCTCTCCGCAGCTGCGCGCAGGTTCCGATAGACCTCTGCGGCAGGCCGCCCGCTGGCGCGCGCGGTGATGACATCCTCGCGATAGCTTTCGTCGCGTGGGGTGTCGCGATCGTCCCAGAACCGGTTGAGCGTTGCGCCGTCCGGCATCCGGACGACATGGGCGCCTCGCGTCCAGTAGCCATGCTCATCAATCAACGCGTCGAGACGGCGATTGAGGACTGCCGGGTCGTGAACGTCTGACAGGCCCATCATCAGATAGAGGAAAGGCGGCTGCGACCGGCTCAGATAATAGCTTCGTGCGCCGTTGGGGACATGGCCGTAGCGTTCGACCAGCCCGACGAAGCCGTCGATCATGCCTTCGATCAGATCGCGTCGGCCATCCTCGCGCAGGCCCAGCATCGTGAAATAGCTGTCCCAGTAATAGATCTCCCGGAACCGTCCGCCGGGAACCACATGCGTTCCCGCGAACGCGAGCGCCGAGGAGCCGGGTGAGGGGGTGACCGGCGGGCGAGCGAGAAGGTCCCAAAGGTTGCGGATATGATCGAGGAGCGGGCGCGGTGAGGTCCGCCCGGCAGCCGCTGGCACCGCTTCATCCGGCATGTCGAAATTGGCGCGAACGAATGCGCGCAGGTCATCGTCGCTCCACTCCGTCCTCGCACGATAGTCGGCGAGGATCGCGGGCGGCGAGCGGCGGGGAATCGCGTCGGCGAAGGTCTTGCTGTCGGCGAACAGGCGGCGCATCTGGACGGCGTCGAAGAGCGGGCCAAAGATATCGGACGGGCTAGCAGTCTGAGCCGGCGCATTTGTCGGACGGGATGGTGCCGCGCCGCTATCGGCCGACAGCGGCGCGGCAAGAACGGCGAGCGAGAAGCAGGCCAGATAGGCGATCGTCCTGGCAGCGGTATTCCGTTTCATCGATTTCCTCCCGCAAGCTTGAGGAGTACGACGCCGTGGGCGGCCAACCTCCCTTCCCGCATATCGCCGAGCAGCACTTGCGCGGTGTCCGGTATCGTAATCGGAGCCGGTGTGTCGCCGTGGTTGATGAGGAAACGGAAGCGTCCGGGAGGGCCGCTGCGCTCCGCCATCTCGATACCGGCGGGCAATGCGGGCGGCACGGGCAGACAGGCGCGGCCGAGCAGTATTGCGGTGAGCGCGGCTTGTCCCGGTTCGTCGAGGAGCGCGCCGATATAGGCGATCTCGCCGTGCCCGGACCCGCGAGCGACCGCCATCGGCTTGTCCGTGAGCCACGGCGCCATGCCGTAGCGCGCCAGCCCGATGGCATCGGGTTCGCGAGGCGTTAGCGCTTCCGCCCAGATGCGGACGTTGGCGACCGCGCCGAGACCGGGGACGGCGATCGGCGCATCGAGCGCAAAGAAGTCTTCCACCGTCGCACCGAGCAGGGATGCGAGGGGCCCCGGCTGACGCTGTGGCCAGAGCGCGTTGTCCCCGTCTTTCATACCCGATCGCGGGCCGAGGACGAGATGTCCGCCGCCACGAACATAGGCCGCGAGCCGGTCGGCGGTCGCCGCGTCCAGCACGTTCAGGCCTGGCGCCAGCACCAGCGCATAGCGTGACAGGTCCGCATCGGGCGGCACGATATCGACCGCGATCCCCAGCGCATGGAACGGGCGATACCAGTCCTTCAGCACGGCGACCGGATCATAGTCGCGGGCGAAGCGCTGCTGTTCGATCGCCCAGCGGCTATCCTGCGAATAGACCATCGCTACCCGGGCGACCGGCGCGGTGCCCGCCAGCCATCGAGACGCAGCCCGCAGCTCATCCGCCGTCCGCGCGATCTCGTCATAGACCGGCATCGGCTGTCCGTCTGCGCCGACCAGCGTGCCGTGATATTGTTCCTGTCCGCCCGGAGCGCTGCGCCATTGCCAGTAGAGGATTGCGTCTGCGCCATGAGCGACCGCCTGCCACGCCAATGCGCGGGTTTCGCCGGGATCGAGCGACCGGTTATTTGTGCCCCAGTTCACACGCCCGGGCTGGGTCTCCATCACCCAGAAATTGCGGCGCAAATAGCCGCGCACCACGGCATGATGCAGCGCCAGCGCCGCCGGGTCCGGGCGGCCATCGGGCACATATTCGTCCCAGGCAGCGAGATCGAGGCCGCGATGCACGGCATATTGATCGAAATGGTCGTTCCATGCGGTCGAGTTGATGGTGATAAATTGCCGTCGGTCGGCCTGCGCGCGGATCGCGGTCGCCTGCGCATCCACATAATCGGCCCAGATCGCGCTGAAGAGGCGCCGTGCGTCGAGCACCAGTGCCGGATTCTGGTCACGCCCCAGCGTCAGCGGCACCTGATCGAAGCGCTGGTAGAGCTGGCTCCAATACTGCGTGCTCCAGCGCCGGTTGAGCGCGTCGATCGTGCCGTAGCGCGCGGCGAGCCAGTTCGCCCAGCGCGCCTTGGCCTCCGGGTCGAAGCTTTCGAGGCCGATCTCGTTGTCGATCTGCCAGCCGACGACGGTGGGGTTGTGCCCGTAGCGGCGCGCCATTTCGGTGGCGATCCGCACGGCATAGCGCCGGTAGGTCGCACTCGCGACCGAGAATTGCCGGCGCTCGCCATGGCCCTGGATGTGGCCGTCTTCCTCCATCCGGCGGATATCGGGATGGGCCTGCGTCAACCAGATCGGCGGGGCGGCGCTGGGCGTGCCGAGGACGACCTTGAGACCATGGCGCCGTGCGGCGGCGATGGCGCGGTCGAGCCAGGCGAAGTCGAACCGGCCGTCCTCCGGCTCCATTCGCGCCCAGGCGAACTCGCCGATCCGCACCACCGACAGATGGGCACGCTCCATGAGGGCCAGATCCGCTTCCCAGCGCGCCTCAGGCCATTGTTCCGGATACCAGGAGGCGCCGACGGCCAACGGCGGGGCGGTGAAAGGCCGCTCCGCAGCCATGGCCGGGCCGGCGAGAGAAGCGACGAACAATGACAAGATGCCAAGCCATGTCTTTGCGCCGCGCCCCAGTCGGCGTCGACAGGCCGAGAGGCCCGGCATGGTCATGCTGCTCCCACCATGCCGCGTAGCGCCTTCTTGTCGATCTTGCCGACGCTGGTGCGCGGCAGTTCATCGACGAGGATCAGCCGGTCGGGCAGCGCATAGCGGCTGATCTGCCCGTCAGCGACGAAGGCGGCGAGAAAGACATGGATGTCCTCGATCGTCGGCGGCTCGCCGCGCGGCACGACGAAGGCGACGGGGCGCTCACCCCAGCGCGGGTCGGGGACACCGACGAAGGACGCCATCGCCACATAGGGGTGACGCAGGACCAGTTCCTCCATCTGGGTCGAGCACACCCATTCGCCGCCGGTCTTGATGACGTCCTTGAGGCGGTCGCGGATAACGATGTCGCCACGCGCGCTGAAGCGCGCCACATCCTGGGTATGGAGCCAGCCGCCGCGCCAGAGACCGTCGGATGCACCATGGTCCGTTCCATAATTCATGGTCAGCCAAGGCGCGCGTACCACCAGTTCGCCTTCGGCGGCGTCGTGTAGGCTATCGTCGACAATGCGCACCTGCACGAGCGGGACCGGTTTTCCAGCGAGACAGGACAAGGCGGCCGCGTCCCCGGCATCGTCCTCATTCCGCCTGGCGACGGAGATGACGGGCGCGGTTTCCGACATGCCGTAGCCGGCATAGGCACGGATGCCGCGCTCCCGGGCGGCGTCGCGCAGCGTCACGGGAAAGGCCGAACCTCCGGCGATGATCTTCCAGTCCGCATCGAGCGTGCGGTCGCCGAGCGCCCCGATCAGCATCTGCACGAGGGTGGGAACGCCGTGCGAGAAGGTCACGCTTTCGCGGTCCCTGAGCATGAGCAGCCGGTCGGGAATGTAACGGCCGGGATAGACCTGCTTCAGGCCCAGCAAGGTCGCGATATAGGGCATGCCCCAGGCGTGGACGTGGAACATCGGCGTGAGCGGCATGTAGACGTCGGATCGAGTCAGCCGCTCCCCATCGGGCTGGCCGAGCAGCGTCATGGCCACGGCCAACGTGTGGAGCACGATCTGGCGATGGCTAAACGCAACCGCTTTGGGCAGACCGGTCGTGCCGGTGGTATGAAAGGTCGTCGCGATCGCATTCTCGTCGAAATCCTCGAACGGATAGAGATCTTCGCCGTCGGCAAGCAGCGTTTCATAGTCCCCATCCCCGCTGTCGGGGGCGGGGTCACCGTCATGCATGGAAAGGACGCGCTCGATTTGCGGCAGGCGTTTGCGCAGCTCCGCCGCGATCGGCGCAAAATCCGCGTGGCACAAGAGGATGCGCGCGCCGCCGTCCTCGACCGTATAGGCGATCTGTTCGGGCGAGAGGCGCACATTGACGGTTTGCAGCACCGCGCCCATCATCGGCACCGCGAAATAGGCTTCGAGATAGCGATGGCTGTCCCAGTCCATCACCGCCACCGTGTCGCCGGGACGGACGCCGCTTGCGGACAGGACACAGGCAAGCCGGCCAATCCGTCTTTCCAGATCGACATAGCCCAGCCGCCGCCCATCGGAGCCGACGATTGCGTTCCCGCTGCGCGTGTCGAGCGCGCTCTGCAACAGATGGCGAATGAGCAGCGGGTAGCGATAGGCTTCCGCGGCGGGGTCGGCGAAACGCAGCCCCATGGTCAGGGCAGTTCGGGCGAAGGCTTTGCGCCCGTTTCCACCCAGCCGCGCAGCGCGGTCCAGGCCGCGAGGGTCTGCCCCTTGTCGAAGCCGCAATGGGTATAGCCCTCGATCCCGCCGATCGGCAGCGGGGCGCGGGTGGGCGGCACGCCATATTGCACGAGGTAGCGCCCGCGTCCCGCCTTCGCGACCGCTGCCTTCAGCGTGTCCTCCTGCGCAAAGGGGACGAGCGAGTCGATGCGGTTGTGGATCGTCACCAGCGGCGTCGCGATCCGGCCCGTGGCGGTATGCCAGCGTTGGAGATAGGCGAGGGCGGCAGGCGCCGCCTCGACCCGCTGGATATCGCGATTGAGCGCTGCATTCTCCTCGGGCGTGAGGCCCGGCGCGGCATAGATCTTGCCGACATTGCCATAGACCCAGCCGCCCGCCGTTGCCGCCATATCCTCCGCGCCGAGTGTGGCGGTGACGAGCGGGAAGGCGAGCGCTGCGGCGTCGTTGTCGAACCCGCCGATCGCAGTGACGGCGCGCACGATCTTCGCTTCCTGCCCGTCCGGATTCTTCTGCGCTGCGGCCCAGAGCGCGAGCGGCGGGGCGCCGACCTTGCCGATCTGGCCCCAGACATAGGCCTGTGCCGCAGCATCGGGCGTGCCGGCGGGCGGCTCGGGCGCAATCGCGTTCTTGCGCACATCCTGTTCGCCGGGCAGCGCATAGGGCGTATCCTTGGTGAGGACATTATAAGCGAGGCGCATGTCGATCAGCCGCCCGAGCAGGTCCTGCCAGCTATCCACAACGCCACACCGCGCGAGACCGCCCGCGAAGGCCCGCGGATACATCTCGAGCAGCGTCACGACGATCCCGCCGCCCATCGAATCGCCCATCACATAGATGCGCTTGCCGCCGAGCTTCTCGACCAGATCGCGGAGCCGCTTGGTGTTGGTGACGCCGGTCTCGACCCCCAGCCCGGCCTTGGCATAGGCGCTGTGGCCGACCGCGAAGCCCTGGCTATACGCTTCTCCAAGCAATCCGGTGCCCGGTCCCTTCGCGACGGGATCGTCGGACACGGCGACGGGCGTGCCGGGGGTCGAATAGCCGTGCGCGTAGAGCAAGGCGCCGCCCTGCCATCCCGACGGAATGCCGAGCGCGAACGCATCGCCCGCGATCTTTCCGTCGAGGATGAAGCCGCCGTTCGGTGCGGGCCTGGTGGTGACATCGGTCACGCCCAATGCCTTCGCGCGTGCGACCAGGGCATCCTGCCAGTCGGCGGTCGCGCTAGCGACAGAGGCTGGAATTGGGGCCGGGGCGGGCGCGGGTCGCGCCTGTGCGGCGGTGATCGGCAGCGCGAGCGCGGCGAACGGTATCAGGCGGACAGGGGGCATCGGCAGGAACTCCTTGCGAGATAGGGGATCATTTGGCCTTGCGGCCGAGATGGCGGTCGAAGAAGCTGGCGATCAGGCGATAGGCCTCCATCGCTTCCGGCATGTCGGGCCACATGAAGAAGGCGTGGGGCAGGCCGTCGAAGAGCTGGAGATCGCTCTCCACGCCGGCCGCGGTCAGGCGGCGGTGCGCGCTGGTCAGCGCGCTGACCGCGAAGTCGCGCCCGCCCGCGAGCAGCAGCGTCGGCGGCATGGCGCGCGTCTCCTCGGCGGAATCGAGCGGATAGGCCGCCGCATCGCCCGCCGGAACACCCGCCATATAGGGCGTGGGCAGGGTCGCGGGCAGCGCGGGTGCGGTAAGCGGGGCGCCGCCGGTGATCGGCCCCGCGAGGAACGGGCTGTCGCCGGAATAACCCGCGCCGGTGCCACAGAAGGTGCCGATCGCGCCGGGACGGGGCAGACCCTGTTTGTGGATCCACGCGGTCGCCTGTGCGGTGATGATGCCGCCGGCCGAACAGCCGTAGATGCCGATATTTTCCGGGCGATGCGTTTCGAGCAGGGCGCGATAGACCGCGGCCACATCCTCGGACGCGGCCGGGTATCGGTTCTCGGGTGTCAGGCGATAGTCCACGGTCACCACCTGCGCCTTCATCGTCGCGGCGATCGGGATCGCCTCGACCAGCGCGCCGCTGCCCGATCCCCACATGAAGGCGCCGCCATGGACGTTGATGAGCACGCGCTCGACATTGGCGGGGGCGACGCCCTCCTTCGGCTCGACCACGTCGACGGTGACGCCGCCGATCGTCTCGCGCCACTCGCGCGTCGCGAAATGGCGGCGCATCTCGGCGAGGCGGCGATCGTTCCACGCCTGGTAGAAAGCGCGCTGTTTCGCGAGATCGCCGGCGATGTCCTTTGGCGCGGTCTCGGCCTTCATGTGTGCCAGCACCTGCTTCGCTTGCGGGCTGAGCTGGCTGGAGGGCGGCAGGGTAAAGGTGGGAACGGCAACCGTCTGCGCGCCCGCCGGGACGGCGATGGCGAGCGACAGGAGGGCGAGGGCGGCTTTGGTCATTCTGCCTCCAGGCGGGTGCGGAAGAAGCGCGCCATCGCGGCGAAGGCCGCATCGGTCTCGGGCGCGTCAATATAGCTCCAGAAGGCGTGAGGCAGGCCGTCGAACAGGATGAGGTTCGCCGGTACGCCGGCCGCGTCGAGCGAACGGCAGAAATCGGCGGTCGCGCCCAGCAGGAAATCGCGCCCACTCGTCAGGCACAAGGCCGGCGGCCAGCCGGAGAGATCGCCACGCAGGGGTGAAGCCAGCGGACCGGAGGGATCACGCTTGCCGACATACAGCGCGGCGAGCTTCGCGGCTCCGTCCGGGTCGCCGAACAGCCTCAGACTGTCGCTTGACCGGATCAGATCCGCCGTGCCGGAAAAGAAGCCGAGCGCGGCGGGCAGTGGCAGGCCGTCCGCCCGCAAACGGGCGACCAGTTCGGCCGACAGGATCGCGCCCGCCGAGGTGCCGTACAGGCCGATGCGCCGGCGTGGCTGTTCGGCGAGTAGGGCGCGATAGACCGCAAGCGCATCCTCGACGGCGGCCGGGAAGAGATGCTCCGGCGCGAGGCGATAACGCACTGCTATGACGCGATAGCCGGTCAGCGCGGCGATCGCGGCATTCTCGGTGATCGAGCCGGAATCGACCACGAACCCGCCGCCATGCAGGTTTAGCAGGATCGGTGTGTCCGCGCGCATATGCTTCGGCGCGAACATTCGCACCGGCACGCCGGCCACGACCGTTTCGGTCATGGTGACGCCATAGCGTTTCAGTCGCGCCTGCCCGATTGCCTGCTGGATCGCTTCCGTCCGCGCACGGCGTTCCTCCGTCGTTGCAGGCTCCGGCGCGCGCGCGTTATTGGCGGCAAGGCCGGCCCGTGCCTCGGCCGAGAGCGTCTCTGGCCACGGGGCCGTGACGACCTGCGCGGCGGCGGATGTGGCGGCGAACAATGCGGCCGCGAAGGCAAGGCGGGCGTTCATCGGCGTTTCCTCACTTCGCTGGCATAGATATGGGCGCTCGGCTTCACCGTGCGGCGGAAGCTCGTGCGATCGACCGCGACCAGCCCGAAATGCTGGGCGTAGCCGCGCCGCCATTCGAAATTGTCCATGAGCGACCAGTGGATATAGCCAAGCACCGGCACGCCCTTCGCGCGGGCGGCGTCGAGCGAGGCCAGCGCTGCGGGAATGTAGCGCGCGCGCTGGCGATCGTCGGCGGTGGCGATGCCATTCTCGGTGACGAGCACCGGGCGCCCGGTCTGTTCATGCGCATGTGCGACGGCGGCCCCGAGCGCCTGCGGATAATATTCGTCGCCGCTTTCGGTCCGTTCGGCCGTTGCGGGCGGCGGCATCACGCCGGTCGCGCCGATCAGCATCCGGCCATAGGTCTGGACGCCGATGAAATCGTCCTCGCGCGCGGCGGCGAAGAAAGGGGCTTCGGCGAAACGGCGATAAGCGGCGATGCCGCTGTCGTCGCCCACGCCTTGCGCGTCGGGGAGGGCGAGGCTCATGCCCACCGGCGTATCCGCCCGCTGCGTCTTCCACGCCGTGCGGGCGGCGCGATGCCCGGCAAGCAGGTTAATGAGTGCGGCCCCTTCGCCGCGCGAATAGACCCAGACCGCGAACCGCTCCGAACCGCTGTCATGCGCCGCCTGCGCCAGCATCGCGTCCAGTCCGGCACGGGCGGGATCGGAGAGCGGCGTCGACGCCCAGCGGCCCATCAGCGGCAGGTTTGGCTCGTTGAACGTGACGACATGGCTGGCGAACGGCGCGAGCCTGCGCGCGGCATGGTCGGCGAAGCGTGCGAACAGCGCCGGCGCTTGCGGGTTCTCCCATCCGCCCTTTGCCGCGAACCAGCGCGGGCTTGTGAAATGGCTGAGCGTGACGACCGGTGCGATGCCCGCGTCGCGACAGGCGGCGGCGATCCGCGCATAGTGATCGAGCCAGGCCATGCTGAACGCACCCTCGGCCGGCTCGATCCGCGACCATTCGATCGAGAAGCGGTAGCAATTGAGCCCGAGCGACTGTACGATCCGCAGATCCTCCGCCCAGCGATGCAGGCTGTCGCAGGCGTCGCCGGAGGGTTCGGCAAAGCGGGTGCCTTTTACCTGTTCGAGCAGCCAGATATCGGCGTTGACGTTGTTGCCTTCCACCTGATGCCCGGCGGTCGCCACGCCCCATAGGAAGGGTGGCCGTCCGCTCATCCGCGCTTCGTCCCGCCGGCGCGCGCGATCGCGCCGAACAGCTTCGAGCTCGGTTTGGGCGTGCGTTTGAAGGTCGTGCGGTCCACCGCGACCAGCCCGAATTTGGGGCCATAGCCCGAGAGCCATTCGAAATTGTCGAGCAGCGACCAGTGGATATAGCCGAGCACCGGCACACCATCGGCTTTTGCCGCCTCGACCGAGGCGATTGCGGACGGGATGAAACGCTGGCGCAGCGCATCGTCGGCCGCATCGATGCCGTTCTCGGTGACGAGCACCGGCTTGCCCGTCGCCTCGTGGACGTAGCGCAGGACCTGGCCGATCGCGTCGGGATACCAGGGTTTACCGTCCGCCCCGCGTATCGCATCGGCGGGCGGTTCGACATCGCGGTCGCGGCCGACCCAGGCACGGCCATAGGTCTGGACGCCGATGAAATCGTCCTTGTCTGTCACCGCGAAGAAGGGAGCGTAGATCTCACGACGCTTGCGCTCGATCCCGCTGTCGAGGCCGACGGGGACATTGTCGGGGATGGCGAGGCTCATGCCGACCGGCAGATCGCCGCATGCCGCGCGGATCGCGTCGCGGCCTTTCCCATGCGCGGCGATGATGCCGGGGATCATCGGGCGCGGATCACCGGCGTTGAGGACGGAGAAACGATCCGACCCGCTCGCTTTCGCCGCCGCCGCGACGGAGGCGGCCATTCGCTCCATGAACGCGGCCGGTGGCGGCGTGGCGGACCAGCTGCCGCCGAGCGCGAGATTGGGCTCGTTGAAGGTCAGCGCGTGGCTGATCCCCGCCGCCATCCGTCGCGCCACCCTGTCGCAATAGCGTGCGAACAGGTCGGGCGCTTGCCGGTTTTCCCACCCGCCTTCGGCCGCGAACCAGCGCGG
Organism: Novosphingobium soli; assembly: GCF_042432915.1. Lineage (NCBI taxonomy): Bacteria > Pseudomonadati > Pseudomonadota > Alphaproteobacteria > Sphingomonadales > Sphingomonadaceae > Novosphingobium > Novosphingobium soli. The sequence continues at coordinate 19,925 of NZ_JBHLWK010000017.1, forward strand.
GCAGGTGAAATGGTTGAAGGTGACGACCGGCGCCAGTCCCTGCTCGCGGCAATGATCGACGATGCGGGCATAATGGTCGAGATAGGCCTGGCTGAACTGGCCCTTTGCCGGTTCGATCCGCGCCCATTCGACGGAGAAGCGATAGCAGTTGAGGCCAAGCGCGCGGACGATCGCCACATCCTCGCGCCAGCGATGGAGGCTGTCGCAGGCATCGCCGGAGGGCTCGGCGAACACGCTCGGCCTGACCTGCTCGAGCAGCCAGATGTCGGCATTGACGTTATTGCCCTCGATCTGGTGCCCGGCGGTCGCCGCTCCCCACAGGAAAGGTGTGCGGGGCGCGGCGCGGGCGATGCCCGAGGAGGCGAGGGCGGTCCCAGCCGCGACGAGGCCGATCGCCTCGCGCCGGTCGATCAGGGTGCGCATCAATATCTCCCCGGTGTCGGCTTTTTGCCGGTCTCGACCCAGTGATGCAGCGTCCGCCACAGCACAGCCGCTTGGCGCGGGGTGAAGCCGCAATGCGCCCAGCCCTTGAGGCCCGTGGTCGGAATGTCCTTCTGTTGCGATGGCGCCCAGAGCTGGAAGAGATGCGCCTCGTTATGCTGCGCCCGAGCCCGCTGCTTCAGCAGCACCGCCTGCCCGGCGAAGACCAGCCCGTCATGGCGGTTATGGACCGCGACGAGCGGGGTCTGGAAGCGCCCGGTCGAGCGATACCAGTCGCGGGCGAAGGCTTGCGCGGCCGGGTCGGCGTCCATCCGCTGGATGCCGCGGTTGAGCGCGTCATTTTCCGCGGGCGAGAGCAGGTCGCTATGATAGACCTTGTCGCGGTTCGAATAGACCCGGCCGCCGAAGCTCGCGCGCATATCGTCCATGCCGACCATCGCGGTCATGATCGGGAACAGGAAGACCGCCGGGTCGGCATCGACCCCGGCGACCGACGCGATCCGTGCTACGATCTTCGCCTCGGGACCGTTCGGGTTCGCGCGCGCCGCCTTGAACAGTTTCGCGATCGGCGCACTCATCCGCTTGATCTGCATGAACAGCCAGGCGGGACGGGTGAAGCCCAGCCCGGTTGGTGGCACCGGCGACAATGCATTAGCGGCGATGTCATGATCGCCGGGCAACTCGTACGCCGTACCGCGCGTGAAATAGTCATAGGTCGCGCGCAGGTCGACCAGGGTGCCGATCTCGCTCTGCCAGTCGCCGGTGACGCCGCACGCTGTCATCGCGCCGGCGAAGGCGTCGGGCTGCTTCTCGATCAGTGCCATGACGATATTGCCGCCCATCGACGCGCCACCGAGATAGAAGCGCCGCGCGCCGAGCTTCGCGAACCACCCGCGCAGCCGCAATGTGTTGGCGACGCCGCTCTTCACCGCCATCGCCGGCTTGTCATAAGCGCTCTGCCCGACCGCGAAGTTTTCCTGATAGGCGGCAGTGAGGAAGCCGCCCGACGGCTCCTTCGCGATCGGATCTGCGGGCACCGATACCGGCGTGCCGGGGATCGAATAGCCGTTGGCGAACAGCACGACCTCGCCGTTCCATCGCGCCGGCACCGCGATGCCGAAGGCGCGGCCGTCGAGTTTGCCCGCGACGCTCATCCCGCCATCGGCGCGGCCATTAGCGTCGAGATCGGTCGCGCCCGCGGCGCGCATCCGCGCGACCAGTTGCTGCTGGGATGGAGAAATGGCACGCCGTTCCGGTGCGTGGCTACAGGCTGACAGCGCGAGCAGCGCCGGGACGACAACACGCAGACCCTTCATCGCACCGCGTCCGACCCGGGCTTGCGTCCGTTCCTGACCCAGTCGCGCATCGCCTCGAAGGCGGCGATGTTCTGCGCCGGGGTGAAGCCGCAATGGGTATAGCCTTCGAGGCCACCGGGCAGCGGCATCCGCGTCGGCGGCACCGCATATTGGACGATGCGGCCGGTATTGCCGGCCTTGGCGACGACGCGGCCGAGTCCTTCGGATTGCGAAAAGGGCACCAGCGCGTCGATCGTCTGGTGTACCGTCACCAGCGGCACGCGGAACCGCCCGGTCGCCTGGTGCCATTGCCGCGCATAGGCGATGGCCTTCGGGGAGGCGGCGTAGCGCTGCATCCTGCGATTGAACTCGGCCTTCTCTGCCGCGGTCATTTCGGGCGGATCATAGACCTTGGCCGTGTTGCCGATCGGCAGCCCGCCCATCGTCGCGACGATATCGTCCATGCCGAGCGCCGCCGAATAGAGCGGCGCGCCGAGCGCGGCGGGATCGGGGGCGAAGCCGCCCACCGCCGCCACCTGCCGGATGATCCGCGCCTCTTTGCCGTTCGGGTTCGCCTTCGCCGCCTGGAACAGGGCGAAGAGCGGCATCAGCACCTTCATCTTCTGCGCTTCGCGGAAGGCGTCGCCTGGTGTCGCGTCGCCCGCGGGCGGGACGGTCGGCAGCGCCGAGCGGGTCAGGTCCTGCTCCCCCGGCAGCGCATAGGGCGTGCCCGCGGTCAGCACCTGATAGGCGCCGCGCAGGTCGGCGAGCTGCTGCACCAGGGGCAGCCAACCTTGCGCCACGCCGCACATCGATACCGCGCCCGAGAAGGCTTGCGGGTAGAGCTCGATCAGTGACATGACGATGCTGCCGCCCATCGATCCGCCGACCGCGTAGAAGCGGGTGGCGCCCAGCTTCGTCATCAACGCGCGCAGCCGCATCGTGTTCTTTGCGCCGCTCTCGGTCGCGACGCCCGTTTTGTCGAAGGCGATGATGCCGCTGGCGATGCCCTCGCCATAGAGATGTTTGAAAAGCCCGCCGCCAGGATCCTTGGCGAGCGGATCGGCGGGCACGGTCGGGGCTGAGCCGGGCGTGGCATAGCCCTGCCCGAACAAGACCGCTTCGCCGGTCCAGTTCGCCGGCAGCACCAGCACGAAGGCGTGCCCGTCGAGAATGCCGTTGACGATCATCCCGCCGGCCGGGGCGGCCTTGGTCGTGATCGCCGTGGCGCCCGTCTGTGCCGCGCGGTCGAGCAGGGCTCGTTGCGCGGGCGAGGGGGCGGCATCGGTCGCCGGTGAAGCGGTCACGGCCTGCTGGGCGAGGCTGCCGCTCGCGAGCAGAAGCGCGAGCGGCAGGGCGGCAAAAGCCTTCATTGCCACCCCCCTCAGAACCGATACCGCAGCTCGACGCCATATTGCGCCGGCTCGCCATAGATCGAGTTGTTGAAGCCCGAATTGTTGTAGCCGGTGTTGGCGGTGATCCGGTATTCCTTGTTCAGCACGTTGGTCCCGTAGACCGCGAAGTCGAGCGGGGCGCCACGCATATTATTCCACTCGAAACGCAGGTTGAGCAGGCCATAGGCCGGGATCGTGTCGAACGGCTGTGCGTCGGGCGCGACACGCTGGCTGGACTGCCAGGACCAGGTCGCGCGCAGCCCCATATCGCCCTCGCTCGCCGGAATCGGGAGCCCGATGCGGCCGTCAAGGCTGAACTTGTGGCGCGGCACGAAGGAGAAGGGCACGCCCTTGAGGTCGCGCGCGGGCTGCGCGGCGGTCAGCGCCGACGGGATCGCCGGGATCGGAATGGTCGTATAGGTGAGGAACTTGGCGTCGTTGTAGGAATAGGTCGCGCCCAGCGTCAGCCACTTGTTCGGCACCAGCAACCCTTCGAACTCCAGCCCGACGACGCGCGCCTTCTGCGCGTTGGCGAGGATGTCGGAGCCGGCAATCGCGGCGCGCTGGATCACCTGGATGTCGTTGAACCAGGTATAGAAGGCCGAGACGTTGGTGCGGGCCTTCATGCCGCCCAACCTCCAGTCGCGCTTAATGCCGATCTCGGCGTCCGTCACCTTTTCCGGTTTCACGGCGGCCAGTGGATAGCTGTCGCCGAGGAACAGCGTCACGATCGGATTGTTCGCGCCCGATTTGTAACCGCGCCGCGACACGGCATAGAGCAGCGTGTCGGGATCGGCCTGCCAGTCGAGGCCGATCTGCCAGGTCGGCCCGTCGCTCTTGCCGTTGAATGTCGGCTTGGTGCAATTGGGATAGTGGAGCGTCGGGAAGCCGCCGGCCGCAACCGCCTTGAAGGCATCGTAGGTGCACAGATTGGCGTTGAGCCCGATCACCTGCGCCGCCTGCGCCGGCGTCACCAGCCCTAGCGCGGCGAGCTGGTTGAACACCTGATAGCTTGAGGCATCCTGATAGCTGGTGATGTCGCCGCCGAACGTGTCCCAGGTCCAGCGGAAGCCGGCCGTGGCGGTCAGCGTCGGGGTGAATTTGTATTGAGCCTGGGCATAGACCGCCTTGCTGCGTCCCTTGACCGATGCATCGGGCTGGACGCCGAGCGCGGGCAGCAGCGGCCCGTTCACCCCGAGCAACGTCTGTGCGATCGGCGGCAGGATGATCGGGCCGCCGCCGAGGATGCCGCCCGCCTGAAGCGGGTTGCGGGTCAGGAAGGTGAGCGCGCCGATGCTCTTCTGGTCGAGATAGAAACCCCCAGCTTGCACGCGGAAGGTGCCATTGTCGTAGCGTACCTGCAATTCCTCGGTGATGGTGCGAAGGTTGTTGTTCCAGCCGCCGGGGAAGGCGCCGAGCAGGTCGGCGATCGGCAGCGGCGTCGAATCACGATCGGTCGCGCTGGTCGACTGGCTGCGGCCATAGCTCACGATGTTCTTGATCGTCAGCGTGTCGGTGGCGCGCCACTCGGTGTTGTTGAGGACGAGGAAGTTGCGCGCCTTCTCGAAGGTCGGCGTGCTGAGCGCGGTCTTGCGCACGCCCCACGCCTGCTGTTGCGCCAGATAGGGGGCTAGCACGCTCGCATAAGGGCTCCCGGGGCGCACCGAGAGGAGGATGCTGCCGCCGCCATGTTCGTCAACATGGATGTAACTCGCCGCCGTATAGCTGCTGATCGTGTCGGTGGGATTGAACTGGACGCCAACACGCAGGCTGTAATTGTTGCGGTTGAGATAGTCACGTCCGGTGATCGCGTCCGTGACATAGCCGTCGCGCTTGTCGAACTGCCCGGCGACGCGGATCGCGAGCCGATCATCGACGACCGGGATATTGAGCGCCGCCTGTCCGCTCTTGCGGGCGAGACTGCCGATGATGCCATCGACATAGCCTTCGACCGTGTTCATCTTCGGCCGTGCCGGCTCGAGCAGCACCGCGCCGCCGGTCGTGTTGCGGCCGAACAATGTGCCCTGCGGGCCTTTCAGCACCTGCAGCGAGGCGAGGTCGTAGAAATTGCCGGGGCCGCTCACCGATGAGGGTACTTCCGCGAAATAGGCGACGACGCCCGGCCCGCTCCCCGTGCCCACACCGCCGGTGCCGCCCATGCCGCGGATCGTGAACGTCTCTTGGTTGCGCGCGACATCGCCCAGCACGGTCAGCGATGGCGTGAAGTTCTGAAGGTCGGTGGCGGTGTTGATGCCTTTTTCGCGGATCGTGTCCTGCGTGAAGGCGGTGATCGCGACCGGCACCTTCTGTGCCCGCTCCTGCGTGCGCCGCGCGGTCACGATGATGTCCTGGATCTCCGAACTGTCGCCGTCGGCGGACGGATCGGTAGCAGGCGTGACCTGCGGCGCGGAAGCGGCGAGCGCTGTTCCTCCATTGCCAGTCGCTGCCGTGTCGCGGCTTACAGCGACCGCGCCTGAGGGATCACGATGCAGGGCAAGTCCCGAGCCGGCGAGGATCGCGGACAAGGCCTCGAACTCGCTGTAACGCCCCTTTACGCCCGGTGAACGCAGCCCACGCACATCCTCGATTCGATAGACGATGTGTCGCTTCGACTGACGCGCCCAGGCGTCGAGCGCGGACTGCATGGCGCCGGCTTCGATCGTATAGGTTTGGGTCTGCGCACTATGAATCTCGGCTTGCGCGGAAGCCGATGCGGCGAACGCCACGGTCGATGCCGCCGCTAGCAAGAGTGCCTGTGTCCGGAACATCCTTCTCCCCTTATCTTGTACGGCACGCTCCGTGGCGGCCTGTCCATCAAGACGAGCGGAGAAGAAAAACTCGTAACATCCGATCAGGAAGAAATCGTGATCGTGTCGTCTGATCGCGTGATGGTCAAACCGAAGGCCGAATGGAGCAGGCGCGTGAAGGCCTCGACATCGGTCGCTTCGAACGATCCACCGATGCGGGTCTGCCCGGCCTTGTCGTCGCCGAAGCGGATCTGCGCGCGATTGTAGCGATTGAACTCGGCGGCCGCGTCCGCCAGCGTCACCTGGTCGAACGTGAGCACCCCCTCGCGCCAGGACAGCGTGTCGGCGATGCGCTCTGGCGATCGCGCGCCGAGCAGGATCGAGGAGCCGTGCGCCACCGCCACATCGCCGGCGGTCACGATCGCCGCGCGGCCGGAGCTATCGTCGGCATTCTCGACCCGCACGCGGCCCTCGGTCACCGCCACCCGCACCGTCGCGCCATCACGGCGGACGGAGAAATGCGTGCCCAGCACCGTCACCTTCTGGTTGCCGGCGAGGATCACGAACGGATGGCGCGCATCATGCGTGACCTCGAAATAGGCCTCACCCTTGTCGAGCCAGACATCGCGGCTCGATGGCGTGACCGAGGCGCGCAGCACGCTGGCGGTATTGAGGGTCACCTTGCTGCCGTCGTCGAGCACGACCTCGCGACGGTCGCCGACTGCCGTAGCGAAACGAAGCGCTGCGGCACCCGGCGTCAACGGCCGCTGGACCAGGAAGATGCCGAGACACGCCACCAGTGCCAGGCTGGCGGCGATCGCCCAGCGTGTGACGAGCGATGGACGATAATATGCAGGGGCTGTCACCGGCAGGCGTGTCGCCGCAAGCCGGTCGGCGGCGCGCCACCCTGCTTCCAGCCGCCAGAGTGCGGCCTTATGCGCGGCACTCTCGGCCAGCCAGCTGTCGAGCGCATCGGCATCTTCGGCCGACCAGTCCGGTTGTTCGCGCTGGACAAGCCATCGGGCGGCGCGCTGTTCGATGTCGCGGGCGGCGCTCACTGTGCGTCCTCACGGCGGCGGGAAAGCTGGGAGGGGCGCTTGATCCGGCCTTCGCCGCCCAGCATGAAATCGGCCAGGGCGCGCAGCCCGAGGGTCAGTTGCCGCTCCACGGTATGGTGGCCGATGCCGAGCTTCACAGCGGTCTCGCGGATATTGAGACCCTCGACCTTGCGCAGGCGGACCACTTCGCGGCAGCGTGGCGGCAGCTTTTCGAGTCCGGCGAGCGCACGGCGCAGTTCGTCGCGTGCCGTGAGCGCGCGTTCGGTCGCATCGGTATCGCCGTCCCATGCGGCGTCGATGTCGGCGAACTGGTCGAAGGACACGATCTTGGCGCGCCGCGCGCGATCGATCAGCACATTGCGCGCGATGGTGAAGATGTAGCCTCGCGTGACCTGTGGCAGCGCGCCGGCCGCACCCACTATGGCGCGCTCATAGGTTTCCTGGCGCAGGTCGGGCACATCCTCCGCGGTGCGGCAATGCCGCGCGATATAGCGTTCCAGGTCGCGCTCCAATGGGAGCACCTCCTCAATGAACCATCTGCGAAGGGAACGATCGTCTACCACACCTACTCAGGACGAATGACGGAGCAGAAGCCGTAACATTTGACCGAGGCAGTGGGATCTATTCTCAAAGAGAAATTCCTTCGTGGGCGATCCACCGTGCACGGCTTCGCCATCGCGAGCAATCCGACCAACACGTTATGGCTTCCGCCTTCTCACTTGTGGATGTTACCATGATTGTTTCCGACCGCGTTGGCTCGGTCAGGTCGAGGAGCGCTTGGGCGGGCCATGCGGCGGTTTGTGCCCAATACACGCAGTAGTGGCTTCAGCGCGTCGCGACCAGCGCTGCCGCGCCGGCCATGACGGTCGCGCTGCCGCGATTGACCCGGCGCATCATCCGGCTATCGGCGACGAGACGGCGTGCCCGAGCGGCAAGCGCCAGATACGTCCCGAGCACGCCGGCATAAATCAGAGCGAGCATCGCTTCGAACAGCACGAAATCCGCGGTGCCCAGGCGGGTGAGGTCGATGATCGAAGGCGCGAGGGCGACGTAGAACATCATCGTCTTCGGATTGCCGAGAGCCAGGAAGAGGCCGCCGCCGAACAGGCGCAGGCCCTCTCCGCGCGGCAACGTCTCTTCCCCGCTGGCGATCGTCGTCGGCGCGTTCCACATCTTGTACGCCAGCCAGAGCAGATAGGCGGCGCCGGCATATTTGATGACGGCGAAGACCGGTTGCGCCGTCTGCGCGATCATCGACAATCCGAACACGGCGGCGGCGAACCAGATCATGTCGCCGATGACGAGGCCGAGGCAGAATGCCGGGAGTCCGCGGCTGCCGCGGCCGAGAGCGCGGGCGATCAACGCGGCGATGGTGGGGCCGGGCGACGCGGTCGCAAGTGCGATGGCCACCGCGAAGGTAATGATCGATGTCAGATTGGCTCCCATGTCGTCGCCCCCGATTTGAGATGGTTTACTTGTGGAATCTTCGCATAAATACAGCATACGCCCGCTGCTTGAAACAGCGGCCGGCCAGTTCCTAAATATCATCTGGGAAAATAGCCGCCGTGAGAGAATGAAATGATGAAAGTCGAGCGGATCGCAGCCTTTTGCAACGGCGATCATGGCGGCAATCCGGCCGGCGTGGTGCTTTGCGACGCGCTTCCCGCTGCCGCCGACATGCAGGCCGTGGCAGCCGAGGTCGGCTATTCCGAGACCGCCTTCGCCGAGCGGCAAGGCGACGCCTGGCGGGTTCGGTATTTCGCGCCGACAATGGAAGTGCCCTTCTGCGGCCACGCGACGATCGCGCTCGGTGCGGCATTGTCCCGAGCGCATGGGGATGGGCGTTTCGACCTACGGCTCAACGACGGCATCATCAGCGTCGAGGGGAAGGCAGAGGGCGGCCGCCTCTTTGCGGCGCTTCAGTCGCCGCCGACCCGGAGTGCGGCGGCACAGGTCGCGCTGGTCGACGCGGCGCTGACCTTGTTCGGGCTGTCGCATGCCGATCTCGACGATCGCCTGCCACCCGGTTTGATCGAAGCGGGCGCCCGTCATCTCCTGCTCGCGGTTGGCGATCGTTCTTCCCTTGCGGGTATGGACTACGATCTCGACGCGGGCGCCGACCTGATGCGGCGTTGGGAACTGACCACAATCGCGCTTGTCCATGCGGAGACGCCGCAGCGCTTTCACACCCGTAACGCCTTCGCGATCGGCGCTGTCCGGGAAGATCCGGCGACAGGAGCCGCCGCTGCCGCCTTCGCCGGCTATCTGCGCGATCGCGGCTGGCCGCATGGAGGCCGGATCGAGATCCTGCAAGGTGACGATATGGGCATTCCGTGCCGGCTCTTCGCGGAGATCGGTGCGGCGGCCGGTTCCAGCATCCGCGTATCCGGCGTCGCCCGGATCATGCTGGAAGACGCGGATGCAGCCGTGGGAAAGGCCGTGGCAGAATGACGATCGAGTGTATCGACCATGTCCAGCTCGCGATGCCGCCGGGGGGCGAGGACGAAGCTCGCGCCTTCTACGCCGACGCACTCGGCATTCCCGAAATCCCCAAGCCGCCGCACCTCGCCGTGCGCGGCGGATGCTGGTTCGAGCGGGGCGCCCTCAAGGTTCATCTCGGCGTGGAGAAGGATTTCCGTGCCGCGAGGAAAGCGCATCCCGCCTTCATCGTGACGGATCTCGCAAGATTGGTGCAGGGCCTCGTGTCGCGAGGCTACAGGGTCGTCGAGGATCAGCCGCTGGAAGGCTATGACCGGCGGTATGTCGATGATCCGTTTGGCAATCGCATCGAGTTGATGCAGCCGATCCGCGATTGAGTTTCAGCGGCGCGCCTTGAACGTCACCGCGATCGTGTCGATCACCGCGCGGATGCGGGCCATACGGCGCAGATCGGGGTGGACGACGAGCCAGACCGGGTAGGTGACTTTCTCCTCCGGCCACACGGGCACGAGCCCCTTCAGATCGCTTGCGAGATCGTCGAGCAGGAGCGCGAGGCCCATGCCCTCCCGTGCCGCCTGCGCCCGCGCGAGCATGGTGTTGGCCTGGAGCGCGATGCGGTCCTTGGTGAAAGGTTCACCGCACAGATCCAATGATGCGTCGGCGAGCACGCTTGGCAGGATGAGATGCTGCCCCGCGAAGCCATGGCCGCGCTCCGGTTCGCCGCAGCGCGCGAGATAGTCGGCGCTGGCGTAGAGGCTGGCCTCGAGCGTGCCGAGCTGCCGGGCATGGAGATCGGGATCGGTCGGCTTGACGATGCGTACCGCGAGATCGGCCTCGTCGCGGGAGAGATCGGCGACCTCGCGCCCGACGACGAGCACCGCATCGATTCCGGGATGTTCCTGCCGGACTCGCGCCAGCGCCCTCAGCACGAAGACATGGGCGAGCCCGTCGCCGGCCGCGATCCTGACCGTGCCGCTGGGGCTTGCGTCGGCGCCACGCGCCAGCCGCTCCATCTCGGCGGCAGCCGTCTCCATTCGCTCGGCCGACGAAGCGAGCCGGTCGGCGACCGGTGTCGGCAGATAGCCGTCCGGCGTCCGCAGGAAGAGCTTGGCGCCGAGTTCGGCTTCCAATGCCGAGAGGCGCCTTCCGACCGTTGCCTGGTCGATGCCGAGCGCGCGCCCGGCGGCGCGCAGCGAGTGCCTTCGATAGATCGCGAGAAAGATGCCAGCATTGTCCCAGTTCATGAGTGCAGCATATCTGCATCATCATGATGAAACAACGCTGCGTTCCCGCAGCGCAGCCGAAATGCCATCATCACGGCGAAACTTTTCAAGGAATCTTTTCGAAAGGCCCCGCGGGGCGATGCCATGACGACACCGATCCATAATCCCCACTGGCGCAGGAACCTCGCCGTCTGCCTGTTCGGCTCCTTCACCACCATCACCGGCATGACGCTGATCATGCCGATCCTGCCCGTCTACGTGGCCGAGCTCGGCGTCACCTCCGAGGTCGCAATCGTGCGCTGGTCCGGCATCGCTTTCGGCGTCACCTTCCTGATGGCGGCGCTGGCGGCCCCGTTCTGGGGCCGGCTCGCCGATCGGCACGGGCGCAAGCTGACCCTGGTCCGCGCAGGGCTCGGCATGAGCATCGCCATGCCGCTGACCGGTCTCTCCCAGGATGTCTGGCAACTGGTGCTGGTGCGTATCGTCGTCGGGCTGGTCGGCGGCTATTCCTCGGGCGCCGTGGTGTTCGTCGCCTCGCAGACGCCGAAGGACCGGGTCGGATGGGCGCTCGGCGTGCTCTCGACCGGCGTGCTCGCCGGCAATATCGCCGGGCCGCTGGCGGGCGGTTTCCTGACCGGCTGGATCGGCATCCGGGAGACCTTCCTGCTGGCCGGCGTGGTGATCTTTATCGCCTTCCTCGCGACCCTGTTCCTCATCCGCGATGTGCCCATCGAAGCGAAGCCGCAGAAAGTGGGTCATAAGGAGAAACTCATCCCATTGCTGCGGGTTGAGGCCGCTGTGCTGGTGCCGCTCCTTGGCCTGGCGCAGAAGCTCGGGCGCCTTGGTGGCACGGGTGCTGGCGACTTCATCCTGCAGGGCAACGAACGTGCGGCGCTGATTGCTGTAGGCCTGAATCGTGCCGCGTAGCGTCTGAACGGCCTGCCCGAGCTGGGTGTGACGATTGGCTTGCGCCTCGGTGCCCTTGACGACGAGCTTGGCGAGATCTTCGTTGTAGCTCTTGATCTGACCGGTCTTCTGCGTGACTTGCAGCGCGAGGCTTGCGGCAGAGGCCTCCTTCTCGATCTCCGTGGCGATGCGATCCGATATATCGGCGATCGCTTCGGCCTCCCGTTCCCGGGCCTGTTGGAAGCGGGCGGTACGGAAGTCGCGGAGTTCGGCGAAATCAATGGCACCATCGCGATCGTCCTGGGCGTGAGCCTCGAAGATCACGCGCTCGATCTCCGCGATCAGGCCATCGGAGACGCCGGCGGAGGAGCAAAGCTCCTCGACGAACTGCTGCGACAGGTAGCGGGCGCGAGGAAAGGCCAAATGGCCGTTGGCATCGCGACCGTCGAGGAAGCGGGTGACCGAAGCGCCACCGCCCCAGGTGAGCGCCGCAGTCGCGTCGCCGAGGAGCTGGCGGGCACGGACGAGAAAGGACGGGCTGATGTTTTCGCTGGCGCTCCAAGCGGCCGGCGTGATCGCGTCGCAGCCGGCGGCGATCATGTCGGCAAGCGCTGTCTTGCCTGAGCCTCGCGCGCCGATGATCGCAACGAGACCAGGATTGAGCGGGATGTGCGGGGTTGCCGCCCAATCGGCGCCGGCGATCGCAACATGCGAGATCACCTGCGAGGGCATGGCCGTGCGCGGCGGCTCGGTGCCGACATAGGCGCGGCCCTCGGGATCGATGCAAGCCTGGCGCAGCGCGTCGAATTCGAGCCCGCCCTTGATCCACGAATAGCGCTCTTCGACGGGCTGACCCACGGTCTTCTGGTCGTGGGCGTCGCTTCCGTGCAGGCAAGGTTTGCAGCCGTCGTAGCGCTCCTTGAGCTGGTCGAGCGAAACGCCCTTGCGGCCAGACCAGAATTCGCGTTGCGCCGGGCTGCTCGAGAAGATGATGTGCGCGAACTTCTCGATCTCCTGGCGCATGGTCGCGTCGGCGGCTTGGCGCAGACCCGACGTTCCGTCGCCGGCCGCACCTGCGACCGCGATGAGGATGCGGGCCTTCGCCCAATCGCTCTCGCGCATCACGCGACGAAGCTGGTCGAAATTCACCTTGAACTGCGTTGCGCCGTGGGCGAGTGCCGCGCGATCGTCGATGATGCTGGTGTCGGCCTTCTTGCCGAGCGAGATCAGGTCGTTTCGAGTGCAGTTGAAGGTGTCGCCATGCGCCTGAAACTGGAGGCGCTGGAGGATACGGTGCAACTCGGCGACGTGGTTCGGATCTTCTGGGCTGACGAGAAGGTGGACGTTGACGAACCCGGTCTTGGCGGCGACATCGAGGCGAAGTTCGACGTTCGGGAAGATGAGCTGCACGTCGGATAGTCGGCCGGCAGCCTTATGCCGCAGGACTTCCTCGTAGGTATCGGTGAGATAATAATCCGTGACCGCGATCGCTTCGATCCTCGGTGTCACGGATTCAAGCGAGGTGAGGTAGGTTTCCCAAGGCGTACCGCCGCCGAACTGATTGTTCAGTACAGTTCCCGGCGCATGGATATGCGGTTCCCAGCGACGCCATTCTGATCCACGACCGATCATATTTCCCCCTTTTTTGCCGGTCGTTGCACGTCCTGTTGGTCGTCTCCCGGTCAATGATTTTCAGTGCGATGCAGGAGGGCCTGGCTCACGGATCGAGCGGCCCGGCCTGCCGGATTAGAAATTCTCGGTGTTGTGGCAGTGATCCGGGTAACCCGAGCAGCCCCAGAATTTCACGTTGCTCGCGGAGTTGGTCCGGATCTTCATCGATCTCCCGCAGGCGGGGCATATCTTGCGGGAGAAGACGCGCTGGTCCTTTGCCAGGGTCATTATGCGGACTTCGCCGGCTCCGCTGGCGGCGAGTGTCCGCACACATTTCCCTGTGGTCTCGCCGGTCGTGTAGACATCGTCGATCAGCAGAACCTTGTTGCCATTCCATTTGAAATTAGAGTGGAAGGCGCCCTTGATCGCTTCAGCGCGCTCAAGCGGGTTCATCTGCTTGTAGCCTTCGATTTCCTTGACGACGCGCAAGCCCTTCAACTCGAGCTCGATATCCTCGTCGAAATGATCGACTGCCTCGTTGAGGAGCTGTTCGAAGCGATTTCGCTGCTGGGAAGGCTTCATGGGGACCGGCACGACGTAATCTGGCGCCCAATCCAAGCTCGCGATTGACTTGCCGACGGCTTCACCAAGAACCTTGGCGTGACTGTCGTCGTTTTTCAGCGACAGCACGGCTGCGCTCAAAGCGCTAGTTGCGTGGCGTGGATCGGAGGCGGTGAAGTAACGACCCAACGCATAGACGGTTGGGTCGTCATCGCAGTGGAGGATCGAACCCCAGTGGCTGTGAAAAGGCCATTTGCTGGTCAGGGCTTCCCCGATATAGCCACGACCGCCGAGACGTTCTCGCCTCAGCAGGGTGGACGCCTTCGCCATGAAGATGTCTGGCGCGCTGGAAGAAAGCTCGAAGACAGACGTGGGTCCCCAGCGCACCGCCACTGAGGTCAAGCCGGCATGATAGGCGGCTTCGATGTCACCGACATCATCACCGATGTAGAGCGACTCTCCGCTGGCGGCGACGCCGAGACGCCGCAGTGCTTCCTGGATCGGCTCCGGATCGGGCTTGTGATTTTCGGTATCGCCGTAGCTTACCAGCACATCGTAGGGGATACGGAACTGTTGCAGGACAGCCGTCGCGTACCATTCCGGCGACGAGGTAACGATGCCAACCGTCTGTCCGTCTGCTTTGAGCAAGCCTGGAAGCTCATGGGGCGCCGCGCGGCCCTGCGCGGGGAATGGCCGTATCAGATGCATGTTCTGCCGGACATTTTCCCACATCTGGAAGGCACGCATCTGGGCAAGGGCCGAACTGTCGACAAGCGTCATGTCGAGGTCGAACAAGAACACGCCTGGCATCCTCAGAGCATCGACATCTGCGCGGGCGCCGCCGGGCGCGCGGGAGGCGTTACTTCGCTGACATTGCTAATGCGTGTTTCCAGCAAATCGACCATGGAGGCATAATCCTCTCTGCTGGCGAGGGGCACGGCAACTGGCCTGTTGCGATAGCGCTCAAGCAGAATCCGCCGATAATCCCCCTCGGCGCGCGCGGCATCCGCGAACTGAGTAGCCGGAAGCTGGGTCATCGCAAGGATGCCCTGGCTTTTAGGCTCGGCGGCGTGTCGCCCCTGCGGCACCGGTGCGAAGAGCAGGCGATCTTGCTGAACTGTGAAGCGGACGGTGTGCATCGAACCGCCCTTGATGTCGGTCTGCATGACGAAGGTCGCAATCGACAACCCACTTTGAAGGCGGTCACGCTGAACGAGATTGCGCGGCGAGGGCGGTACGCCGAAAGGCTGTTCGCTGACCAGGGCGCCGCCTTTGTCAAGGATTTCGTCGGCAAGCCTGGCATTCTGCTTCGGATAGATCCCGTCGAGACCACCAGCCATTACCGCGATGGTCTGTCCGTCGTGGCGTAAGGCTGCTTGGTGGCTCAGAGTATCGACGCCGATGGCGAGGCCGCTGACAATCGCCCAATTGGCGTCGACAAGGGCTTCGACGATCTTGTCGCTGACGATCTCGCCGAACTCGGACGGTTCACGGGTGCCGATGCAAGCCACACTGCGACGGGGCGGCAGCTTGCCCTTTACGAACAGAATGGGGGGGCGATCGGAAAGCGAGCGAAGCGCCTCGGGATAGTCCGCGTCGAAGATGGAAAGAACACGCACGCCTCGACGGTCGGCTTCTTCCAGAACACGCTGCGCCTTCTCGCCGGCATGAACGATAGCGGTCGGCTCGTGGAGGCTTTGCACGATAGCAGCCGAGACGACGGACCGGAGCTTGGCGGGCTCGGCTTCAACGATCGCATCGAGGATGGAGAAGCGCTCGGCAAGGCGTTCGGCCGTAGCGGGGCCGATGCCGCGCAACGCCGTGAGCGTGAGAATTCCGGCTGCGGTTCGTGTCTCGGTGCCGATCATGGAATGAAACGCCTTTCTATATATTCAGCCGGTGCTCGGCGTTCTCTAGCGATAGCCTCGCTGTAGTTGGGGGAGGGGTAGGTCATTCGCGGTCTCCCGCCTTGGCGAGAGAAGCTTTGCGAGGAGATATGACGGGGGTGACATCACCAAGCGCGTGGATGCGTACGGCTGGCTGCTTCGGAAGCCTGACCGTCAACTCAAGCTCACCACCGACGGCTTCGACATAGCTGCGAAGCGTAGAAAGATGCATGTCAGCCTGATTCTCGATCTTGGATACGGATGGCTGTTTGATCTTCAGTGCGGCGGCGACATCGGCCTGGGCCTTGCCCGCGATCTGACGCAGCGCGCGCAACCCTTCGACCTCCTGCACGAGTTCGGTATACCGCGCGTCGACCCGCTCGCGGTCTTCCGGCGGGAGGGAGGTGATAAGTTCATCAAGGCTGCGGCCCATCTAACTCGCTCTTTGGTGTTGGCAGCCGTGTTTCCGTAAAGCCGGAAGCACGGGAACGTGGGTCGGCGAAGCAAGGCGAGGGGGTGCGAACTGCTGTGTGTCGAGAGGCACGCAAATTTGCGTTTCGCACGACTCCGCTCGCGCCCCAAGGCGCCCTCAACGTCCGGAACAAATATCGAATCTGTCCGGCCAAAATAGCTTTCAAGCTATGTCGGGTCAACGACATTGACGGAAGTCACGCGACCAGCTTCAATCGCTTACGGCTGAGCATATTGCGGACGAATTTGTCCCATTTCGCCATACCGGCGCGCTTCTCGACCATGTAATGCCAGCGGTCATAATGCTTGGAGCTGACGTCCTGTAGCGCATGGTTCTGGAGGCGATCGCGGATTTCCTTCGACACGCCGGCCTTGCCGGCGAGCGTCTTGAAAGTTCGGCGCAGGTCGCGGTTCGTCGCATAAGGAATCACGCCGCGATCCCGTTGGCGCCAGACGAAGCTATAGAGCGTGCCGTGGCTGACGGGCTTTGACGGGTCTTTGGCTGACGGGAAATACCATCCCCATTCGTTCGGTGTGATCGACTCGATCAGTTCGGCGGCGAGTAGCGGAACCGGAACGGCGTGAGGTTGGTCGTTCTTGGTCTTGGACCAGTCGATGATCCGCTCCTTGGCGTCCCACTGATCGACGTGCAGGCGCGCGATCTCCTCGACGCGCTGGCCGGTCAGCATGATTATCTGCACGGCGCGCGGATAAGACGGATGGACCGGCGTGTCGGGGCATTCGAGCCAGCGATAGAGCTGGACGAATTCGTCTTCATCGAGCCAGCGCGTGCCCTGAACCTTGGGCTCGGTCGGAATGCCTGTCGCCGGATTGAAAGGGATGCGGAAGCGGCGGGAGGATTGCTGCCGATAGTCGTTGTCGGACTTCATGCCCCAGGCGAAGGCGGCGTGGAGATAGGAGCGCACATGGTCAGCCATCGACTTCGCGCCGCGATCGTAGATTGGGCGGATGATTTCGATGATTTCCTCGGCCTCGATCTCGCGGGCGAGGCGATTGCGCCCGAGCGTGTCGGCGATCTTGTTGAGACCCTTTTCGGTCTCCTTCCACGAGGGCTTCCCAGCGTCCTTGAGAGCGGCGACATAGCCCGCGAACAGATCGGCGACCGTGCCGGGGCGGGTGTCGGTGGCGATCTTGATGCTCCGACCTTTCTGAATGACGTCGGCAAAGTCGCGTTTGAAGATCTCGCGCGCCTGGGCGAGTGACATCGAGGGATAGGCGCCGAGTTTCTTCTTCGTGCGCTTACCGTCGCGCCATTGCTGCGCCATCCAGTCGGCGGTGACGCGCTTCGGCATGGGCTTGAGAACGAGGACGAGACGGCCGGTGCCGCGTCCTTCGCCATCGGCGAGGTTTTCCTGCTTCTGGCTCATCTCGACGCGCTTCAGCGCATGTCGGATCGTCGAGTCGGTGAGTGCGGCCATGGCGTTTCCTCCTTCCCGGAACTGGGATCGGTCGGGGAGAAACAGGGATCGCTAGCTGGGAGCGGAAGGCCGTTTATTACCCCTCTTACCGCCCCCAATTTGCCAAAACCGCCCCCAATACGCAAGGGCAAAAAAGCGCGAATTTCTCAGTGTTTCAATGTGCTTGAGCGTGCTTGTTCGTGACAATATCGGGGGTAGTGGGATGATTGTGGACCAGGATCAGCGCGGTGGCGCCGAGGTCGAGCGCGCGGCGGATCACCTCGCGCGGGTGGATCGCGGCCTCGTCGATCGTGCCCTCGCCGACGAGGTCGTCGACGATCAGCATGTTCTGGGCATTGAGGTAGAGCACGCGCACGCGCTCCACCGTCAGATGGGCCATGTCGATGGTCAGGTAGTCTATCAGCGCCTGCCACGAACCGATGACCGGCGCTTCGCGGACCTTCTGGCGGGCGAGGCGGGTGGCGGCGACGGAGACGATCCGCAGTGCGGCGGTGGTCGCCTCTCCCATCCCGGGGTGTGCGGCCAGGGTGCGCGGGTCGGCCTGGAGCACGCCTGCCAGCGAGCCGAAGCGGTGGATCAGCGTGCGCGCCAGCGGCTTCATGTCGAGCCGCTTGACGGCCTGCATCAGCAGGAGCTCGATCACCTCATGGTCGGCCAGCGCCTCGGCTCCGCCGTCGAGCAGCCGCTTGCGCAGCCGCGAGCGATGGCCGCTCGGGTCGTCGCCGGGCCCGGCAGGACGCTCCGGGCGTTCATCGAAGAGAGGCGTCTGCTGGGGCATGTGCGTACAAGCAATTGCCTTTCCGGCGCGCCCGGCGCAAGTGAAGGATCGGATGTCGCAAGAGCAGGACCCCGCCCCCGAGACCGACGAAGCCGCGCCCGGGATGTCCCGGCGGCGCGCGCGGCGTGGGTGGCGGCGTCTGCGCGTGCCGGCGTTCGTCGTGCTGGCGCTGCTGCTGGCAGCATTCGGCGCGGTCTGGCTGGCGCGCGAGGAGATCGCGCGCAACGTGATCGAGGGCGAGCTGGAGGCCATGGACCTGCCGGCGCGCTACGAGATCGTGCGGATCGGGCCGGCCGAGCAGGTGATCCGCAATCTCTCGATCGGCGACCCGCGCCGGCCCGACCTCACCGTGGCCGAGCTGCGCGTGGCGACGCGCCTGTCCTGGGGCTTTCCCGGCATCGGCCGCATCACCGTGGTGCGGCCGCGGCTCTACGGCTCCCATCGTGCCGGCAAGGTCAGCTTCGGCAGCCTCGACAAGGTGCTGTTCACCGGCAAGGACGGCCCCTTCGAGATGCCCGACCTCGACCTGCGGATCGTCGACGGTCGTGCCCTGGTGGAGAGCGATCACGGGCGAATCGGGGTGAAGCTGGCCGGGGAAGGGGCGCTGCGCGGCGGCTTCTCGGGCGAACTGGCGGCCGTCGCGCCCGATCTTGTCCTGGGCTCCTGCCGGGCGGGGCGGACGACGATCTATGGCAGGCTGACCACGGCCGCGGCCCGACCCCGGTTCGTCGGGCCGGTGCGGATCGACGCGCTGGCCTGCCCCGGGCAGGCGCTCGCCGTCGCGCGGATGGGCCTGCAGCTCGATCTCACGCTCGACGAAGCGCTCGACGGGGGTGATGCCGCCGTGAGCGCGGCGCTCGGCCGGACACGCTACGGGGCGCAGCGGCTTGCCGAAGCGGCCGCGACCGGGCGCGTGGCCTATCGCAAGGATGCGCTCCATGCCACCTACCGGATCACCGGCAAGCGCCTGGAGGCGCCGCAGGCACGCCTTGCCCGGCTGGTCTTCGAGGGCCGGGCGCGTTCGGCGGGCAGGCTTGCGCGCGTCGAGGTGGAAGGCGACTTGCAGGGCACGGGCGTGGCCCTGGGGGACACCGTCGGCGAGGCCCTCCTCTCCGCCGAGCGGACGGGCGCCGGCACGCTGCTGGCGCCGATCGCGGCGCAGATGCGCAGCGCCCTGGCGCGGGAGGCCCGCGGCAGTTCGCTCGACGCCAACGTCATCCTGCGCAACTCGCGCGAGGGGCTGAGCCTGGTGGTGACGCGCGGGTCGCTGCGCGGCGGCAGCGGTGCCTCGCTGGTGGCGCTCTCGCGCGTTCAGGCACTGTTCGGCGGCGAAGCAGGAGCCGCGCCGCGCGTGACCGGCAACTTCGCGACCGGGGGCAGGGATCTGCCGCAGGTGTGGGGCCGCATGGAGACCGACGCAGCCGGGCGGCTGGCGATGCGGGTTTCCATGCCGGACTATCGGGCCGGCACCGCCTCGGTCGGCATCCCGCGGCTGGCGCTGGAGCAGGGCCGCGACGGCGCCCTGCGCTTCAACGGGCAGGTGCTGCTGAGCGGTGCGCTGCCCGGGGGAGAGGCGCGCAACCTGCTGTTCCCGGTGGACGGTCGGTGGGATGCGGACGGCGATCTCTCCGCCTGGCAGGCCTGTACCCGGGTGTCGTTCGATGGCCTGCGATTCGCCAGGCTCAGCATCGACAAGCGCCAGCTGACGCTCTGCCCCTCGCGCGGCGGCGCTATCGTGCAGATGCGCGGAGACGCGCTCATCGTGGCCGCGGGCGCGACTTCGCTCGACCTGGCGGGGCGTCTGGGCCAGACGCCGATCCGCATCGCCAGCGGTCCGCTCGGGCTGGCGACCGGCAACACCGGGCGGGGCGGGGCCCTGACTGCCAGCGGAGTGAAGGTCGCGCTCGGCCCGGCGCAGACCGCCTCGCACTTCACCGTCAGCCGCATCGACGCCAGGCTCGGCAGCGACATCGCCGGCACCTTCGACGAAGCCGACATACGCCTCGCCGCGGTGCCGCTCGACATGCGGCAGGCGGCGGGCAACTGGCGCTACGCCGGCGGCGTGGTATCGATCGACGGGGCGCGCTTCACGCTCGTCGACCGACAGCCGGTCGCCCGGTTCCAGCCGATGGCGGCGCGCGACGCCACGCTGCGCCTGGTCGACAACCGCATCGTCGCGCAGGCGCTGCTGCGCGAGCCGGCCAGCGACCGGGCGGTGGTGCGCGCCGACATCGTCCACGACCTCGCGACGGCCGCGGGGCACGCCGACCTGGCGGTCGACGGGATCACGTTCGACGTCAGGCTCCAGCCCGACGCGCTGTCCCGCCTCGCGCTCGGCGTCGTGTCCGACCTCAAGGGGCTGGTCCGCGGCACCGGGCGGATCGACTGGAACGCCAGGGGCGTGACCAGCCGCGGCCGGTTCGCCAGCGACGGGGTGGACTTCGCCGCCGCCTTCGGGCCCGTGCGCGGCCTGTCGGGCGAAGTGGTGTTCACCGACCTGCTCGGCCTGGTGACCGCGCCCGACCAGACGCTGCGGATCGCCTCGGTCAATCCGGGTATCGAGGTGACCGACGGCACCCTCTCGTTCGAGCTCAGGCCTGGCTACAACCTGCAGGTGAACGGCGCGCGCTGGCCGTTCATGGACGGCACGCTGACGCTCGATCCCGCGCGCATGCAGATCGGCGTCGCCGAGACGCGGCGCTACACCTTGCGCGTCTCCGGCCTCAACGCCGCCACCTTCGTGCAGCACCTGGAGCTGACCAACATCAACGCCACCGGCGTGTTCGACGGCGTGATGCCGCTGGTCTTCGACGAGAACGGGGGGCGGATCGAGGACGGCTCGCTGATCTCCCGCGATCCGGGCGGCAGCGTCTCGTACATCGGGGCGCTCACCTACAAGGACCTGTCGGCGATGGGGAACTTCGCCTTCGACGCGCTCAAGTCGATCGCATACAAGCGCATGGATATCGGGCTGGGCGGCTCGCTCTCGGGCGAGATCGTCACGCGCATCAGCTTCGATGGCCTCAGCCAGGGGCAGGGGGCGAGCAAGAACTTCCTGACCAAGCAGGTCGCCAAGCTGCCGATCCGCTTCATCGTCAACATCCGGGCGCCGTTCTTCAGTCTGTTCGGCTCGGTCCGCTCGCTCTACGATCCGGCCTACGTCACCGACCCGCGCGTGCTGGGGCTGCTCGACGGCGCGGGCAACCGGCGGGAGAACGGTCCGGATGCGACGCTGTCTGCGCCGCCGCCTCCACCCACCGACATTCAGCCTCCAGTCAGCGAGAAAGCGCCATGACGTCCTGCGAATTGACCGGAAGCCTTCCGGCTGCGACAAGCCCGGCCATGAGCCAAGGGCAGGAAACGAGGGCGCAGCAGGCAGGCGCAAGGTCCGGCGGGCGCGCCGTTCGCGCCGCAAGGACAGTCGCGATGACGATGGCCATGACGATGGCGGCTTCGGGGGCGATCGGGCTGGGCGGCTGCATCCAGGTGGCCGCTCCGGACAAGCCGATCGTGATCGAGCTCAACATCAACATCCGGCAGGAAGTGGTCTATCGTCTTGCGGCCGACGCCGCCAAGACGGTGGAGCAGAACGAGGGTATTTTCTGATGAAGAGGATCCGCACCACCGCCGCGCTGGCCGCCGCCGTTCTCACGGTGAGCGGCATCACCGCCGCGCATGCGCAGCGCAGCCCCGAGTATGCGGCGGCCCGCTCCGACGGCAAGGTGGGCGAGCAGCGCGACGGCTATCTCGGCGTCGTCGGCAGCCAGGGGGCGGACATCGCCGCCATGGTGCGCGACATCAACAACAAGCGCCGCTCGGTCTACACCTCGGCCGCCGCCGGCAAGAGCACGATCGAGGAATACGCCTTCACCACCGGGTGCAAGCTGATCCGCGACACTCGCCCGGGCGAGAAGTACCAGGGCCTCGACGGCTCGTGGAAGACGCGCGGCGGTGGAGCGCCCGAGCTCGATCCGCGCTGCCCCTGAGGTCCTGTTGTGCCGGCGAGGGAGCCGACCCGCAAAAGTGTCAGGTCCGCGGCCCCGGCCAGAGGGAAGCAGCTGACGTGTTCAAGAACAGGCCGGGAAGCGGGCACGCTTTTCCGGCCTTTTTAGCGCCGCGCTAGGCCGTATCGCCATCGCGGTATTGCCCCCGTGACTTGGTCGGCCTGCGTTGTTGGGCGCGCGATGCGCCGGGAAGCGGCGCAATGCAGGACGTGCCCCGGTTGACTCGGGAAAAGCCCCACCCTAAGGGGGCGGCGCTCTTGGCGGGCAGCCGTCGTTTGCGTCCTGCGTTCCTGTTGTCATAAAGAGGAGCCTGACATGACCGACGAGCCACCTGTCCGAGACCCTGTTGGCGAGGATGCGCGCATCGATTCGCTCGACGAGAGGCTGAAGGCCCTTCGCGAGCGGGAAGAGGAACGCAACCGACCGAAGGCCGGTGCGGAAACCGATGCGAGCTATCGCCTTGGCAACCGCGTCCTTTCGGAATTGCTGGGGGGTCTTGCGGGCGGCCTGTTCCTCGGATGGTTGATCGACCATTTCGCGGGAACGTCGCCCTGGGGTCTGATGGTGATGCTGTTCGTGGGAATAGGCATTGCTTTCAGGAACATCATCCGGATTTCGAACCGGCGTCCCGACTGACCCGAAAAGAGGGGGAGGGGCGCCGTCGTTCATGGCGACAGGGGTAATCGCGTGGCAGCCGAAGCGAAGGTCGACCCGATGCACCAGTTCCAGCTCGAGAAGCTGGCTGGGGCGGACTGGAACATCGCCGGTTACAATATCGCCTTCACCAACAGCGCGCTGTGGATGGCGATCGCGACGGTCGCCCTGATCGTGTTCGTGGCAGGTGGCATGAAGCGCCAGGTCGTTCCCGGCCGCTGGCAGATGGCGGTGGAGACCTTCACCGGCTTCATCGACAGCATGCTTGCCGCAAACGTGGGCAAGGCGGGCAAGAAGTACGTTCCGTACATCTTCTCGCTGTTCATGTTCATCCTCTTCGCGAACTTCCTCGGCCTGATGCCGCTGGGCGTCGTGGGCGTGCATCCCTTCACCTTCACCAGCCACTTCTCGGCGACGGGCGTGCTGGCGGTGCTCTCGTTCTCGATCGTGCTCATCGTCGGCTTCGCCAAGCACGGGCTGCACTTCTTCTCGCTGTTCGTGCCGCACGGCACGCCGGTGTTCATGATCCCGATCATCTTCGTGGTCGAGCTGATCTCGTTCCTGGTGCGCCCGTTCAGCCTCGGCCTGCGTCTCTTCGTGGCGATGATGGCCGGCCACGTCCTGCTCGAGGTGCTCTCCAGCTTCGTCATCAGCGGCGGCAACGCCGGCCCCGCGCTCTTCGTGATCGCCGGCCTGCCCAGCTTCCTGCTGATGATCGGCATCTGTGCGCTGGAGCTGCTGGTCGCCGGCATCCAGGCCTACGTCTTCGCCCTTCTCACCTGCGTCTACCTGAACGACGCCGAGAACCTTCACTGATCTTTTTTCGCCACAACGGGCATACCAAAGGGAGTTTTTGAAATGGACGCAGAAGCTGCAAAGCTGCTCGGAGCTGGTTTCGCCGCCATCGGCGCCGGTCTCGCCTCGATCGGCGTGGGCAACGTTTTCGCCAAGTTCCTCGAAGGCGCGCTGCGCAACCCGGGCGCCGCTGACGCCCAGCAGGGCCGCCTGTTCATCGGCTTCGCCGGTGCCGAGCTTCTGGGCCTGCTCTCGTTCGTCATTGCCGCGCTGCTGATCTTCGCCTGATCCCAGCGCCGACCGGATTGCTCCGGCCGCCCCTGATCCTTTGGATTCACCCTTTGGTGGGGCGGCCGGCATCCGGCTCAGGATTTCCGGCTTCCTCGAGACAGGGCTGAACCCATGCCTCAGATCGCTCAGCTAGGCGAGTTCTACTCCAGCCAGATCTTCTGGCTGCTGGTCTTCTTCGGGATCACCTTCTTCGTCGTCGGACGGGGCATGGTGCCGAAGGTGATGGACACCGTCGCCCAGCGCGACAACCAGATCGCCGCAGACCTCAAGGCCGCCGAGGCCGCCCGCGCCCAGGCCGATGCCGAAGAGGCGTCCTGGCGCACGCGCGAGAACGCCAACCGGGCCGAGGCCCAGGGCCTCATCGCCGAAGCCCGCGCCAAGGCCGCAGCCGCGGCGACGGAGAAGCTCGCCGGCGCACAGGCCCGCATCGACGCGACGATCGCTTCGGCCGAGGCCCGCATCGCCGAGGCGCGCCGTTCGGCCGCCGCAGAGATCGAGGACGTCGCTGCAGACGCCACCCGCGAGATCGTCAGCCGTGTCGCCGGCCTCTCGCTCGACGACGCGGCCGTGCGCGGCGCGGTGAAGGAGAACCTGGTCCATGGCTGAAACCAACACCGCCATCGAACAGGGCCTCGCGCATGAAGGCGCCGAGGTGACCGGGGCCGACGCCCACGTCGGCGTCGAGCACCACGCCGAGCCGCTGTTCCTCGGCTTCGCGCCGCCGGTCGCCGTGGTCAGCGCCTCGATGATCGTGCTGCTCGCCATCCTCGTGTGGAAGGGCGTGCCGCGCCTGGTCACCGGCGGGCTGGACGCCAAGATCGCGGAGATCAAGGCGCAGCTCGCGGAAGCCAAGACCCTGCGCGCCGAGGCGGAAGCCCTGCGCAAGGAGTATGCGGACAAGATCGCCGGTGCCGAGAAGGACGCCGCCGCGATGCTCGAACACGCGCGTCACGAAGCCGAGGCGATTGTCGCCAAGGCCGAGAAGGACACGGCCGAGGCGGTCACCCGCCGCGAGAAGATGGCGCAGGACAAGATCGCCGCGGCCGAGCTCGCGGCCGTCACCGACTTGCGCAACCAGGCTGCCGCCGCTGCCGCTGCGGCCGCCGGTCGCCTGATCGCCGCCAACCATTCCGCCGACGCCGACCGGGCGCTGGTCGACCAGGCGATCGCCGGCATCTGATCCTCTTCCGAGCCTGCGCAGGCAGGATCAAGGAGCCTCCGCCCCCCCGGGCGGGGGCTCTTTTCGCATGCGCCATGGAGAGGGGCGAGTGAGGGCGTGGCCCCGGCTGCTGCGGGTCGATGCGCGATGGCCCGGCTTCTCATCCCATCGCGTTCGCCGTGGCGCTGCGTGTGCCGCTGCTGGGCGCGTGAAACTACGAGATTGACCTAAGGGCATTTTGGTGGCGTTTGTGCCCTGGGCGCCGAGGGGGCGGCCATGTGGGGAAAATCATGAAGCATACGTATGCGGCTTCGGCCGCTCTGGTCCTGTCGCTACTCTCGTCGACAGCGCTGGCCAAGCCTCTGGACAAGAACTCGGTTCTCCAGCTCACTCGGATGGGTCTCGGCGACGACGCGGTCACGGCCAAGATAGAGGCCGACAAGGTGGATTTCGATCTTTCGACCGACGAGATGGTGGAGCTGAAGAAGCAGGGCATCACGTCCCCTGTCATCGCGGCGATCATCACCAACCGCTATGTGGCGAAGGTCGAGCCGTCGCTCGATTCTCCCGACCCGCTGGTGCCGCATCCCGCCGGTTTCTACGCGCTGATGGGCGGCAACGGCGCTGCCAGGATGGAGCGCATGGAGCCGACGGTGACGAACCAGGCGAAGACCGGGGGCATCTTCGGCTATGCGCTGACAGGCGGCATCGCATCGATGAGCGTCAAGGCCGCTTTGCAGAACGCCACCTCCCGCGTGCCCGTTTCCGCCGATCCCAAGTTCTATTTCTTCTCGGCCGCGTCGAACGGAGATCAGAGCGGGGCGTGGGCCAGCGGCACCAACACCATCGTCGTCTCACCGGCCGAGCTGACCCTGATCCGCCTGGTCGCCAAGGACGGCCGGCGCGAGGCGCGGGTCGGCAGCATGAACATCGGCGGCGCGAAGACGGGTGTCATGGACAAGGATCGCATCGCGTTCGCGCACACGGAGATCCGGCCCGGCGTGTACGAGGTACGCCCCGAGGCGAGCCTGCCGCCGGGCGAGTACGGCTTCATCTACTCGCTTTCGGGCGGCGTCGGCGCGATGACGGCGCGCATCTTCGACTTCACCGTGCGCTGACGCGTCCGCCGGTCCGGCCGGGCGCCGGACCGGCTTGCACTCAGAACGAGTCCTTCGCACTCCGGAGCGCGGCGAAGGTGGCGATGGCATCGCCGCCGCCCCAGCGCGCCTGCAGCGCCGGCTCGTCGGCGCGCAGGAAGGGGTTGGTCATCAGTTCGCGCGCCAGCTTGGCAGGCACGGTCGGCAGGTCCTTCTCGCGGCGCCGGGCGATCTCCTCGGCATAGGCCTGCAGTTCCGCGTTGTCGGGGTCCGCATGGAGCGCGAAGCGCGCGTTCGAAGCGGTATATTCGTGCGCGCAGTAGATCATCGTTTCGCCGGGAAGCGCCTTCAGCCGCTTGAGCGAGGCCCAGAACTGCGCGGGGTCTCCCTCGAACATGCGCCCGCAGCCCAGGGCGAAAAGGGAATCGCCGACAAAGGCCATGCAGGCACCGGGCAGATGGTAGGCGATGTGCCCCTTGGTGTGCCCGCCCACGTCGATCACGAAGGCCTCACGATCGCCGATGCTGACGACGTCGCCTTGGCCCACGGTGCGATCGATGCCCTCGATCTTCGCCGCATCGCCCTGCGGAGCGGTGATCCGGCAGCCGGTCACGCTCTTGATCGCGGCGTTGCCGCCGGCATGGTCGGGGTGCCAGTGGGTGTTCCATATCTGCGTGATCTGCCAGCCGCGCCGTCCCGCCTGGCGCAGGTACTCGTCCGCATCGGGCGTGTCGATGCAGACGGTCTCGCCGCTCTCGGTATCGTGCAGCAGGTAGCCGTAGTTGTCGGACAGGCAGGGGAACTGGTGAACTTCGAGCATGGGGACCTCTCCTTGCACGAAGAGATCTAGGCGTTCACGCCGCGGGCGGGAAGGGGAGGCTGAGCTGCCAGCTGACGCCGTGCACATCGCTGATCCAGGTGAACAGCGCGGCAAACTCGTAGCTGTCGAGCGGCATCATGACCTTGCCGCCTTTGCCCAGTACCTCCGCCGCGTGGCGCAGCTGCCCCTCGTCGTCGCACTCGACGAAGAACGAGGTCGAGGGCGTGAAGGTAAAGGCGTGGGGGATGGGGCTATCGGAAACCCGCCATTCGGTGCCGCCCAAGGTGAAGCGGGCGGAGGAGAGCCGCCCTTCGAACTCGCCGCTGGCGTGACGTTCCAGCGCGGCAACCTCGATGTGATCGGGGAACGCCCGCTTCCATAACATCAGCGCGTCCTGCGCGTCGCCCTGGAACATCAGGAATGGAACAGCGTGCATGGGTGCGGTGTCCTTGCGAGGCTCGCCAAGGACAAAGCCGGTCCGGCGCCGAGGTTCCTTCCATCCCGACGCCGCCTTCCGCACCTGCCGGCGCGCATGGCCGCTCCGGCAAGCAAAAGCCCGCCCGGATCGCTCCGGGCGGGCCTTCACTGTCTCACCGTCGGGTGAGGCTCGAAACGCTCTTACGAGCGGTTCTTCAGAGCCTCGCCGAGGATGTCGCCGAGCGACGCGCCCGAGTCGGACGAGCCGTACTGCTCCACCGCTTCCTTCTCCTCGGCCAGCTGGCGGGCCTTGACGGAGAAGTTCGGCTTCTTCGAACGATCGAAGCCGGTGACCATGGCGTCGAGCTTCTGGCCGACCTGGAAGCGGTCGGGACGCTGCTCGTCGCGGTCGCGGCCCAGGTCCGAGCGCTTGATGAAGCCGGTGGCGCCATCGTCGCCCGCCTGGACTTCGAGGCCGCCGTCGCGGACTTCGAGGACGGTGACGGTGACGACTTCACCGCGACGCAGCGAGCCCGCGCCACCCGAGGTGGCGACGCCGCCAGCGGCCGGAGCGCCACGCTCGAGCTGCTTCATGCCGAGGCTGATGCGCTCCTTCTCGACGTCGACGTCGAGAACCACGGCCGAGACCTGCTCGCCCTTGCGGTGCAGCGCCAGCGCGTCCTCGCCCGAGATGCCCCAGGCGATGTCGGACATGTGGACCATGCCGTCCACGTCGCCGTCGAGGCCGATGAACAGACCGAACTCGGTCGCGTTCTTGACTTCGCCTTCGACCTGCGAGCCGACCGGGTGCTTCTCGGCGAAGGCCTCCCACGGGTTCTGCTGGGCCTGCTTGAGGCCGAGGCTGATGCGGCGCTTGTCCGAATCGACCTCGAGCACGACCACTTCGACTTCCTGCGAGGTCGAGACGATCTTGCCGGGGTGGACGTTCTTCTTGGTCCAGGACATCTCGGACACGTGGACGAGGCCCTCGATGCCCGGCTCCAGCTCCACGAAGGCGCCGTATTCGGTGATGTTGGTGACGGTGCCCGACAGCTTCGCGCCGACCGGGTACTTGACGGCAGCGCCTTCCCAGGGATCGCTCTCGAGCTGCTTCATGCCCAGCGAGATGCGCTGGGTTTCGCTGTTGATGCGGATGATCTGGACCTTCACGGTGTCGCCGATGGCGATCACTTCGCTCGGGTGGTTGACGCGCTTGTAGCTCATGTCGGTGACGTGGAGCAGGCCGTCGATGCCGCCGAGGTCAACGAACGCACCGTAGTCGGTGATGTTCTTGACGACGCCGTCGATGACCTGGCCTTCGCTCAGCTTGTCGATCAGCTCGCTGCGCTGCTCGGCGCGGGTTTCTTCGAGGACGGCGCGGCGCGACACGACGATGTTGCCGCGGCGACGGTCCATCTTGAGGATCTGGAAGGGCTGCGGCACGTCCATCAGCGGGGTGACGTCGCGCACCGGGCGGATGTCGACCTGCGAGCCGGGGAGGAACGCGACGGCGCCGTCGAGGTCGACGGTGAAGCCGCCCTTGACGCGGCCGAAGATCACGCCCTCGACGCGCTTGCCTTCGCCGAACTCGCTCTCGAGCTTGTCCCAGGCGGCTTCGCGGCGGGCGCGATCGCGCGACAGCATCGCTTCGCCGTCGGCATTCTCGACGCGGTCGACATAGACTTCGACTTCGTCACCGACCTTCAGGCCGTGGTCGTCCTCGCCACGCGCGAACTCGCGCAGGGACACGCGGCCCTCGCTCTTGAGGCCCACGTCGATGACGGCCTTGTCGTTCTCGATGGCGGTGACGGTGCCCTTGACGACGCGGCCTTCGAAGCCGTCGTCAGCGACGCCGCCGAGCTGCTCGTCGAGCATCTTGGCGAAATCGTCGCGGGTGGGATTGGCAGCAGATGCCATTACATGATGTCCTTCGTTCGATTTTCCGGCCTGGCGGTTGGATCCGCCGGTCTTTTCTCCGCCTGTCCGCACCATGCGGGAAGCGGGCCAAAGGGGCCGAACTGCCGCGGCGGCCGGATGCCGGTCACGGCGTCCACCCGGGCGGATGCCTGCGCGGACCGGCGGTCCAATAGGCGCGTAGCGGCCGAAAAGCAAGGAAAATGGCGCGTTGGGCGGGGTTGCGGCGCTGGGGCCCGCGAGGCCTTGTTTCTCATGATGGACTTGGGCATTCCCACCTGCCAACGACAGTTTCCGAGGTGCCGATGGCGGACCAGACGCCGCTGCAGATTCCCGACGCGATTGATGCCACGCTCGCCCCCAGCAAGGCGCTGGTCCCCAAGACCCCGCTCATCATGCGGTTCGGCAAGTGGGTGCAGCCCCGCGTGAACCGGCTGATCTCGCGCAGCTCCCGCGTGCCCGACATACCGGTCTACCCGCATGGGGCCTTCGCGTGGACTCGCCTCCTGGAGGAGAACTGGGAGGTGATCCGGGCAGAGGCCGCAGCGGCGCTGCAGGACCTGGAGGAGGTTCCCCCTCTCGCGACGATCTCTCCCGACCATCGGCGCATCGCGCCGGCCGGCCGGTGGCGCTCGTACTTCCTGGTGGGCTATCGGTATCGCGACGAGCAGAACTGCCGCGCCTGCCCGCGCACCACGCAGCTGCTGTCACGCGTGCCGGGCTTGAACTCCGCCTTCTTCTCGGTGCTGGTGCCGGGCACCCGGATCCCGCAGCATACCGGCGTCTCCAAGGCGTTCCTGACCTGCCACCTGGGCATCCAGGTCCCACGCGAGTCGCACAAGTGCCGCATGCGCGTCGTGGATCAATGGCTCGAATGGGAAGAGGGCCGGTGCCTCGTCTTCGACGACGTCTACAACCACGAGGTCGAGAACGACAGCGACGAGACCCGCATCGTCCTGCTGGTGCAGTTCAAGCGACCCGTGGGCCCGGTCGGATGGGTGGTGGGCAGCCTGTTCCTGGAAGGGGTGCGGCGCTCCCGCTTCGTCCAGGATGCCCGTGCGGGCGTCCAGCGCTGGCGCGACCGCAAGACCGATCAGGCCTCGCCCACCTGATCGCGGCGGGCGTCGACCGCGGCGATCGCGGCGGCGACGGCTTCCTCGCGTCGCAGGTCGGACGTGTCGATCACGATGGCGTCCGGAGCCGCGACCAGCGGCGCATCCTTGCGGGAGCGGTCGCGTTCGTCGCGGGCGGCGAGGTCCGCAGCGATTGCCTCCAGCGTGATCTCGCGCTGCTGCGCCTGCATCTCTAGGAAGCGGCGCTGGGCGCGGGCCTCGACCGAAGCGATCACGAACAGCTTGGTCCCGGCTTCCGGGGCGATCACGGTGCCGATGTCGCGCCCATCCAGCACGGCGCCGCCGGGCTGGAGGGCGAAGCTGCGCTGCCGTTCGTAGAGCGCCTGGCGCACCGCCGGGTGGACCGAGACGCGACTGGCGAGCCCGCCGGTCGTCTCCGATCGCAGCTCCGGGTCGAGCAGGAGGCCCTCGGGAAAGCTGCAGGCGGCGAGCGCCGCGACCGGATCGTCGGGATCGCCGCCGTCCAGCAGGCACTGGCGGCCCACGGCGCGGTAGAGCAGGCCGGTGTCGAGGTGGGGCAGGTGGAAGTGGGCGGCCAGGGCCTTGGCGATGGTGCCCTTGCCCGATGCGGTGGGCCCGTCGACGGCGACGATCATGCCGAGAGCGCCTCCAGCATGGCTTCGAATGCGGGGAAGCTCGTGGCGATGGGGCGGGTGTCGTCGACCTCGACGCCGGCCCGGCTGGCGAGGCCCGCAATCGCCATCGACATGGCGATGCGGTGATCGAGATGGGTGGCGATCGGGCCCGGCGTCCCGTCCAGCGGCTCGCCCCCGGTGCCGGTGATGACGAGGCCGTCCGGCGTTTCGCGGACGCTGGCGCCGGCCGCGCCAAGCGCCGCGGCCATCACCGCGATGCGGTCGGACTCCTTGACGCGCAGTTCCTCCAGCCCGCGAGTGGTGGTGGTCCCCTCGGCAAGGGCGGCGGCGACGAAAAGGGCGGGAAACTCGTCGACCATGCTGGGCACGATGGCCGGGTCGACGGCGATACCCTTCAGCGCGGAGTGGCGCACCAGCAGGTCGGCCACCGGCTCGCCGCCGACCTCTCGCGGGTTCACCTCCTCGATCGCGCCGCCCATCTGGCGCAGGACCTCGACGATGCCGGCGCGGGTCGGGTTGAGACCCACGTTCTCGATCATCACCTCGCTGCCCGGAATGAGCAGGGCGGCGACGATGAAGAAGGCGGCGGAAGAGGGGTCTCCCGGCACCTCGATGACCTGGGGCTGCAATTCCGCCTCGCCGCGGATCGAGATCACCCGCGTCCCGTCCGCCTCGACCTCCACCGTGAGGTCCGCGCCGAAGCCGCGGAGCATGCGTTCGGAGTGGTCGCGCGTCGGCACAGGCTCGATCACCGTGGTGATGCCCGGCGTGTTGAGCCCGGCCAGCAGGATCGCGCTCTTCACCTGCGCCGAGGCGACCGGCAGCCGGTAGCGGATCGGCACCGCGGGCGAGGCGCCGCGGACGATCAGCGGCAGGCGCCCGCCCTCGCTGGCCTCGAACCCTGCGCCCATGGTCGACAGCGGATCGATCACCCGGCCCATGGGGCGCTTGGAGAGCGAGGCGTCGCCCACGAAGCTGGCGGTGATCGGGTGACTGGCGACAAGGCCCATCAGCAGGCGCGTGGAGGTGCCCGAATTGCCCATGTCGAGCGGCGCTTCCGGCTGGAGCAGCGCTCCCACCCCCACGCCGTGGACCGACCAGGCGCCGTCGCCGAGGCGTTCGACCCTTGCGCCCATGGCTCGCATCGCCGCGGCGGTGGCCAGGACGTCCTCGCCTTCCAGCAGCCCGGTCACGCGCGTCTCGCCTACCGCGAGCGCGCCGAGCATGATCGAGCGATGGCTGATCGACTTGTCGCCGGGAACCCGGATGCGCCCCCTCAGCGGCCCCCTGGGCTGGAACCGGCGGGGGCGCATGGAGGATCGGTCGTGGCTCAAGGTCTCGGCTCTTCCAGGGTATCAGGGGTGGCGAAAATCCGGCCGGCTTTTGACAGCGCCGGCCGCCTATGGCAAGGCGCGCGCCCTGATGCAGCCCGCACGCTTGATTTTGCGCGCGCGCCTTACCATCAAGACACGGATTATTCGCCCGCGCCGCTTCCGGACGGGCCAGACGAGGACATTTCATGGCCAAGCCTGAATGGGGCGCCAAGCATGGCTGCCCGAAGTGCGGCACCCGCTTCTACGATCTCGGCAAGGACGATCCCGTCCATTGCATCGAGTGCGGCAACGAGTGGCACCCCGAACCGGTGCTGAAGTCCAAGCAGCCGATCCCCTTCGAGGAAATCCAGAAGAAGGAAGTGGTCGAGCGTGAGGACGCGGACCTCGCCGAAGAGGATCTGGACATCGACGAGGACGGCGATTCGCCGGACAACGACGTGGACCTTGGCGGCGACGACGATCTCGGCATCGGTGCCGGCGACGACGAGGACGACCACGACAACTGAGCCGTCGTCCGCCCCCGCGCGGAAGGTTCAAGGCGGTGGTGCGGAGCGCCGGACAGGAAAAATAAGGCGCTCCGAAATTTCCTCTTGCCAACGTTTTGCGCCGCCACTAGATGGCGGCCTCCCAAGCGAAGGCGCTTCTTCGGAAGCGCAGGAAACAAGGGAAAACGGGCCGAACCTCCCAGGGTCGGCCTGCTGAAATGGACGGGGCCGTAGCTCAGCTGGGAGAGCGCTACAATGGCATTGTAGAGGTCAGGGGTTCGATCCCCCTCGGCTCCACCATTTCGAACATTGCAGTTTCGCATGATGGCGACACGCTGGTTGACGAGGTTTCGTCCACCGGCGTTTTTCGCTATAAGCTCATGCACACGCCGGTCAGCGAGGTTTCGCCCACCGGCGTTTTTGGCGTTAGCTCGCGGTGGGCCGGCGTCGTGATGATGGAGTGAACGGCCCATGTTCGACAGCCTGTCCGATCGTCTCGGTGGTGTGTTCGACAAGCTGCGCGGGCGCGGCGCGCTCAAGGAGCAGGACGTCCTCGACGCCATGCGCGAGGTGCGCATCGCGCTGCTCGAGGCCGATGTCGCGCTGCCGGTGGTCCGTCGCTTCATCGACCAGGTCACCGAGAAGGCCGTGGGCCAGAACGTCCTGCGCTCGGTCACGCCGGGCCAGCAGGTCGTCAAGATCGTCAACGATGCGCTGATCGAGACGCTGGGCGGCGAGGACACCCCCGGGCTCGACCTGAACGCGGCGCCGCCCGTCGTCATCATGATGGTCGGCCTCCAGGGCTCGGGCAAGACCACCAGCACCGCCAAGATCGCCAAGCTCCTCAAGGAGAAGCAGGGCAAGAAGGTGATGATGGCCTCGCTGGACGTGAACCGTCCAGCACCGCCAAGATCGCCAAGCTCCTCAAGGAGAAGCAGGGCAAGAAGGTGATGATGGCCTCGCTGGACGTGAACCGTCCGGCGGCGCAGGAGCAGCTCAAGGTGCTGGGCGAGCAGGTGTCGGTCGTCACGCTCCCGATCATCGCGGGCCAGCAGCCGACCGAGATCGCCACGCGCGCCATGCAGGCCGCGCGCCTCCAGGCGGTGGACGTGCTGCTGCTCGACACCGCCGGCCGCCTCCACGTCGACCAGCAGCTGATGGACGAGATGAAGGCGGTCGCCGCCATCTCCACCCCGCGCGAGACGCTGCTGGTGGTCGACTCGCTGACGGGTCAGGACGCGGTGAACGTGGCGCAGTCCTTCGCGGGCCAGGTGGACCTCACCGGTGTCGTGCTCACCCGCATGGATGGCGATGCCCGCGGCGGTGCGGCGCTGTCGATGCGTGCGGTCACTGGCAAGCCGATCAAGTTCGCCGGCACCGGCGAGAAGATGGAGGCTCTCGAGGTCTTCCATCCCAGCCGCGTCGCCAACCGCATCCTGGGCATGGGCGACATCGTCTCCATGGTCGAGAAGGCGGCCGAAGCGGTCAAGGTCGAGGAGGCCGAGGCGCTCGCCAAGCGCATGGAGCAGGGCAAGTTCGACATGAACGACCTGCGCATGCAGCTCAAGCAGATGCAGTCCATGGGCGGCCTCGGTGCGCTGGCAGGCATGATGCCCGGCATGAAGAAGGCCAAGGCGGCGATGCAGGCTTCGGGCATGGACGACCGGGTGCTGCTGCGCATGGACGCGATCATCGGCTCGATGACGCCCAAGGAGCGCGCCAACCCGGCGCTGCTCAATGCCAAGCGCAAGATCCGCGTCGCCAACGGTTCCGGCACCCAGGTCCAGGACGTCAACAAGCTGCTCAAGATTCACCTGGAGATGTCCAAGGCGATGAAGCAGATCAAGAAGATGGGCGGCATGAAGGGGCTGGCTGCGCTGTTCGGCAAGGGCGGCCTCGATGCGGCCATGCCCGGCCTCGGCGGCCAGGGCCTCGGCCCCGGCGCGGGCGGGCTCTCCGGCCTTCTCGGCGGCGGCGGTGCCCCCGATCTCGGAAAATTCCTGAAAAAGTAAGACTACGTTCTTCAAAGATCACAGAAAGGTAAGTTCAATGGCAGTTTCCATTCGTCTGTCGCGCGGTGGCGCCAAGAAGCGCCCGTACTACAAGATCGTCGTCGCCAACGCGACCGCGCCGCGTGACGGCAAGTACCTGGAGCAGGTCGGCACCTACAACCCGATCCTCGCCAAGGACGACGAGAACCGCGTCCGCCTGGTCGAGGACCGCGTGCGCTACTGGCTCGGCGTCGGCGCGCAGCCGACCGACCGCGTCGCTCGCCTGCTCGACAAGGCCGGCATCAAGGAGCGCGCGGCGACCGTGAACCCGAGCAAGGGCGAGCCGGGCAAGAAGGCCAAGGACCGCGCCGAGGAGAAGGCCGAGAAGCAGCGCGAGGCCGAAGAGGCCGCTGCTGCTGCTGCCGCGGCTCCGGCCGAGGAAGCTCCGGCCGAGACCGCCGAGGAATCCACCGAGGCCTAAGCCTTGGTCGACGGCAAGAACGACCGTCCCGTCACGCTTGCCGCCGTCACCGGTGCGCACGGCGTGACGGGCGAGGTTCGCCTCAAGCTGTTCGGGGAAGGCGTGGCGGCGCTCAAGCGCTACCGCGCCTTCAACGACGCTTCGCTCACGCCGGTGAAGCTGCGCGACGACGGCAAGGGCGGCGCGATCGCCCGTTTCGCAGAGGTGCAGGACCGCAACGCCGCCGAAAGGCTGCGCGGCACGGCCCTCACCGTCCCGCGTTCCGCGATGCCGGCGCTGGACGAAGGCGAGTACTACCACGCCGACCTCCTGGGCCTGCCCGTCGTCTCGCAAGAGGGCGAGGCGCTGGGCACCTGCATCGCGGTCGAGAACTTCGGCGCCGGCGACGTGCTGGAGATCGAGCGCCCGTCGGGCGAGGATGGCAAGCGCCGCCGCTTCATGGTGCCGATGACGCGCGCCGCGGTGCCCGAATGGGACACGCAGCGCATCGTCCTCAACGCGGCCTTCGCGGAAGAATAGCCGCGCAAGCGGCGTGTGCTTGCCGTCTCCGGCAGGGCGATGTATATACGTTGCATATATACATCGCGGGAGCGCACCATGGGCAAGGAATATACCACCAGGAGCTTCAAGTCGGGCAACTCGGTCGCCATCCGCATGCCGGCTGGCCTTGGCGTGGAGCCCGACCGCGAATGGATCGCCGAGTGGGTCGATGGCGACTTGCGCCTGCGCGCCAAGGAACAGCCCCGCCGCAAGATCGACGTCAGCGGCTTTGCCGGCAAGGCGCCCTGGCTCAAACCCCTTCCGCCCGAGTTGCGTGAATTTGAGGAGCGCCCGAGCACCATCGCCGCGCGCGAAAAGGCGCAGCGCGGCGAATGACCCGTTACATGATCGATGCGGACAGCTCGATCTACGCGATGGTGGATCGGGCAAGTCCGGTCAATGCCAGGTTGGCCGAGTGCGAGCCGGGCGACGTGGTCGTCTCGACCATCAGTTTCGCCGAGATCGCATTGGGCGTACAACTGCAAAGGCCGCCGCCGCCCGAAGTGCTGGAGGCGTTTCTGACCGCAGTGCCGCTGGTCCCGTTCGATGAGGCCGCGGCACGCGCATACGCCAAGCTGCCATTCAAGCGCGCCCGCTTCGATCGGCTGCTGGCTGCCCATGCGCTGAGCATCGGTGCGGTGGTGATCACCAACAACGAGCCCGATTTCGCGGACGTGCCCGGTCTCAAGGTAGAGAACTGGACACTGTGATCGCCTGCAGCCCCAGTCAGGCCCAGATAATGAGTACCTGCATGACCTTCTCCGCCACCGTCCTCACCCTCTACCCCGAGATGTTCCCCGGTCCGCTCGGCGTCAGCCTGGCGGGCAGGGCGCTGGCCGAGGGCAAGTGGTCGATCGACCCCGTCCATATCCGCGACTTCGCCCAGGACAGGCACCGCACCGTCGACGATACGCCGGCGGGGGGCGGCGCCGGCATGGTGCTCAAGGTCGACATCCTGGCGGCTGCTATCGACCATGCCCGCGCCGCCAACCCCGGCGCACCAGTGATCGCCATGACGCCGCGCGGGAGGCCGATCTCGCAGCAGCGCATCCGCGAACTTGCGGAAGGGTCCGGCGTCATCCTGCTGTGCGGCCGCTTCGAAGGCTTCGACGAACGCATCTTCGCCGGCCGCGAGGTGGAGGAAGTCTCGGTTGGCGACATCATCCTGTCCGGCGGAGAATGCGCCGCGCTGATGGTTCTCGACGCTTGCATTCGGCTGCTTCCCGGCGTAATGGGCGCGCCTTCCAGCGGGACCGAGGAATCGTTCGAGGACGGTCTTCTCGAGTACCCGCACTATACCCGACCCACCGAGTGGGAAGGGCGCACGATCCCTGAAGTGCTGCGATCGGGGGATCATGCGAAGATCGCCGCCTGGCGCAAGCAGAAGGCGGAAGACGATACACGGTCACGCAGGCCGGACCTCTGGGAGCGTCACAGGGACGCTCGGGTTCAGCCTGCCTCTGGCGCGCGGCGAAAGAACGAGGATTTGGGTTCATGAACCTGATTCAGCAGATCGAGGCCGAGGAAATCGCCAAGGCCGCCAAGGATATTCCCGAGTTCCGCCCGGGTGACACCGTCCGCGTCGGCGTGAAGGTCGTCGAAGGCACCCGTACCCGTGTCCAGGCTTACGAGGGCGTGTGCATCGCGCGTTCGAACCGCGGCATGGGTTCGAACTTCACCGTGCGCAAGATGAGCTTCGGTGAAGGCGTGGAGCGCGTATTCCCGCTCTACTCGCCCAACATCGATTCGATCACCGTGGTCCGCCGCGGCGTCGTGCGCCGCGCCAAGCTGTACTACCTGCGTGGTCGTACCGGCAAGCGCGCCCGCATCGCCGAGCGTCGCGTCAACGAAGCCCAGGGCTAAGCCAGGGGCGAGGGGCTCCGTCCGCGAGGGCGGAGCCGCATCAAGAGGCGGTTCGATCCGAGCCGCCTTTTTTTGCGCCCGTACGTTTCGCCTCGAGGCGCGGCGGCGATACGCAAGAATCGCAGTTGCCATCGTCGGCTTCGTGGATCGAGCCGCAGGTCCGGCGCGACCGGCGAGGCTGCGACATACCGTGAAGCACCCGACCGAAAGTGGCGGAAAAACGGGATTAACTGCCGATCTTGGCCGTGTTTAGGCCTTGCCACCTCTCGCAAAACCCGCTCAATTCCGTCGCCGGTTCGAGGCGAATCTGAAATTTCAACACCATCCGCTCCACTGAAAGGTAAGGGGGTTCCCATAATGAACAAGAACGATCTCATCAGCGCAGTCGCCGATTCGAGCGGTCTCACCCGCAGCGACGCGACCAAGGCCGTCGAGTCCGTCTTCGACGCTATCTCCGGCTCGCTGAAGAAGGGCGACGAAGTGCGTCTGGTCGGCTTCGGCACTTTCTCGGTCGCGAAGCGCAAGGCCTCGACCGGTCGTAACCCCCGCACCGGCGAGCCGATGGAAATCAAGGCTTCGGCCCAGCCGAAGTTCAAGGCCGGCAAGGGCCTCAAGGATGCCGTCAACTAAGACGGCACGCGACCTGTAACGCCTCGCAGGTCAACACGAACACGCCGCGCCAGCCCACCCGGGCGGCGCGGCGTTTTTCGTGGTGCCCCAGGCCGCCCGAGGCAGGGTCGATCAAAGGCGGGGCAGGCCAGGGCAGGCAGGTCGGGGAAAGCACCATGGACGACGAGGACAGGGAGGCGATCATCGCCACGTTCCGGAGCGACGGCGGTGGGCTCGCCTACGTGATCGGGATGGACCACCTGGAGCGCAGTCACTGCTACACCTTCGGATGGTCGGTCAGCTTCGATCTGCCGGAGCTGATTGCCTTCGGAACGCAGGCCATGGTCTTTAGGGTCATGCCCGAAGCGTTCGACGCCTTCGTGGATGCCGTGGACGGCGGCATCGCCATCGAGGATGGGGCGTGCTGGCCGGTTCAGGTCAACGGCCACGACCTCGTGGGCCGCTTCGTGGACCAGTCCCGGATCGACGCCGCGCTGTTCGATAACGCGCTCCTGTGTCGGGATGCGGGGCTTGCCGGCCTACCGCCGGCGTACCAGCTGTTCTGGGCCGACGAGGCGGGGCGCTACCCCTGGCAGGAGGGCTGCTCCGATTTCTGCCGGGCGCTGCAGCCCCTGCTGTACCTGCCCCTGACGCTGCCCCCGACCTGACCTGACCTGGCCTGACCTGGCCTGACCTGACCTGGCCTGACCTGGCCTGACCTCGCGCCGGGCAAGGCGGCGGCGAGATCCGTGCCTCGGCGCCGCCCGCCTTGACGTCCCCTTGCGGGATGCAGGGTCGCTCAGTCCAGGTCCCGCGTGGCGGCTGCGTAGAGCGCGATGGCCGCGGCGTTGCTGACGTTGAGGCTTTCCATGGCGTCGCTGATGGGGAGCTTGGCAAGCGCGTCGCAGTGCTGGACGATGTTGTGCCGCATCCCGTCGCCCTCGGCGCCGAGCACCAGCGCCACGGGGCCGGTGGGAAGCGCCTCGCCCAGCGTGGCATCCGCGGCTCCGTCGAGGCCGATGCGCCAGTAGCCCGCCTCGGCGATCTCCTCCAGCGCGCGGGCGAGGTTCACCACCCGGACCCACGGCAGGACCTCGAGCGCGCCGGAGGCCGACTTGGCCAGCGTCCCGGACTCCGGCGGGGCGTGCCGGTCCTGGGTGACGATGGCGCAGGCGTCGAACGCGGCGGCCGAGCGCATGATGGCGCCGACGTTGTGCGGATCGGTGACCTGGTCGAGCACCACCAGCGGCCGCGCGGGATCGCCTTCGAGCACATCGGCCAGGAAGATGTCATCGAGCGGCGCGCACTCCAGCACCAGCCCCTGGTGCGGCGCATCGCGGGCGACCAGGCGCGCGAGGTCCGCGGGCTGCGCCCATTCGACGGGAAAGTCGCTCGGCAGCTCGCCATCCAGCGATTCGACGCCTTCGCGAGTCGCCCAGAGCTTGCGATGCACGCGATCCGGGTTCTTCAGCGCAGCCTCGACCGCGTGCCGGCCCCATAGCCTGACCATTCCGGACGAGGCGCGACCGCTGCCGCGGCCATTCTTCATGCGTCCGGCACGACCGCGCAGGGCGGCGGACCTGCGCCCTTCCCCCTGTGCTCCTCCCCTCTCGTCGGCGCCCTCGGGGCTGCCTTGCGGGCCGGTGCGTCCGCCGCCACGCTTGCTCATCGATCGTCCTTTCAGAAAAACACGGGTATCGCAAAATTCTTGCCCCCTGTGGCAGCGACCCCATTGACAGGCAAGGCCCGCTTCGGCAAAGGCGCGGCTCCTCGGCAACGGGGCCCCTCACGGAGCCTCGACCAACGCCGGATTTCCTCGCAGTTGCGGGGGCTTCCGGCAGCCAGCAACTGGTGTGGACAGGTGGCCGAGTGGTTAAAGGCAGCAGACTGTAAATCTGCCCGCGCAAGCGTACGCTAGTTCGAATCTAGCCCTGTCCACCACCAGCTTTCCCCCTCGCTTCCCTGAAGGGGAACACCCCCCCAATCGGCATCGGTACAATCCGGCAGGTCGATCGCCTGCAGGGAACATCGCGCGCCTGGCGGCATTGCGGTACCTGTGCACACTGTCTAGATGAGAGCGATGCCCGGAGACATTCTCGATAATCAAGGTCGCGGCGAAGCGTCGTGGCAGTGGCCCTCCATCCACCGCGAAGGCCGCAAGTTCGGCGCCATCGCCGGTGTCGTGGCGCTCGCCGCCTGGATCCTGCTGGGACCTTGGTTCGGCTGGCCGCTGGCGGTGCTGACGCTGTGCGTGCTGGCATTCTTCCGCGACCCCGTGCGGGTGACGCCGCAGTCCGACCGGGCGATCATCGCGCCGGCCGACGGGCTGGTCACGCTGATCGGCAAGGTGGCGCCGCCGCGCGAGCTCACCGTCGATGACGGCACCGGCTCCGCGCCGCTCTCTGCCGAGCCGGTGACGCGGATCTCAATCTTCATGTCGGTGTTCGACGTCCACATCAATCGGGCGCCGATCGGCGGCACCGTCCAGCGCGTCATCTACATCCCGGGCAAGTTCGTGAATGCCGATCTGGACAAGGCGAGCGAGGAGAACGAACGCCAGCACATCCTGATCGAGCGCGGGGATGGCCTGCGAATCTGCTTCACGCAGATCGCGGGGCTCGTCGCGCGGCGGATCGTGCCGTTCATCAAGCCGGGCGACATCATCGCCCCCGGGCAGCGGATCGGCCTCATCCGATTCGGCAGCCGCGTGGACGTCTACCTGCCCGCAGGAACCGAGCCGAAGGTACTTATGGGGCAGAAGATCGTCGCCGGCGAGACCGTCCTGGCCGAGCTCGCCAGCGCCCCGTTGATCGAGGGCGTCGCCCAGTGATCGACGGGCCGGGCTACGAGCCGGACACCGGCCCGCTTCCACGCCGCCGGCTTGCGGCGGGCCTCTCGATGCGGGCGCTCGTCCCCAACGCGATCACCGCGGCCGCCTTGTGCTCGGGCCTGACGGGCATCCGCTTCGCCATCGCCGGCGACTTCGAGAAATCGGTCCAGGCGGTGATCCTCGCCGGGCTGCTGGACGGGATCGACGGCCGTGCGGCGC
The DNA here is from genome assembly GCF_042432915.1 of Novosphingobium soli. NCBI lineage: Bacteria > Pseudomonadati > Pseudomonadota > Alphaproteobacteria > Sphingomonadales > Sphingomonadaceae > Novosphingobium > Novosphingobium soli. Next base: position 61,406 of record NZ_JBHLWK010000017.1, read on the forward strand.
GGCTCCTCAAGGCGCAGACCCGCTTCGGCGCGGAGCTCGACAGCCTGGCCGATTCGATCTCGTTCGGCGTGGCTCCGGCGCTGATCGTCTACCTCTGGACGCTGCACCAGCTGCCCAGCCTGGGCTGGATCGCGGCACTGGCCTTCGCCATCTGCTGCGTGCTGCGCCTGGCGCGCTTCAACGCCCGGCTCGACATGCTGGACCAGCCGCACAAGTCCGCCGGGTTCCTCACCGGCGTGCCGGCTCCGATCGGGGCAGGGCTGACGTTCCTGCCGCTGTACCTGTGGATCGCCAGCACGCGACCCGAATTCGCCAACCCGATCTTCGTCAGCCTCTGGATGATCCTGGTGGCGTTCCTCATGATCTCCAGCATCCCGACGCTGGCCTGGTCCCGGATGCGGCCTCCGCCGCGCTTGCGCCTGGGCGTGATCGCGCTCGTCGGCCTGACCATGGCCGCGCTCCTCACCGAACCCTGGTTCACGCTGGTCGCGATCACGATCGTCTACCTGCTGCTGATCCCGCTGGGCCTGGTGACGTACCGCAAGGTCAGGCGGCAAGCTCCAGCCCCGGCCATTCCAGCCGGACCGGCTCCCGCCGCGGACGGGCACGGACCGGGCGCGGACTGACCAGCGTCAGCGCGGGCGCCTGTACTCGCTCCGTCACCGTCCAGCACAGAGTCATCGTTCCGGGGCAGCGATCCAGCTGCGCGCGCAGTCTGCGCGCGGCAGGGCCGTACCGCCGGGCGGACTGCAGCAGGGCACAAGCCGATGCCAGCGCGGCAAGGACAAAGAGGCTGGCGGCGAATGCAGTCATGACCGTTCCTTTCGAACCGCGGCCCGGCGTCGGACCTGTGGACAGCTTGTGGATAATGCGAATCTGTTCTACCGATGTTCTGTAGCTCTGTAGTTCTCGTTTTGTTCCCTCGATGTCAAGGGAAAAGAACAAGCGGCTGGGTTCGCACTCCTCCTGCGGTCGATGGGCAAGACGCGGCGGAGCCCGCCTATGCGGCGTGGCTCCGGTGGGGGAACTGGTACAGGCGATGCGTGATCGGCTGGGGCGCGGCGGGCCGCCGGATGCGGGATCGATGCTGTGCGCCGACTTCGGTGCTGCACGCGCGCGTCTCGATGCAGCGCACCTCGATGATATGCTGGTCTTCGGCAGCAAGCTGCCGCCGAAGCGACCGAATGGCCGGCAAGGCCGTGCTTGCGCTCCGCCAGATCGTGATGAGCGCGGCCAAGGCGGCGAGGAGGAACAGGGCAGGGGGTACGATAGTCATGGCAAACGGCCTTCTCACCTCTTCTCGCCCCACTCCCTGTTCCGCGCTTAAGGGCCTGCTGTTGGGGCGCTATCTGCAGTGATCGGCTGCGCTCCGGCCTGGCCCGCCAGGCAGCGGCGATCATCTGGGGAATGCCCGTCCGCACAGCCGAGTTCCGCTCCTCGGGCCCGGTCTCGCGGGAATCCGGGCTTTTGACGATGAGATGACAATGCGCTGCGGCGAATTGGGGGTGGATTTGGCCGCGGAACAGAGCTAAGGGCCGCTCCGCTCGCCGATACGGCCGGATTCCCCGGCTCGACTCGGGCGGCAATCCACATGGAAGGCGCACATACCGGTGCCGCGGCGGCCATGTCCCGATGGGCATCCGCACGGTTCCAGCCTTCCAGAGGTCCAACCGGAAAGGAAATACCTATGGCGGCTCCTGTCGTCACCATGCAGCAGCTCATCGAGGCCGGCGCCCACTTCGGCCACCAGACCCACCGCTGGAATCCGCGGATGAAGCCGTACATCTTCGGCGCCCGCAACGGCATCCACATCATCGACCTGTCGCAGACCGTGCCGCTCTTCGCGCGCGCTCTGGAGTTCATCCAGTCGACGGTGCAGGCCGGCGGCAAGGTGCTCTTCGTCGGCACCAAGCGCCAGGCGCAGGAGCCGATCGCCCAGGCCGCCCGCGCTTGCGGCCAGCACTTCGTCAACCACCGCTGGCTGGGCGGCATGCTCACCAACTGGAAGACCATCTCGGGCTCGATCAAGCGCTTCAAGGCGCTGGAAGAGCAGCTGGCGGGCGACACCGCCGGCCTCACCAAGAAGGAAGTGCTCCAGCTGACCCGCGAGCGTGACAAGCTCGAGCTGTCGCTCGGCGGTATCCGCGACATGGGCGGCATCCCGGACGTGATGTTCGTGATCGATGCCAACAAGGAAGAGCTGGCGATCAAGGAAGCCAACGTCCTCGGCATCCCGGTCGTCGCCGTGCTCGACACCAACGTCAATCCGCAGGGCATCGCCTTCCCGATCCCCGGCAACGACGACGCCAGCCGCGCCGTGCGCCTGTACTGCGACGCGATTGCCCAGGCTGCGACGAAGGGTCGCCGCGAAGGCGTGATCGACAGCGGCGCGGACATCGGTTCGTTCGACGAGCCGGTCGCTGAAGAGACCGTCGAGGCGTAAGAGCCCGGCACGACGACACTTTCGTCACGGAATTGTCGCGCGCCGGGTCCATGGGGCCCGGCGCGCACCTGTTTTCGGGGTCCGATCTCGGGCTCCCCACCAAGCAAGAGGATTTGAGCGATGGCTTACACCGCCGCTGACGTGAAGAACCTGCGCGAGCGCTCGGGCGCCGGCATGATGGACTGCAAGAAGGCCCTCGACGAGACCGGTGGCGACATCGAAGCCGCTATCGACGCCCTGCGCGCCAAGGGCCTTGCCGCCGCCGCCAAGAAGTCCAGCCGCACCGCGGCCGAGGGCCTCGTGGGCGTGGCCGTGACCGGCACCAAGGGTGTGGCCGTCGAAGTCAACTCGGAGACGGATTTCGTCGCCAAGAACGACCAGTTCCAAGACTTCGTGCGCAAGACCACCGAAGTCGCGCTGGGCGTGGCGGGTGACGACGTCGAGGCGCTGAAGGGCGCTGCCTACCCGACCGGCGGCACCGTCGGCGACGCGCTGACCAACAACGTCGCGACCATCGGCGAGAACCAGCAGGTTCGCCGCATGAAGACCGTCGAAGTCGCGCAGGGCCTCGTGGTCCCCTACATGCACAACGCCGCCGCGCCGAACCTCGGCAAGATCGGCGTTCTCGTCGCGCTCGAATCGGAAGCCCCGGCCGAAGCGCTGGAAGCACTCGGCAAGCAGATCGCGATGCACATCGCCGCGGCGTTCCCGCTCGCGCTCAACGCCGAGGACCTGGATGCCGACCTGATCGCGCGCGAGCGCAAGATCGCCGAGGAGAAGGCCGCAGAGTCGGGCAAGCCCGAAGCGGTGCAGGCCAAGATGGTCGAGGGCGCCATCGCCAAGTACGCCAAGGAGAACGCTCTCCTGTCGCAGGTCTTCGTGATGGACAACAAGACGCCGATCCAGCAGGTCGTCGATCAGGCCGGCAAGGAAGCGGGCGCGAAGATCGTCCTGAAGGACTACGTGCGCTTCCAGCTCGGCGAAGGCATCGAGAAGGAAGTCACCGACTTCGCGGCGGAAGTCGCCGCTGCCGTCGCGGGCTGATCCCAAGCTCTCCTTCGGGAGCACGAGTAGGGCCGGGAAGCATGGCTTTCCGGCCCTTTCTGTTGCCCGGGCGACACGCTGCGGGATCAAACGTGCCCTCTACGCGTTGAACCGGAGTACCATGTTCGGGAGACGCACGATGAACGCGATCACCGCCGTGGCCGAGTTCCGGCAGGGGCTTCCGGCTTACACGGTTTCCGATGAGCTGGCGGTCCTGCAGAAATCGGTCGAGAATGCCTGCCCCCCGTCCAGCATCGTCAGCTTCGTATTCGACGGCAAGCTTCGGGTGGCGGTGGACGTCCACACCTTCGAGGAGGCCTCACAGGTGGAAGCGGTGCTTCCATCGATCGGTGGCGGCGTGTTTCACGACGTTGCGCGCGGCAATACGCCGGGCATGTCCTTTCGCCGCCGCGTGAGTGCGCTCGTCGATCGCTAAATCGGCCCTCCTACGACGTTGCTCCCGCGGTGCAGCCCTGTGAAGCGCCGATTGCGCGGTCATGGAGCCGCTCAAGCAGGACCAGCGCCGTGAGCGCGCCGACCAGGCACATGAGCATGTCCCATTGCGTGTCCCATGGGTCGCCCTGTGTTCCCAGGAACTGGTCGGCTCCTTGGCCCAGCGCCAGGGCGGCGCCGAACTCCACGAGTTCATAGGCGGCACTCACGGCGAGACAGCACGCGACAACGAGCGTGCGCAACAGCCATCCGGTCCGAACACCCCCCAGCCGTATCAGCAGTTCGCGCAGGACGATGGCCGGCGTGAAGCCCTGGAAGAAGTGGCCGAAGCGATCGTAAGGGTTGCGCGCGAGCCCGAGCCATTGCTGGAACTCATGGCCGATCGGCACACGCGCGTAGGTGTAGGCGCCGCCCAGCATGAGCACGAGGCCATGGGCGCCGATCAGAACGACAGCGAGGCGGGTCAGTGCGAAATGGGAGCGGGTGAGCCACAGCACCGCTCCTGCGACGAGAACAGGCGCCACCTCCATCCACCACGTGGCCCTGTCGTGTGGGGCGTAGCCAGAGGCGAGCAACGCCGCTGACCAGACGATGAAGAGGCTCGCCAGGTCGTGGTTGCGGGACAAGGCCGAAGGCATTCTCGGGAAATCTCCGTCTGTCGCGATGATGCGCACGGGAGGTAGAGCCTAGCCTCTCGTGCCCGGGGGGCAAGCGGCCCGCGCGCCTAGCCCCTTGGCAACCGAACGCTGCGCTCCTAAAGCCGGGCCACCCCTTTCCCGGAGATCCAGCGGCATGTCATCCCCCTACAAGCGCGTCCTGCTCAAACTTTCGGGCGAGGTGTTGATGGGGAGCCAGCAGTTCGGAATCGATCCCGAGTTCGTCGCCGAACTCGCGCGCGAGGTGAAGGCGGCGAAGGACACCGGGCTCGAAATCTGCCTGGTGATCGGTGGGGGCAACATCTTCCGTGGCATGGCCGGTGCCGCGCGGGGCATGGATCGCGCTCAGGCGGACTACATGGGCATGCTGGCGACCGTGATGAACGCCCTTGCGATGCAGAACGCGCTCGAGCAGCTGGGCGTGCAGACGCGGGTGCAGTCCGCCGTGCAGATGGATCAGGTCTGCGAGCCCGTGATCCGCCGCCGCGCGGAGCGGCACCTGGAGAAGGGCCGCGTCGTGATCTTCGCCGCAGGGGTGGGCGCGCCTTACTTCACCACCGATTCGGGGGCCGCGCTGCGGGCGGCCGAGATGCGCTGCGACGCCCTGCTCAAGGGCACCAGCGTCGACGGGGTCTACGATAGCGATCCGAAGACGAACCCGCTCGCCAAGCGCTATGACGCCGTGGACTACGACACCGTCCTCGCCGACAACCTCAAGGTGATGGACGCCTCCGCCGTGGCGCTGTGCCGCGATAACGCAATTCCGATCGTCGTGTTCTCGATCCGCGAGAAGGGAAACCTGGCCAGGGTTCTCGTGGGAGAAGGCGTGCAGACGATCGTCCAGAAAGGAGCCTGAACTATGGCCAAGTACGACAAGGCGGACCTCGAGCGCCGCATGAGGGGCGCCGTCGACGCGCTCAAGCACGACCTCTCGGGCCTGCGCACCGGCCGCGCGAACACCGCGCTGCTGGAGCCGATCACCGTGACGGTCTACGGCAGCAACATGCCGATCACTTCCGTGGCGACGATCTCCGCGCCCGAGCCGCGGATGCTCTCGGTGCAAGTATGGGACAAGTCGAACATCGGCCCCGTCGAGAAGGCGATCCGCTCCGCCGGCCTCGGTCTCAATCCGATCAACGACGGCAACACCCTGCGCCTTCCGATCCCCGACCTGACCGAGGAACGGCGCAAGGAACTCGCCAAGCTGGCCAGCCAGTATGCCGAGAAGGCCCGTGTCGCGGTCCGCAACGTGCGCCGCGACGGGATGGAGAACCTCAAGGCCGACGAGAAGAAGAACGAGATCTCCGAGGACGAACGCAAGCGGGCAGAGACCGACGTCCAGAAGCTGACGGACGACGTCATCAAGTCGCTCGACGAGGAATTCGCGCGCAAGGAAAAGGAAATCCTGGGCAAGTGAGACGCCTGGGCAGATGCCGGCGCCTGGCCGCGAAGAGAGGCTGATGGCCAAGGAGGAACCCGTGCGCGCCCGCCACGTCGCCATCATCATGGATGGCAACGGGCGCTGGGCGAAGAAGCGACACCTGCCCCGCGCGCTGGGTCACCAGCGCGGGGTGGAGGCGGTCCGCCGCGTCGTGCGGGGCGCGCGCGAGATGGGGCTGGAGGCGCTGACGCTCTATGCCTTCTCGACCGAGAACTGGCGCCGCCCGGAAGACGAGATCTCCGATCTCATGGGCTTGATGAAGCGCTTCATCCTCTCCGACCTGGAGGAGTTCGCGCAGGCCGGCGTGCGGCTGAAGATCATCGGCGACTACACCGCCTTCAAGCCGGACGTGGTCGACCTGATCGAAGGCGCCGTCCAGCGCACCGCAGGCAACGCCGGCACGACGCTGGCGGTGGCCCTGAACTACGGCTCGCAGGACGAGATCGCCCGCGCCGCCACCAAGGCGGCCGCAAAGGGCGCGATCACGCCCGAGAGCATCGCGGATGAACTCGACACGGCCGATCTCCCGCCGCTCGACTTGCTAATCCGCACCTCGGGCGAGGTTCGGCTGTCGAACTTCCTGCTCTGGCAGGCGGCCTATGCCGAGATGCTGTTCACCGAGGTTCTGTGGCCGGACTTCACGGTCGAGCACCTGCGGGAGGCGCTCGAGGCCTTCACCACCAGGGAGCGGCGCTATGGCGGGCGTTAGGGCCGGTTGCGCGCGAGTGTTCGCGAAGCGCGCTGCCGATGTCGCGGGCTCCGCCGCATGAAGGGTCCTGCGGGCAGGTCAGACCTTGGCGTGCGGACCGCATCGGCGCTGATCATGGTCGCCGTGGCGGGGACCGCGTTGTGGGTCGGCGGAGCGGTCTGGATCGCCTTCGTCTGCGCCATCTCCGTGGGCGTCCTTTGGGAGTGGGTGCGCCTGGCCCGGATGGCGACACCGGGACCCGGCGGCCGGGCGGCATGGAACTTCGCGGGGATGCTTTACGTCGGGGTCGGTGCCGCGATGCTGCTGTTCCTGCGCAATCCGGCCTTCTCGCTCATGCCGGTGCTGACCCTGCTGGCGACCGTCATCGCCGTGGACGTGGGTGCATACTTCATGGGGCGTTCGCTGGGCGGACCCAAGATCGCGCCGTCGATCAGTCCCTCCAAGACCTGGGCGGGACTGCTTGGCGGTGTCCTCGGCGCCACTCTGGCGCTGTTCGGCGCAGCGCGGCTGTGGCAGTCGGGCGCGATTTCGCTGACGCCCGCCGGCGCTGCTGCGGATGCGAGCGCGTGCTTCGGCATGCAGCCTTGCTGGTATCTGGCTGCCGGGCCCGTGCCGCTTTTCGCCACCTGCCTGATGTCCGGCCTCATCGCCGCGGTCTGCGCACAGGCGGGCGATTTCTTCGAGAGCTGGATGAAGCGGCGTGCCGGCGTGAAGGATTCGGGCAATCTCATCCCGGGACACGGCGGCTTCTTCGATCGGGTGGACGGCTTGCTCGCCGTGCTCTTCGTGCTCGGCCTCATGATCCTGTTTCAGCCGCGATGAGGCCGATGCGAACCCTGACCGTTCTTGGCGCCACCGGTTCGGTCGGTGCCTCCACGCTCGACCTGATCCGCCGCAATCGTGACGAATGGCGCGTGCTGGCGCTCACCGCGCACTCGAACACCGCGGAGCTTGCCCGTCTGGCTCGCGAATTCGGCGCGGAACTCGCGGTCGTGGCCAACGAAGCGCAACTGCCGGCCTTGCGCGAAGCCCTGGCCGGGTCGGGCGTCGAGGCGGCGGGCGGCCCTGCAGCCCTGGTTGAGGCGGCGGCACGCGGGGCGGACGTCACTCTCGCGGCGATCGTCGGCTGCGCTGGCCTCGCGCCGACGATGGCGGCGATCGAGCAGGGGGGGGTGATTGCGCTGGCCAACAAGGAGGCGCTGGTCTCCGCCGGGGACGTGATGACCGCGGCGGTGGAGCGGCACGGCGCCACGCTGCTGCCGGTCGATTCCGAGCACAACGCGATCTTCCAGTGCCTGGCCGGGAACGACTCCGCCCATGTGCGGTGGATCACCCTGACAGCCAGCGGGGGGCCGTTCCGCGATTGGAGCTGGGAGCGTCTCTGTGCGGCCACGCCGGCCGAGGCCGTGCGCCACCCCAACTGGGACATGGGCGCCAAGATCAGCGTCGATTCGGCGACGATGTTCAACAAGGGCCTGGAGCTGATCGAGGCGCACCACCTGTTCCCCGTCGGGCTCGACCGGCTGCGCATCATCGTCCACCCGCAGTCGGTGGTCCACTCGATGGTCGAATATCGCGACGGCTCCACGCTGGCACAACTGGGCCCCTCCGACATGCGCGTGCCGATCGCCTCCGCCCTGGCCTGGCCGGAGCGGATGGACACGCCCTGCACCCCGCTGGACCTGGCCGAGATCGGCGAACTCACGTTCCGGCGTCCGGACGAGGAGCGCTTTCCCGCCACGCGCCTGGCGCGCGAGGCCGCCATGGCGGGCGGAGCCATCCCGGCCGTGCTCAACGCCGCCAACGAGATCGCGGTCGCAGCGTTCCTGGCCGGTCAGATTTCGTTCACCCGTATTGCCGCACAAGTGGAAGACGTGCTGGGTTCCTACGCTCCGCCGCCGCCCGGCTGTCTTTCGGATGTTCTCGAAGTGGACACCGAAGCGCGGGCGAGGGCGCGCGTGCTGATGACCAGTGCCTGACGAAAGACCACGGACTTGACCGGATCCCCTGGACTCCTGACGACGATCTTCGCCTTCCTCCTGGTGCTGGGACCCCTCGTCCTGATCCACGAGCTTGGCCACTACCTGGTGGGGCGCCTGTTCGGCGTGAAGGCGGATGCCTTCTCCATCGGCTTCGGCAAGGAGCTGGCCGGATGGACCGACCGGCGCGGCACGCGCTGGAAGCTGTCGGCCCTGCCCCTGGGGGGGTACGTCCAGTTCGCGGGCGACATGACCCCGACCGGCACGCCTGGCGCCGCTGATGCGCGGCTCAGTCCGCAGGAGCGGGCGCAGACCTTCCATTCCAAGCCGGTCTGGCAGCGGGCGCTGATCGTGCTGGCCGGGCCGATGACCAACCTGCTGTTGTGTGTCGCCATCTTCGCGGCGTTCTACGGCGCTTATGGCCGGGTGGTGGAAGATGCCGAGATCAGCGGGTTCTCGCAGGGTTCGGCGGCGCAGGTCGGCGGCCTGCGCATCGGCGACCGCATCCTCGCCATCGACGGCGAGCAGATCGAGGGCGCGCGCGATGTCGGCGCCCATACGCTGTACTTCCCGGGAAAGACCGTGTCGGTGGCCGTCGATCGCGACGGTCGCACGCTGGTGCTCCCGGTCACGCTCGCCTCGCAGGAGCTGAGCGACGACTTCGGCAACAAGGCGCGCGTCGGCGACCTCGGCGTCGAGATGGCCCCCCCGATCGTCGGCGGCTTCTACGGCGATTCACCGGCGGAGAAGGCGGGGCTTGAACTCGGCGACCGCATCGTGGCGGTCGGCGGCACCGCGATCACCAGCTTTGCCGACATTCCGCGCCTGATCCGGCCGAACGCCGGCCGCGCAGTGGATGTGACGGTGCGCCGCGACGGGCAGGTCCGCACGATCGCAGTGCCGATCACCGAAGGCACGGCCATCGACGAGGAGGGGGTGACCCGCAAGGTGGGCCAGATCGGCGTCCGTGCCGGACGCCTGGAGCGCGTCGGACCCTTGCGGGCGGTGGCACTCGGCTTCGACCAGAGCTTCAAGGTGATGGGCTCGATGGTCACCGGCATCGTGCAGATCTTCACCGGCGACAGGTCCGTCCGCGAGCTGGGCGGTCCGGTGAAGATCGCGCAGTATTCCGGCCAGCAGTTCAGCCTGGGCTGGGAAGCCTTCGTGAGCTTCGCGGCGCTAATCTCGATTAACTTGGCATTCATCAACCTCCTGCCAATTCCTGGCCTCGACGGCGGGCACCTGGCTTTCTACGCGGCCGAACTGGTCCGTCGCAGGCCCCTGGGTGTGCGCAGTCAGGAATGGGCGATCCGAACGGGCGTGGCGCTGGTGCTAGCGCTCATGGTGTTCGTCACTGTCAATGACCTGGCATCGCTCCCGATTTTCGGGGGATAGCCCGAAGGATTTCGTCAGCGATCACACCGCCGCGGGTTTGCCTGCTTGATCAGATGCCCGCCATCGGGCAGATGGCTGCGGTTACCTGCGGACTTGGGTGCGCGCTCGCAGGTCGACTGGCCGGTTGGTCTTCTTTCATCGCGAAAGCGAATACGGGATTTTGCGTAGAATGATGGGATGGGAATTGGTTCGCAGCACCGATGGCCGACGCGGCCCGCAGCTCGCGGCAGTGCTCCTTGGAACCACGATCCTTGCCGGCCTCCCGGCCCATGCCCTTGCGCAGAGCACGCCTGCACCGGCGCCCGCTCCCGCCGCGGCTCCGGCGGTTCCCGAAGGACAGCCGATCCAGACCATCGTGGTCAAGGGCGCCGAGCGTCTCGAGGCGCAGACGGTGCTGTCCTACGTCAAGCTGCGCGTGGGCCAGACCTACACCAAGGCCGCCGCCGACCAGGCGCTCAAGGATCTCTACGCGACCGAGCTGTTCAAGGACGCGCAGATCAGCAACGACGGCGGGATCGTGACGATCCAGGTTCAGGAGAACCCTGTCGTCAACCGCATCATCCTTGAAGGCAACAAGCGCATCAAGGACGACAAGATCCTTCCCGAGATCAAGGTCGCCCCGCGCCAGATCTTCACGCGCTCCAAGATCCGCGCCGACGTGGCGCGCATCATCGAGCTGTACAAGCGGCAGGGCCGCTACGCCGCTACGGTCGAGCCGAAGATGGTGGCGCTGGACCAGAACCGCGTCGACATCGTCTTCGAGATCACCGAGGGCGACAAGTCCAAGGTCCGCCAGATCAACATCATCGGCAACGAGCACTTCTCCGACGGAGAGCTGCGCGGCGAGATGGTGACGAAGCAGTCGCGCTTCACCCGCCTGTTCAGCTCCAGCACCAGCTACGACCCCGATCGCATGGCGTTCGACCAGCAGAAGCTGCGCCAGTTCTACCTGACGCAGGGCTATGCCGACTTCCGCGTGGTGTCCGCCGTGGCGGAGCTGACGCCGGACAAGAAGGACTTCATCATCACCTACGTGGTGGAGGAAGGCCAGCGCTACAAGTTCGCCGACGTGAAGGTCGAAAGCCAGCTGCGCGACTTCGACGGCGAGAAAATCGCCAAGAACCTGCCGATGAAGAGTGGCGACTGGTACAACGCCAAGCTCGTCGAAGACACCATCGACAGCCTCAACGAGACCGCCGGTGCGTTCGGCTACGCGTTCGCCGACGTGCGTCCGCAGTACGATCGCGACAAGGAAAACCTCACCATGGGGTTGACCTTCGTGATCCAGGAGGCCCCGCGCGTCTACGTCGAGCGGATCGACATCAACGGCAACACGCTGACGCAGGACAAGGTCGTGCGCCGCGAGTTCCGCCTGGCCGAAGGCGACGCGTTCAACTCGCTCCAGGTCAAGCGCTCGACCAACCGCATCAAGTCGCTCGGCTACTTCCAGGAGAAGTTCGAGGTCGAGCAGAAGCCCGGCAGCGCCGAGGATCGCATCCTGCTGGAAGCCAACGTCGAGGAGAAGCCGACCGGCGAGCTCCAGCTTTCGGCAGGCTTCTCGAGCCTCGAGAGCTTCATCTTCCAGGCCTCGATCCGCCAGCGCAATTTCCGCGGCCGCGGCCAGACGGTGGGACTTTCGGGCAGCATCTCGCGCTACTCGAAGAGTGTCGAGGCGAGCTTCGTCGAGCCGTACCTGTTCGACAAGAACATCTCGATGGGCGTGGACGTCTACCGCCGCGACTACAACAGCTTCAACTACTACAACTCCGATCGTAACACGACCTACGAGCAGTCGACCACCGGCTTCCAGGTCCGCGCCGGCGTGCCGCTGACCGAGTACCTGACCGCGGTGGGCCGCTACACGCTGAACTACGACGACGTGAGCCTGGACAAGGACACCTACTATTCCTACCGGCTCGACTCGACGCAGCTCACTTGCGACCCGCTCTACGCTGGGCGCTACCTGTGCGACGCGATCGGCAAGCGGCTGAGCTCGATCGTCGGCCTCTCGGTGATCTACGACACCCTCGACAACCGGGTGCGCCCGACCCGCGGTCACACCGCATCGGTCAACGTCGACTTCGCCGGTCTGGGCGGGGACGTGAAGTACGCGCGCATCCGCGCCAATGCGTCGAAGTTCTTCCCGCTGGGGAAGGGCTTCATCTTCTCGCTCTCGGCCGAAGGCGGCGCGATCAAGGGGCTGGGCGGCGACGACGTGCGCCTGACCGATCGCTTCTACCTGGGCGAACCGCAGATCCGCGGCTTCGCGATCCGCGGCGTCGGTCCGCGCGTCTTGCGCAAGTACCTGACCGATTCCGACGATGCCGACAGCATCCCCGATACCCCATCCACCAAGCGGAGCGAGTGGTCCGACGACGCGCTTGGCGGCAACTACTACTACATGGGGCGTGCCGAGCTGGAGATTCCGCTGGGTTCGGGCGCGCGCGAAATGGGCCTGCGCCCCTCCATCTTCGCCGACATCGGTGCTGTATGGAGCGTCAAGCAGCCGCAGCTCACGCAGTGCAACCCGGGTTGTACGCCGACGTACTACCCGAACAACGCCGACGGAACGCCGAACAAAAGCGGATCGCCGGTCACGACCCCGACGGATCCCACGACCGGGGCGTCGCTGACGCCGACCGGAAGCTACGCTTACCAGTTCGTCGAGGAATTCGTTGGCGATACCGTTAAGCCGCGCGTTGCCGTGGGCATCGGTGTAAACTGGAACTCGCCGTTTGGTCCGTTCCGAATCGACTTCTCGCGCGTCCTCCTGAAGCAGGAGGGCGACGATCCCAAGGCCTTCACTTTCAACGTGGGAACGCAATTCTGATGACTACCATGACCAAGACCGTCGCGATGGCCGCCGGCCTCGCGCTTGCCGCCATCACCGCGCAGCCCGCGCTGGCCCAGAACACCGCTGCCACCGGGACCATCGTCCCCGGCCTCGGCGTCGCAAGCTTCGATGCCGTGATCGCTAACTCCAACGCCTTCCGCAATGCGGAGCAGCAGCGCCAGACCACCTACAAGGCGCAGTACGACCAGGCCCGCACCCGCAACGACGCGCTGAACGCCCAGATCAAGCCGCTGGTCGACAAGTTCAATGCCGATCGTCAGGGCGGCAAGGTCGGCCAGGCGGCGCTCGAGCAGCAGGCCGGCGCGATCCAGCAGATCCAGGAGAACGGCCGCGCCGAGCTCCAGCGCATCCTGCAGCCCGTCTCGCTGTCGCAGGCCTATGTCAACGAGCAGATCGAGGACAAGCTGAACGACGCGGTCAAGGCGGCGATGACCAAGAAGAAGGTCTCGCTGCTGCTGTCGCCCGACGCGATCCTCGCGGTGAACGGTGGCGCCTACAACCTCAACCAGGACATCCTGAACGAGCTGAACACCGCGCTGCCGTCCGCACAGCTGGTCCCGCCGGCCGGCTGGGAGCCGCGCCAGGTCCGCGAGCAGCGCGCACAGGCCGCGGCCGCGCAGGGCCAGGCCGCTCCGGCCGCCGCCCCCGCGGCCCAGCCCTCGGGCCGCTGATCCGATCGCCGGAGCAGAGCGGATGAGCGAAGAGACCGCGCCGGCCTACGACACGGCGAAGATCCTAGCGGCGCTGCCGCACCGCTACCCGATGCTGCTCGTCGACCGCGTGGTCTCCATCTCCGAGGAGGAGGGGATCCACGCGGTCAAGGCGGTCAGCTTCAACGAGGACTTCTTCCAGGGCCACTTTCCGGGCCGCCCGATCATGCCGGGCGTCCTCCAGATCGAGGCGCTGGCCCAGGCGGCGGGCATTCTCGCCATCGAGAGCCTCGGTCTCGCCGGGACCGGCAAGCTGGTCTACTTCATGGCGATCGAGGAAGCGAAGTTCCGCAACCCGGTGACGCCTGGGCACTTGCTCGACCTCCGCGCAGGCTTCGTCCAGAAGCGGGCGCGCGTGTGCAAGTTCTGGGGCAAGGCCTCGATCGGTGACAAGGTGACCTGCGAGGTGAACTTCACCGCCATGATCGCCGACGCCTGAGGGCAGGCGACGGGGCGGCGAGCCCTTGCAATTTGGCGGCCTCGCCTGTAAGGGCGCCGCTTTCCAAGGCAGGCCGGTCGGAACCGGCCACATGCGAAAGAGACAGACCATGAAGGCCGATACGCATCCCGACTACCACATGATCACCGTGCAGATGACCGACGGCACCACCTTCCAGACCCGTTCGACCTGGGGTTCCGAAGGTGACACGCTGGTGCTGGACATCGATCCGACCTCGCACCCGGCCTGGACGGGCGGCAAGCAGCAGCTGCAGGAAGGTGGCCGCGTGGCTCAGTTCAACAAGCGTTTCGGCGGTCTTTCGCTCACCAAGAAGTGATCGGATCGGCGCCCGCGCGCCGAACCGCACCCGGAAACACGAAGAAGGCGGCTCTGGCGAGCCGCCTTTTTTGTTTCCGCTCCATGGCTGCGGAACTTCGGCCGTACCGAGGCGATTGCCTTTCGCATGCAGCTGCTTAGGCTCCGCCTCAGTGAAGGGGCGCGACTTTGTCCAATGGGCATGCCGCACCCCCGCATCCCGTCGAGCAGACCGGGCCATCCGGCCCACCGAAGAACCGGAGATCGAGATGAACCGCAGCTCCCCCATCCTCGCAGTAATCGCTTCAGCCCTGGCCCTGGGTACCGCCGGCACCGCGTGCGCGCAGGATGCCCACGCCCGGCACGCCGCCAAGACCGCGCCGGCCGCAGCCCCGGCCGCCTCGTCTGCGCCGATGGTCCATGCCGACGTGATCGGTGCGGACGGCAAGGCGATGGGCATGGTGATGCTCAAGGAGACGCCGGCGGGCGTGCTCATCAGCGCCGACGTCAAGGGGCTCCCCGCCGGCGAGCATGGCTTCCACTTCCACCAGAAGGGGGTGTGCGAGCCTGACAAGAAGTTCGAGACCGCGGGCGGCCACTTCACAGGCGGCGATCACCAGCACGGCTACCTCGTCGCGCAGGGGCCGCATGCCGGCGACATGCCCAACCAGCACGTCGGCACCGACGGCCTGCTCGAGACGCAGGTGCTCAACACCGGGGTGACCCTGTCCGCCGGGCCGAAGTCGCTGTTCGACGCCGACGGCTCGACCCTGGTGATCCACGCCAATGCCGACGATTACGCCAGCCAGCCTTCGGGCAACGCCGGCGGTCGGCTGGCCTGTGCGGTGATCAGCAAGGCGAAGTGAGCCTGCCGCGAATCGCCCGAGGGCGAGGAGATCTGCGGGCGCGACCTTGTGTCGCACGCCCGCGTTTTTCCCGCTAAGCGGGGTGGCCGGCGGTCCGGGGTGATCGAAGCTCCGGACTCACCCCCAGGGCCTTTCGCGATACCATTGCGTTATCACGTACTTGCGCCCCTTGCGCACCTTCATCGCGTGGTGGAGCGTCGCCGGGTTCGGGCTGCCGTCGGGGCGACGGTTGTTCCATCCGACCAGCTTGCCGGCCTCGGGCTGGATCATCTTGTCGATGACCTTGAAGCGGGTGGCGCCGCCGGCCTCCACTGCGTTGAGGTAGATCATGAAGGTCCAGGTGCGCTGTCCGGATACGGCGCAGTACTTGTCGTAGTCCGAGGCGCCCGGCTCGAAGTAATCGGTGTGGCCCTTGAACTCCTGGCCGGGCTCGTAGCGCTGGCCCTGGAGCGGCTCGGCATAGGCGAGATCGATGCCGGACAGCCGGGACAGCGACGCGGCGAGGTCGGCCACGATCGGGATCTCGCGCGGGAGGTCGCAGGTGGAGCTCGTGCGGAAGTTGGTGTCGCCGTTGAAGTCGGCGACCGTGGACGGCCGGTGATTCGCCTCGATCAGCGCGATCAGCGCCTCGCAGCGTTCGCGCGGCAGGAATTCGCGCATGATGAACAGGTCGAGCCGCGAGGAGGGGAAGCGCTGGACGTTCGCGCGCGACAGCAGCTGCGCGGAAGATGATTCGCCGGGTCCGGTCATGACCGGACCTTAGACACCGGCTCGTCCGCAGAAAATCGCGCGGTTGACCGCCGCTGCGGAATTTTTGCTTTGCAAGACGAGCCGCCTTGTGCAAAGGCGCGCTTCCGCACGGGGCCGGCGCCAACGCCCGCCCTGCAGCGGTTGCGGCGTCCGCCCGGTGAGCGGACGATGCGTGTGGCGATCGTAGCTCAGCTGGTTAGAGCGCCGGTTTGTGGTACCGGAGGTCGTGGGTTCGAACCCCATCGATCGCCCCATTTTCCCTGTATTTGGCAGCAGGATACGGAAACGGCGTCGGCGGGGCGAAAACGCGCCGGGTTGATCTGAGTCACTTGCTCCTTTCCCATCGCTCTATAGAAGCGCGCCTGTCATGCACGGCTTTGCCAATCCTGCCCGCTTCCTGCGCATCGCGCGCTGGCTCATGCCGCTGTGCATCGGGCTGGGGCTCGCGGTCGCGGCGCTCGCACTGGGCTGGGGCCTGTTCTTCGCGCCGGCCGAGAAGCTGCAGGGCGAGACGGTGCGTATCATGTACCTCCATGTCCCCTCCGCCTGGCTGGGGATGGCGGGCTGGATGGCGATCGCAGGCGCCAGCTTTGCGGAACTGGTCTGGCGTCATCCGCTCGCCGCCATCGCCGCGCGGGCCAGCGCGGTGCCCGGGGCGGTGTTCACCGCGGTCTGCCTGCTGACCGGCTCGCTCTGGGGCCGTCCTGCCTGGGGCACCTGGTGGGTGTGGGACGGGCGGCTGACGAGCATGCTGGTGCTGCTGTTCCTCTACTTCGGCTGGATGGCGCTCGCGCAGGCAAGCGAGAGTGCCGAGGGCGGGCAGAGCAAGGCGCCGGCGATCTTCGGACTGGTTGGCGCGGTGAACATCCCGATCATCCACTATTCGGTGATCTGGTGGAACGCGCAGCACCAGCCGCCGAGCATCACCGCCGGCAAGTCGGCGATCGCCGGCGCGTTCCTGTGGCCGCTGCTGCTCGCGACCCTGGGCTTGACCCTGGTCTTCGCCGGCTGCGTGCTGGCACGCATGCGGGCGCTCCTGGCCGAGCAGCAGGCGCAGGCACGGCTGCGCCGCAGGGCGCTGGCCGAAGTGGAAGCGTTCTGATGCGCGAGGCGATGGATCCCTGGACCTTCGTGGTCGCCTCTTACGTCGTCGGTGTCGGCGCGACGCTGGGCTTGGTCGCCTGGTCGCTGCTGACGATGCGCCGCTCCGAACGGCGCCGTGACGCCGCGAGGAAGCGCTGATGGCGGTTGCGGTCAAGGCCAAGCACCAGCGGCTGGTGCTGCTCGTGGGAGCGCTCGTGGTGCTGGTCGGCGCGGCGCTGCTGGCCGCCTGGGCGCTGCGCAACCAGGCGAGCTATTTCTACGTCCCGAGCGAGATCGTGGCCCGGCCGCCGGAGCCCGATCGCGCGGTGCGCCTGGGCGGCATGGTCGAGCGCGGCTCGCTCAAGACGGCCAGCGACGGCGTGACGATCCACTTCGTCGTTCAGGACGGGAAGGCGCGGGTGCCGGTCACCTTCCGCGGCATCGTCCCCTCGCTCTTCGTAGAGGGCTCGGGGGTGGTCGCCGAGGGGCGCATGGGCACGGACGGCGCCTTCGTCGCCGACAACCTGCTTGCCAAGCACGACGAGAACTACGTCCCGCGCGAGATGCAGGACATGAGCAAGGAACAGGCGCGCAAGGTGGTGGCCGAGACGCAATGATCGCCGAACTCGGTCTCGCCGCTCTCTGGCTCGCCGCGGCCCTGGCGGGTCTGCAACTGCTGGCCGGATGCCTGGGGCTGACCGCCCGTGGGGCGGTGCTCGGCGATGCCGTGCGGCCGGTGGCGGTGGTGCAGGGCGTGCTGGCCCTGATCGCGTTCGCGTGCCTCATCGCCGTCTTCGCGGTCACCGACCTGTCGGTCAAGCTGGTGGCGCTCAACTCGCACTCGATGAAGCCGCTGGTGTTCAAGGTCGCGGGCGCCTGGGGCAACCACGAGGGCTCGATGCTCCTGTGGGTGACGGTGATGGGCATGGCCGGCGCCTTTGTCGCGCTGGTGGAGCGGCGCCTTCCCGAACGGACCATGCGGGCCACGCTGGCCGGGCAGGCCTTCGTCAGTCTGGGCTTCTATGCCTTCCTGCTACTGGCCTCCAACCCGTTCGAGCGGCTCTCCCCGGTGCCGGCGGAGGGCAACGGCCTCAACCCGCTGCTGCAGGACCTTGGCCTCGCCTTCCATCCGCCGACGCTCTACCTGGGCTACGTCGGCCTCTCGGTCGCCTTCAGCTTCGCGATCGGTGCTCTCGTCACGAGGGAGGTGGGCCCCGCCTTCGCCAAGGCGATGCGGCCCTGGGTGCTGGGCGCGTGGATCTTCCTGACGCTGGGCATCACCGCCGGCTCCTACTGGGCCTACTATGAGCTCGGCTGGGGCGGCTGGTGGTTCTGGGACCCGGTCGAGAACGCCTCGCTGATGCCCTGGCTCGCCGCCACCGCGCTGCTTCACTCGGCCAGCGTGCTCGCCTCGCGCAACGCGCTGCGCGCCTGGACCGTGATGCTGGGCGTCGTCGCCTTCTCGATGTCGATGATCGGCACCTTCCTCGTGCGCTCGGGTATCCTGACGAGCGTCCACGCCTTCGCCGTCGATCCGCAGCGCGGCACGTTCATCCTCGTGCTTCTGGCGATCTACATCGGCGGCGCCCTCGCGCTGTTCGGCCTGCGCGCCGCCACCGTGACCGAGGGCGAGCGCTTCGCTCCGGTGAGCCGGGAGGGCGCGCTGGTCTTTAACAACGTGATGCTCTCGGCAATCCTGGGGATCGTGCTGTTCGGCACGCTCTATCCGCTGGTGGCGGAAGCGATGGGGGCCAAGGTCTCGGTCGGGCCGCCCTACTTCAACCCTATGGGCGCGCTGTTCGCGGTGCCGATGCTGGTGGTGCTGGCGGTAGGGCCGCTGCTGCGCTGGCGGCGGGACACCTTCGCGCGGGTGAGAGGTGGCCTCGTCATTCCGGCGCTGCTGGTGGCAGCCATCGCGATCGTGCTGGTGGCGATCGGCGGCGTGGCGCTGCTGCCGTTCCTCGGCCTCGCGCTTTCGGCGGGTCTTGCCTGGGCGAGCGTGCTGCCGCTCAAGGGCCGCAACCTGCGCCGCACCCCGCTTGCTATCTGGGGCATGGTGCTCGCGCACCTCGGCGTCGCCATCTCGCTCTTCGGCATGAGCAGCGAAAGCGCCTTCTCGGTCGAGAAGCTGGTCGCTGTGCGCATCGGCGAGGTCACCGAGGTCGGACCCTGGGGTGTCAAGCTCGACACCGTGGAACCGGTGGCCGGGCCCAACTGGACGGCGCTCGAGGCACGCCTGCTGGTGCGTTACGGCGCCGACGGCAAGGTCACGCGGATGCTGCCGCAATCGCGCAGCTTCTGGGCGCCGCCGCAGCAGACGAACGAATCGGCGCTGCTGACGCGCTGGAACGGGCAGCTCTACGCCGTGCTGGGCGGCGAGGCGCCGGGGGCGCAGGGCGAGGGGCGCTGGCAGCTTCGCCTGTGGTGGAAGCCGTTCGCGCCGCTGATCTGGATCGGAGGGGTCATCATCGCCCTGGGAGGACTGCTGGCGTTGCTGGGCCGCGTCGCGGCGGACTTGCGGCGCATTTCCGCCAGGGACAAGATCGCCTACCGGCGCGAGAGGCAGGGACGATGAGCACGCAACCCGAGCGCGGTACCACCAGGGCCCCGCGGTGGGCGATCTGGCTGCCGCTGGCGCTGTTCCTGGGCTTCGTGGCGCTGGTGCTGGTCGGGCTCTACCGTCCGGCCGACCGCAACGTCGCCAGCGCCCTGGTCGGCAAGCCGATGCCGCGGTTCGTCCTGCCGCCGGCGCTGCCCGGGCGTCCGGGGCTCGACAGCAAGATCCTCGCGAACGGCAAGCCGCACCTCGTCAACATCTTCGCGAGTTGGTGCGTGCCGTGCCGCGTGGAGGCGCCGCAGCTCGGCGCGCTGGCGAAGGCGGGCGTGCCGATCGAAGGGATATCGGTGCGCGACACGACCGAGAACCTCCAGGCCTTCCTGGAGGAGAACGGCGACCCCTTCCAGCGCATTGGCGCCGACGACGATGGCCGTGTCCAGCTCGCGCTCGGCTCGTCGGGAGTGCCGGAGACCTACGTCGTCGATGGCAAGGGAACCATCGTCTACCAGCACATCGGCGACATCCGGCCCGAGCACCTCGAACTGCTGCTCGCAAAGCTGAAGGAGGCGCAGCGGTGAGGCGCCTGCTGATCCTCGCCGCGCTGGTTGCCGCGGTTCCGGCGATTGCGCAGGAGGAGCAGTCCACCGCGCCCTATGCCTATCGCCAGCTCGACGACCCGGCGAAGGAGGCGCGGGCGCAGGACCTGATGGAGACGCTGCGGTGCCTCCAGTGCCAGGGCCAGTCGATCGCCGATTCGGATGCGCCGATCGCCGGCTCCATGCGCTCGCTGGTGCGCGAGCGGATCGCCCGCGGCGAGGAGCCCGAGGCGATCCGCGCCTGGCTGATCGAGCGCTACGGCGACTACGTCAGCTATGCCCCTCAGCTGACCGGCCTTACCTGGCCCCTCTTTGCGGTGCCGGCGGCGCTGCTGCTGCTGGCCTTCCTGCTGCTGCGGCGACGGTTTTCGGGCAAGGGCGGGGCGCGGTGACCTGGATCCTCGTCCTCGGCCTGGCGCTCCTGGTGCTGGCGGTGCTCGTCTTCGCGCTCAAGGTGCCGCGCGGCGCGCGCGAGGCGGTCGCTTCGGCGCTGCTCCTGGGCATCGCGGGCTACGTCACGCAGGGAAGCCCCGGCCTGGCCGGCGCGCCCAAGGAAGGGCGCGAGGCGATCTCGTCCGATCCGACCGCCATGGTCGAGGCCCGGGCCAAGGTCACCAACAGCGGCATTCCGCCCAACAACCGCTGGGTGGTGATCGCGGACGGACTGGCGCGCAACGGCCAGTTCGCCGATGCCGCCGAAGTCCTGCGCGGGGCCGTGGAGACCAACCCCAAGAACGCCGAGGCCTGGCTGGCGATGGCCAACGCGCTCGTCGCCCATGCCGAGAACACCCTGACCCCCGCGTCGCTCTACGCCTATCGGCGGGCGATCGCTGCGGACCCCGACGCGCCCGGGCCGCCGTTCTTCCTCGGCCTGGCCTATGCACAGGAGGGCCGCCTGGGAGAGGCGCGAGCGCTCTGGGCGGACCTTGTCGCCCGCGCGCCGGAGAAGGCCGCATGGCGCGCGCCGCTGGCCGCGCAGCTCCAGCGCCTCGATGCCGCCATCGCCGCGCAGAAGCGCGAATCGGTCTCCGTTCAGGGCGAGCTGCCGCTTCCCTGAATGGTACATGGCCGTGCGGGCACCGCGGCCACAGTATCGTTGCCTGCCCCCATCCATGCTGCTAACGGCCTCGCCTTGCCGCAGCAGCGAATGCGCCTCTGCGAGTCCACGACAGGACGCTTGAATGAGTGATGCAACAGCGGACACGTCCTACGTCCCATCGACGGTGAGCGATTCTCCGACGCAGGGGCAAGGGCACGGCTCCGGCAATATCACCAAGCTGGCCCTGGGGGCGGTCGGCGTCGTGTTCGGCGACATCGGCACCAGCCCGCTCTACGCCTTCCGCGAGACCTTCGTCGGCCCGCACCCGCTGGCGATCGACGAGCTGCACATCCTGGGCGTGGTCAGCCTGATCTTCTGGTCGATGACGCTGGTCGTCTCGGTCCAGTACGTCGGCGTGCTGATGCGCGCCGACAACAAGGGGCAGGGCGGCAGCCTGGCGCTCGTCGCGCTCATCTCGGGCGTCATCCGCAAGTCGCGCTATAGCCCCCTCGTGGTGCTGCTGGGCGTCTTCGCGACCTCGCTGTTCTACGGCGATTCGATGATTACGCCGGCGGTCTCCGTGCTCTCGGCGGTCGAGGGCCTGACCGTGGTCCAGTCCAGCCTCGCGCCCTTCGTGCTGCCGATCGCGCTGGTGCTGCTGATCGCGCTGTTCGTCATCCAGAAGAGCGGCACGGCGCGGATCGGCGCGCTGTTCTCGCCGATCATGGTGATCTACTTCCTCACGCTGGCGGTGCTGGGCATCTACCACCTGGTGCAGATGCCCGAGGTGCTGGTGGCGCTGAACCCGTGGTACGCGGTCCAGTTCTTCCTGACGGACAAGATCCTCGGCTTCCTCGCGCTCGGCTCGGTGGTGCTGGCGGTGACCGGCGCGGAAGCGCTCTACTCAGACATGGGCCATTTCGGCCGCGGGCCGCTGCGGCTCTCGTGGTTCGGCGTGGTCATGCCTTGCCTGCTCATCAACTACTTCGGCCAGGCGGCGATGATCCTCGGGCTGGACGACGCGCAGGCGGCGGTGGCGATGGAGAACCCGTTCTTCAATCTCGCACCCGAGTCGCTGCGCCTGCCGCTGGTGATCCTGGCGACCTGCGCCACCTTCATCGCCAGCCAGGCGGTGATCTCGGGCGCGTTCTCGATCACCCACCAGGCGATGCAGCTCGGCTTCATCCCGCGCCTCTCCACCCGCCACACCAGCGAGCACGAGGTCGGCCAGATCTACATCCCGTTCGTGAACTGGGCGCTGATGACCGGCGTGATCGTGCTGGTGCTGGTGTTCCAGAACTCGTCGAACCTCGCCTCCGCCTACGGCATCGCGGTGACCGGCGCGATGCTGATCGACACCTGCCTGATGGCGGTGCTGGTCATCGTGCTGTGGAAGTGGAAGCTGTGGCTGGCGATCCCCTTCATCGTGGTGTTCTTCGTTGTCGACGGCGCCTACTTCGCCGCGAACGCCACCAAGGTGCCCGATGGCGGCTGGTTCCCGCTGTTGATCGGCGGCGTCGCGTTCACGCTGCTGACCACCTGGAACAAGGGCCGGCGCCTCATGCGCGATCGCATGACCGAGGCCGCGCTGCCGCTCAACGTCTTCGCCAAGAGCGCCCATGGCAGCGCCGCGCGGGTGCCGGGCACGGCCATCTTCATGGCCTCCACCAACATGGGCGTTCCTTCGGCGCTGCTGCACAACATCAAGCACAACAAGGTCCTGCACGAACGGGTGGTGGTGCTGACGGTGGAGGTGCAGGACGCACCCTACGTGGAGCCGAATGAGCGCTTCACCGTCGCCGACCTCGGTCAGGGGTTCTACCGCATGACGCTGCGCTACGGCTTCATGGAGGAGACCGACATCCCCGCTGCGCTGGCGCACGCGCCGATGTGCGGCGGTCCGTTCGAGATGATGAAGACCAGCTTCTTCCTGTCGCGCCAGACGCTGGTCCCCTCCGAGAAGCCCGGCATGGCGATCTGGCGGGAAAAGCTCTTCGCGTGGATGATGCGCAACGCCGCCAGCGCGATGGAGTTCTTCCGCCTGCCGACCAACCGCGTGGTCGAGCTGGGCAGCCAGCTGGAGATCTGATCCGGCATCAGCCGTCCTGAACCTTCCGCCTGCTCGTGCATTGTGCCGGCGGGAGCGAGGCAGGAGCATGGCGATGACGAAGTTCGGGTACAAGCTGATGACCGAGGAGCACGGGCCCAAGGCGCTCGTGGCCAATGCCGTTGCGGCGGAGCGGGCGGGCTTCGACTTCGTCTCCATCTCGGACCACTTCCACCCCTGGCTGGAGGCGCAGGGCCATGCCCCGTTCGCATGGAGCGTGCTCGGCGCCATCGCCCACGCAACCGACCGGATCGGCATCACCACCGGGCTGACCTGCCCCATCATCCGCTACCATCCGGCGATCGTCGCGCAGGCGGCGGCGACCGTCGCGATCATGAGCGACAACCGCTTCAGCCTCGCCGTCGGTGCCGGCGAACGCCTCAACGAGCATGTCACCGGCGCGCTCTGGCCCTCGACGCCGGTGCGCCACGCGATGCTGGGAGAGGCGGTGGATATAATGCGCCTGCTGTGGGACGGCGGCCTCCACAGCTTCGAGGGCGCCTTCTTCGACCTCGACCATGCGCAGCTCTACGATGCGCCGGAGCAGCCGATCACCGTTACCATCGGCGTGAGCGGCCCCCGCTCGGTCGAGCTTGCCGCCGAGAAGGCCGACGGCATCATGGCGACCAGTCCCGAGGCCGAGCTGATCGAGCAGTTCGCGTCCGAATCGGGCAAGTCCGGCCCGGCCTACGGAGAGTGCACCGTGGCGTGGGCGGCGAGCGAGGAGCAGGGGCTGAAGAACGCCCACGAGCGCTTCCGCTTCAGCGCCTTCGACTGGTCGGTGAACAGCGAGCTGCGCGACGTGGCGGGCTTCGAGGCCGCGTCGAAGTACGTGCGTCCCGAGGACCTGAAGGATTCGATCACCGTCGGCCCCGACCCCGAAGCGCACCTTCCCGCCATCCGAAAGTGGCTGGATGCGGGCTTCGACCATGTCGTGCTGACCTGCCCGGGCGACGACCAGGAGGGCTTCATCGCCTTCTGCGAGAAGGAACTGTTCCCCCGGCTGCGCTGAGGCGGCGGGAGCCCGCCGTCAGTCGTGCGGCGGGTTCTCGACCAGCTCTTCCTTCCCGTCCTGGCCCATGCCGTGCCTGAGCACCATGGGGATCTGCGAGAAGGTGAAGACGAACGACAGGACGGTGAAGCCCCAGAGCTTGGCCTGGAGCCAGGTGTCGAAGCTGACGGTATAGACCAGCGCGGTGTTCAGCACCGCCAGGAACAGGAAGAACCACGCCCAGTTGCGCGAGAGCTTCATCCAGCCCTCCTCGTCCAGCCCCTCGAACGCCGACTGCAGCAGGATCTTGAGCATGGGCCGGCCGCGCCAGAGGCCGAAGAACAGCACGCCCGCGAACATCAGGTAGACCGCGGTGGGCTTGATCTGGATCCAGAAGGCATCGTGGAAGATCACCGTCAGCGCGCCGAAGCCGAGGATCAGCACGGTGGTCAGCCAGAGCATCGGCGAGATGTGCCCCAGCCGCCATTTCGAGACGATCAGCGCCGCCACGGTCGCCACCATGAAGGCGACGGTGCCCTTGATGACCGCGGCGACGGTGGCCAGCGGGCTGCCGTCGCCGTCGGGCGAGTAGTGGCGATAGGCCAGGAAGAAGACCAGCAGCGGGCCGAAGTCCACCACCAGGTTGAGCCAGGAGCTCTTGGGCTTGGTCTGGGCGGTCATCAGGCGATCCCGGCGATCACCCGCGCGAGCAGGTCGGGGTTGAAGGGGCGCAGGTCGTCGATCTTCTCGCCCACGCCGATGGCGTGGATCGGCAGGCCGTACTGCTCGGCCGCGGCGACGAGGACGCCGCCGCGCGCGGTGCCGTCGAGCTTGGTCATGATGAGGCCGGAGACCCCCGCCACTTCCTTGAAGATCTCGATCTGCGAAAGCGCGTTCTGGCCGTTCGTCGCATCGAGGATGAGCACGACGTCGTGCGGGGCCGCGGGGTTGAGGCGACCGAGCACGCGGCGGATCTTGGCGAGCTCGTCCATCAACTCGCGCTTGTTCTGCAGGCGTCCGGCCGTATCGACGATCAGCGCGTCGATCCCGCTGTCGGTCGCGGCCTTGACCGCGTCGAAGACCACCGAGGCCGGGTCGCCGCCCTCCGGTCCCTTGACGATGGGGATCGCCAGCCGGTCGGCCCAGACGCCGAGCTGTCCGATCGCGGCGGCGCGGAAGGTGTCGCCCGCGGCCAGCATGACCGAGTAGTCCTGCTCCTGGAACAGGTGCGCCAGCTTGGCGATGGTGGTGGTCTTGCCCGATCCGTTGACGCCGATCACCAGGATCACCTGCGGGCGCGGGAAGGCCACGATGTCGAGCGGCTTGGCGACCGGGCGCAGGATCTCGGCGATCTCGCGCGCGACCACTTCCATGATCGCGCGCTCGTCGGCGGCACGCTCGAAGCGCTCCTGCGCGAGGCGGTCACGGATTCGCGCCGCGGCGCGCGGGCCGAGGTCGGACATGATGAGCGCGTCCTCGAGGTCGTCGAGCTGCGCATCGGTCAGTCGCGACCCGCCGACGATGCCGGAGAGGTTGCCGGCGAGGCGCTCCGAGGTCTTGCGAAAGCCTCCGAAGAGGCGCTCGGACCAGTCGCCGCCGGGCTGGTCGGCGCTGGGGCCTTCGGTACTCATGCTTCCAGTATTCCTTCGACTATCTGCGTCGGCACCACGTCCACCAGCGTGCCTGCGGGCGTGCCGGGCGGGACGCGGACGGGGGCGAAATCGGCGGCGTGGCCGGTGCCGTTCCTCTCGGCGAGCACCCTTAGCGGCTTGCCCAGATGCGCGGCAAGCCAGGAGTCCCGTTCCTGCGCCACCTGCGCGCGCAGCTGCGCGCCGCGGGCGCGGACGAGGGCGGGATCGACCTGCGGCATGCGCGCTGCCGGCGTTCCGGGCCGCGGCGAGTAGGGAAAGACGTGCCCGTGGACCACGCCGAGCTCCGCAACGATGGAGAGGTTGGCCGCGTGGGCCGCGGCGTCCTCGGTCGGGAAGCCGGCGATGAGGTCCGCGCCCAGCGCGATCTCCGGCCGGCGTGCCTTGAGGCGCTCGGCCAGGCGGAGCGCATCGGCGCGGCTGTGCCGGCGTTTCATGCGCTTGAGGATGAGGTCGTCGCCGTGCTGCAGCGAGAGGTGGACATGCGGCATCAGCCGCGTCTCGCCCGCCAGCAGCTCGAACAGCGCCGCGTCCACCTCGGCGCCGTCGATCGACGACAGGCGCAGGCGCGGCAGGCTCGGGAAGCGATCGAGGATGGCTCCCACCAGCGAGCCCAGGCGCGGCTCGCCCGGCAGGTCTGCGCCCCAGGACGTGAGGTCGACTCCGGTGAGCACGATCTCCCGCACCCCGGCGTCGAGGTGGACGGCCACGTCTTCCAGCACGGCTGGCAAGCTGCGCGAGCGGCTGGGGCCGCGGCCCTGCGGGATGACACAGAAGGTGCAGGCATGGTCGCAGCCGTTCTGCACCTGCACGAAGCCGCGGGTGTAGCCGCGCCGCTCGACCGGGCGGGGCGCGACCGCCACGTTCCAGGCGCGTGGGTCGAGCTTGGCCGCGTTGGGCACCAGGCCGTCGACTTCGGGCATGCCGGCAAGCGCCGCGCGCTCCACCTCGGCCGCACAGCCGGTGACGAGCAGGCGGGCGCCGGGATGGGCGCGCCGGGCGCGGCGGATCGCCTGGCGGGTCTGGCGCACCGCCTCCGCAGTGACCGCGCAGGAATTGATGACGACGAGGTCCTGCGCCTCGCCGAGGAGGCCGCGCAGGCTTTCGCTCTCCGCGATGTTGAGCCGGCAGCCGAGCGAATGGACTTCGAGGGTCAAATGATGATCCCGAAGTCCGCGGGATCGAAGCTGCCGCGGAAGGCCTCGGTGGCGGGGCCGGTCATGACGATCCCGTCGTCCTCGGCCCATTCGATCTGGAGCGGGCCGCCGGGCAGGGCCACCGTCACCCGCCGGTCGACGAGGCCGCGCCGCATCGCGCCGATCGCGGTGGCGCAGGCGCCGGTGCCGCAGGCGCGGGTGAGCCCGGCGCCGCGCTCCCACACGCGCAGCACGATCGAATCGCGGCCGGCGACGGCGGCCACGTTGACGTTGATGCGCTCGGGAAAGAGCGGGTCGGTCTCGATCATCGGGCCCAGCCGCGCCATGTCGATGGCGTAGGGATCCTCGACGAAGAAGATCACGTGAGGGTTGCCCACGTTCACCGCGACCGGGTTGACCAGTTCCTCCCAGGCTACCGGCAGCGCGTGGGTGTCCATGGCGTAGGCCAGCGGGATCGCGTCCCACGCGAAGCGCGGCTTGCCCATCTCGACGCTGATGCCGGCCTCGGTCGGTCCTGAGCGCAGGAGGCCGCCGCGCGTCTCGATCCGGGCGGGGCGGCCGTGGAGCAGCCCCACCGCGCGCGTGGCGTTCCCGCAGGCCTCCACCTCGCTGCCGTCGGCATTGAAGATGCGCATGCGAAAGTCTGCCAGCTCGGACGGCTCCAGCACGATGAGCTGGTCGCAGCCGATCCCCGTGTGGCGTTCGGCGAGAGCGGCGGCGAAGGCGGCGTCCATCGGCGGCAGGGGGCGTTCGCGCGCGTCGAGCACGACGAAGTCGTTGCCCAGGCCGTGCATCTTGGTGAACTCGATCCGCATGGCCGCGATCTAGGTGCTGCCGGGGCCCAGGTCCAGTGCGATCGTCCCGATGATCGCCCGGTTGCGCTCAGGCGCGACGGATCTGGTGCGGCTCCGCTTCGCCGCGGGGACCCAGCCATTCGGCCAGCTCGCGGGCCGGGCGGGGGCGGCCGTAGAAGTAACCCTGACCGGTGATGGAGCCGTACTGCCGCAGGTGATCGAACACGTCCTGCGTCTCTATGCCCTCGGCCGTGACGGGCATTTGCAGCCCTTCGCCCAGCGTGGCGACGGCGCGCACGATGGCCGCGCTGTCCTTGTCCTCGGCCAGGGTGGCAACGAAGCTGCGGTCGATCTTGATGCGATCGAAGGGGATCTGCCGCAGCTGTCCGATGGAGCTGTAGCCGGTGCCGAAATCGTCGAGGCTCACGCGTATCCCCTGGTTCTTCAGGCTGGCCACCAGGGCGCGCACCTGCACAAGGTTCTGGTGCAGGCAACTTTCGGTGATCTCGACCTCCAGCCGGTGCGCGGGGAAGTTCGCCTCCACCAGGAGCCGCAGCAGCTTCTGCGCGAACCAGGGGTCGCGCAGCTGGACGGGCGAGATGTTGACCGAGAGCGTCAGCCGCGGGTCCCAGGTCCGCGCATCCTCCAGGGCCTGCGCGATCACGCAGTTCGAAAGCTCGGCGATGGCGCCCATGTCCTCGGCGATGGGGATGAAGATATCGGGCGCGACGATGCCGAATTCCAGCGAATCCCAGCGCGCCAGCATCTCGAAGCCGGTCAACTCGCCCGTCTGAAGGTCGATCTGCTGCTCGTAGAAGGGCACGAACTCGCCGCGGGGGAGGCCCTGGCGAATACCGGCCTCCAGTTCGGAGCGGAAGCGCTTGTCGTCGTCCATCCGGGGCTCGAACCAGGAGAACGCGTTCCGGCCCTGCCGCTTGGAATGGTACATGGCGACATCCGCCATCTCCAGGAGGGCGCGGGGCCCGTCGTCCCGGCGTGGCGCCCGGTCGGAGCGGGCGATCCCGATCGAGGCGGTGACGCTGGTCGTGGCGCCGCTGGCGCGCGCCGATTCGGCGATGGCCTGGACCAGCGTGGCGGCGATGCGGTCGATCCGCTCGGGCCCGGCGGCGTCGAAGGCGAGCGCCACCGCGAATTCGTCTCCGCCGATGCGGCCGACCAGCGCGCCTTCCGGCAGGGCGGCGCTGATGCGCCGCGCGCATTCGCACAGCAGGGCATCGCCGGTGGCGTGGCCGTGGTGGTCGTTCACCTGCTTGAAGTTGTCGAGGTCGATCATCATCAGCGCCAGCGCCTCACCGCGCGCGCGCACGCGCGCGTCCAGGCCGCGCAGATCGGCGTGGAAGCGGCGGCGGTTGAAGAATCCGGTGAGCGGATCCGTCTCCGCCAGCCGGCGCGCCTCGCGCTCGGCCGCGGTGCGCTGCGCGATCTCGTCGCACAGCTGGCGATAGCGGCTCCAGCCGAGGATGATGATGGCGATATTGAGAAGGAAGGCGTTGACCAGGAGGCGGTCCGGCCCGGAGCCATGGCCGGCGAGCGCGCGCATAACTTGCGGCACGATCTTGCTCGCGGTCGCGACGAAGAGGAGGAGCGAGGCGGTGACGACGCCGAGCGCGACGATATCGAACTGTCGCTTCGCGCGCTCGGCGTCACTGCCGCCCTGGCCGATCGTTTCGATTCTCGCTGCGTGCACCGACGTGCCCCCCACGGGTCCTGCCCCGGTGCTCGGGGCTACGCAGTTCCTCTGAAATAATTGTTAAATTCCCGCCCTGCGGTCAGGCGGGGCGGGAAAGAGCGCCCCGATGACAAGGATTTAATCGCAACGACCGTGTCAGGCCTTCAGGCCGATCTCGCGCAGGCGCTCCTGCAGGTAGTCGTCGGCGGTGATCGACTCGGGATAGCGGTCCGGCTGGGTCTCGCTGATGCACTGGGGCAGCGTGGCGAAGCGGAAATCGCTGCGCAGGTGCAGGAAGAACGGCATCGAGTAGCGGCTGTGACCCGCGCGCGCGCCCGAGGGATTGCGCACGCGGTGCGTGGTGGAGGGCAGGACGTGGTTGGTCAGGCGCTGCAGCATGTCGCCGATGTTGACCACCAGCGCGCCTTCGGGCGGCGCCACCGACAACCAGCGCCCCTCCTTGCTGAGCAGTTCCAGCCCGGCTTCCTGCGCGCCGAGCAGCAGGGTGATGAGATTGATGTCCTCGTGCGCGCCGGCGCGGATCGCGCCGCCCGCGCCTTCGCTCACCGGCGGGTAGTGCAGCAGGCGCAGCACCGAGTTGCCGTCCTCGATCGCCGGATCGAACCAGTCGGCCTGCAGGCCCAGGTCCACCGCGATGGCGGAGAGGATCCGGGCGCCCGCCGCGTCGAACTGCGCGTAGAGTTCGGTGAAGGTCTCGCGAAAGCCCGGGACTTCCTCAGGCCACACGTTGGGCGGCATCGAAGCGGCGAGCGGCGAGCCGGCGGGCAGGTCGCGGCCGACGTGCCAGAACTCCTTGAGGTCCTTCTCCGTCGCGCCTTTCGCGACTTCGGTGCGGAACGGCGTGTAACCGCGCGCGCCACCCTGGCCGGGGACGAAGTACCGGCGCTTGGTGTCCTCGGGCAGGTCGAACAGCTCGCGGGTGAGCGCCCAGGCGCGGTCGATCAGCGCCAGGTCGATGCCGTGGTCGCGGATCATCGCGAAGCCGAAGGTGCGGAAGCTCTCGCCGATGCGCGCGGGAAGCACGGCGCGATCGTCGACGAGGCTGAGAACGGGGATTTCTGCAAGGTCCATGATGGTGCAATCCGTAGCGAGTCGGTATGCGGCCCCCTTTAGAGGCCAGGGGGCCATAGTCTAATCGGAAAGGCGCAAGCATGGCATACTGGCTGATGAAGTCTGAACCGGACGCGTACAGCTGGGACGACCTGGTGGCGGAAGGGGAGGGCACCTGGGACGGCGTGCGCAACCACCGCGCCGCCAACAACCTGCGCGCCATGCAGGTGGGCGACGAGGCGTTCTTCTATCATTCCAACATCGGCAAGGAGATCGTCGGCGTGGTCACCATCAGCCAGTCGGGTCTTGCCGACCCCAGCGATCCGGAAGGCAAGTGGGCGGCAGTCAAGGTGAAGCCGGTGCGGAAGCTGGAGCGGCCGGTCACCCTCAAGGAGATCAAGGCCGATCCCGAGCTCGCGGACATGGAGCTGGTCAAGCTCTCGCGCCTGTCCGTCGCGGCGGTGACCCCGCAGGAATGGGCCTATATCCTGAGTATCGCGGAAGCCTGAGGCATCCGTCGCCGCGCTGGCACGGGCCGCCGCAGCGGCTGCAACAGGGGCCGCGCCAGCCGGTTGGTTCTTCGTGAACGCGGCAAGATTTCTCGCCGCTCAGACAAGGAGAACGATCATGGGTGAACTCAAGGACACCATGAAGGGTCTCGGCAACGAGATCGCCGGCAACGCCAAGCAGGCCGCGGGCGATGTGCGCAACGACCCGGCCCAGAAGGCCGAAGGCAAGGCGCAGGAGCGCAAGGGCGAACTGCAGCAGGCCGCCGGCAAGGTGAAGGGTGCCGTCGGCGACCGCGTCTGACGCTTTCCCTTCCCGCACGAACCAGTCGAGGGCCGTCCCGTTGGGGCGGCCCTTTTCTGTTGCGCGGACTTCAGGGCGATCCGACCGGTTATCGCGCCACCCACGCGGGCCTGGCTTTCAGCGGCTCGCCTCGCACCGCTCGGCGCGGAACAGCAGGAAGCCGAGCCAGGCGGAGGCGCCGCAGCTCAGCGCCACCACCAGCAACTGCTGCCCCACGGTGATCCCCAGCAACGTCATCGCCCCGCTCGCCAGCGAGCCGACCACCATCGCGCCCGAGTTGACGATGTTGTTCGCGGCGATCGTCCGTGCGGTCTGCGACTTGTCCACGAAGGTGGTGAGGAAGGCGTAGAGCGGCACGACGAACATGCCGCCGCACACCGCGATCCCGAGCAGCGTGAGCATCAGCGGCACCGCGAGCGGCTGGACGACGAAGGTGCCCACGTCCATCAGCGCCTCGGGACCGTCGTGCGGCGGCCAGAGGTGGCAGACCTGCTGGAAGGCGACCAGGAACGCGCCCATGCCGATCACCGAGATCGGCGACCAGCGTGCCGAGACGGTGCCCTTGAGCAGGGCGTTGATCGCCACCGAGCCGATCGCGACCCCGACCGAGAAGATCACCAGGAAAAGGCTGGCGACTTCCTTGCTCGCCATCAGCATGTTCTTGGCGAGCGGCGGGAACTGCACGAAGAGCACGGTGCCGATCGCCCAGAAGAAGCTGATCGCCCAGATCGCCAGGTAGACCCGGCGGTCGTGCATGGTGTTGCGCACCAGGCGATAGGCCGAGACGCACTGGTCCGCGAGCGCCATCGCCGGATATCCCAGGAGGCGCAGCAGCGGGTTGACCTTGCGGGCGCGGTACCAGGAGAGCACCGGGAACGAGAGCGGCTGGCTCGGCGTGGCGGGCGGCGCCGGAGGGACCTGCCGCCCGGCCAGCCACCCCAGGCACGCCACCGCGACGACGCCGATCGCCGCCGCGTCCACGCTGATCCAGCCGGCGACGATGGTGCCGGCCAGGACCGCGATGTAGGTCCCCGCCTCGACCAGCCCGGTGCCGGAGAGCACTTCGCTCTGGCGCAAGTGCTGGGGCAGGATCGCGTACTTGATCGGCCCGAAGAAGGTGGAGTGGACGCCCATCGCGAACAGCGCCAGCAGCATCAGCGGAATGGCGACCGCATCGAGCGAGACACCCTGCCACGCGAGCGCCAGCCCGGCGCCGCCCACCAGCATAATGGCGATCTCGAACGCCTTGATGACGCGGATCAGCCGGGCCTTGTCGCGCAAGTCCGCCAGCTGGCCGGCCAGCGCCGAGAGCACGAAGAACGGCAGGATGAAGATGGCCGAGGCCAGGGCGCTGAAGCGCGTCTCCTGCGCCTCCGACTGGTAGACCTCGTAGACCACGAAAAGGATCATCGCGTTCTTGAACAGGTTGTCGTTGAACGCGCCCAGCAGCTGCGTGACGAACAGCGGCAGGAAGCGTCGCGCCCGGATGAGTTGGGTCGTCGTGATCATGATGGGGGGATTGCCGCCGGCCTTGCTCGTTGGTCGGGGGGACACTTAATGCCCCGGTCCGGGCGCACAAGCCCCGTTGGGCACTTTATTCCCCCTGCGATTGCGCGCTATGGCGGCAAGGCCATGCTGACCCTGCCGAACCTGCTCACCCTTTCGCGCATCTTCGCGGTGCCGCTGCTGGCCTTCCTGCTGTGGTGGCCGCGCTGGGAGTTCGGCTACGGCCTCGCCTTCGTGCTCTACTGCCTGATGGGCATCACCGACTACTTCGACGGCTACCTCGCGCGGTCGAGCGGGACGGTCTCGAAGCTGGGCGTGTTCCTCGATCCGATCGCCGACAAGATCATGGTGGCGGCGGTGATCCTGGTGCTCACCGCGCAGGGAATCCTTCGCGGCCCCTACGTGGGCGACATGCACGTGATCGCGGGCCTCGTGATCCTGGTGCGCGAGATCGCCGTCTCCGGCCTGCGCGAGTTCCTGGGCGGGCTGCAGGTGTCGATGCCGGTCAGCCGGCTGGCCAAGTGGAAGACCACGTTCCAGCTCGTGTCGCTGGGCGCCCTGATCCTGGGCGCGGCGATGCCCTGGTGGACCATCGCGCTGGGCGTGCTGGAGATCAACGTGCCGCACACCCTGGGGCTGACCACCCTGTGGGCCGCGGCGGTGCTGACGCTGGTGACCGGCTGGGACTACCTGCGCGTCGGCCTCAAGCACATGGACTGAGCCCGGCTCAGCCGGCGCGCAGCTCGTCCGCAAGCATCCGGAATTCGTCCGAGCGCGGCGAGTTCTTGCGCCACACCAGCGCGATCTCACGGTTGGCGTTGGGCGAGACCAGCGGGCGGGCGACGACGTTGGTGCCGTTGAGGATCCCGGCGTCGAGCGCCATCTCGGGCAGCATCGTCAGGCCCAGGCCATTGTCCACCATCTGCACCAGCGTGTGCAGCGAGGTGCCGATCATCGTCGCGCTGGCGCGCAGCTCCGGGCGGTTGCACGCGGCGAGCGCATGGTCCTTGAGGCAGTGCCCGTCCTCCAGCAGCAGCAGCCGGTGCTCGTCGATGACCTCGGGGCTGACCTCGGGCGGCGGGTCGCGCGGGTCGTCGGCCGGGAAGGCGACGAAGAAGGCGTCGAGCTCGATCGTCTCCTTCTCCACCTCGCCGGTGGCGTAGGGGAGGGCGAGCAGGACGCAATCGGCTCGGCCATGGTGCAGCGATTCGATCGCGTGCTGGCTCGGCTCCTCGCGCAGGAACAGCTTGAGGTTGGGGCGCTCGCGCCGCAGCCGGGGCAGCATGCGCGGCAGCAGGAACGGCGCGATTGTCGGGATCACGCTCATCCGCACCTCGCCCGAGAGCGGCTTGCCGCTCGACTGCACGAGGTCGGACAGCTCCTCCGTCTCGCGCAGGATCCGGTGCGCCTTGGCGACCACGGCGTTGCCCAGGGGGGTGAAGCGCACCGCGCGCTTGGTCCGCTCCACCAGCGTCACCCCGAGCAGCGTCTCGAGATCGCGCAACCCCGCCGAGAGGGTGGACTGCGAGACGAACGAGGCATCGGCGGCGCGGCCGAAATGGCCGTGCTCGTGGAGGGAGACGAGGTACTGGAGCTGCTTGAGCGTCGGCTGGTAGACCGTCATGCCTGGGCTATTGCACGCTGCGAAGCGTTCGCCAAGCGCGCCGGCGCAGGATCAGTCTTCGGCGTCGACCACCGAAGATTGCGGAAGCGGGGATTCGGGGGCCTGCGGCTTGGCGTCGTCGACGTGGGTCATCTTGAGCTTGCCGTTCTCCACCGCGAAGGCAAGCTTGCCCTCCACCAGGTCGAGCGCGTCGCGGCCGAACACGTCGTAGCGCCAGCCCTGCAGCATCGCGAGGTTCTTGCGCACGCCGGCGGCCAGCATCTCCAGCTCGTCGCTGCGCGCGAGCAGGCGGGCGGCGACGTCGATCTCGCGCGCCCGGATCTTGAGCAGCAGCTTGAGCAGGTCCGCCACCAGCGCGCCTTCCTTGCCCAGCGGTGCGCCGCGGGGCGCGCGCGGGGGCAGCTCGTCGTCCGGCATCGGTTCGGCCTTGGCGATGGCGGCCATCAGGCGGCGACCGATCTCGTTGTCCTTCCAGCCTTGCGAGAGCCCGCGCACCTTGGCGAGGTCCGCCTGCTGGCGGGGCGGGTGGCTGGCGATGTCGGCCAGCGTCTCGTCGCGGGCGATGCGGCCGCGCGGGATGTTCTTGCCCTGCGCCTCCAGCTCGCGCCACTCCGAGATCGCCTTGAGCCGGCCGAGCACCTGCGGGTTGCGCCCCGGCGCCTTGATCCGCTTCCACGCCTCGGTCGGGTCGTTGCGATAGTTCTCCGGATCGGCGAGCTTCTCCATCTCCTGGTCCAGCCACTCGCCGCGCCCGGTCTTCATCAGGCGCTTGAGGATCTTGGGGAA
Organism: Novosphingobium soli; assembly: GCF_042432915.1. Taxonomy (NCBI): domain Bacteria; kingdom Pseudomonadati; phylum Pseudomonadota; class Alphaproteobacteria; order Sphingomonadales; family Sphingomonadaceae; genus Novosphingobium; species Novosphingobium soli. The sequence goes on from NZ_JBHLWK010000017.1 coordinate 96,920, forward strand.
GATCTTGGACAGGTAGGTCACGTCGCCGATCGCGTACTCGATCTGCCGCTCGGTCAGCGGGCGGCGCGACCAGTCGGTGAAGCGCGCACCCTTGTCGATGGTGACGCCCTGCCACGATTCGACGAGGTTCGAGTAGCCGATCTGCTCCGACTGGCTGATCGCCATCATCGCGATCTGCGTGTCGAAGATCGGGTGCGGCGTGCGGCCGGTGAAGTTAAAGATGATCTCCACGTCCTGCCCGCCGGCGTGGAAGACCTTGAGCACGTCCTCGTTGGCGGTCAGCAGGTCGAACAGCGGGGTCATGTCGAGGCCGTCGGCCAGCGGATCGACCGCGGCGGCTTCCTCGGTATTGGCGATCTGCACCAGGCAGAGTTCGGGCCAATACGTGTTCTCGCGCATGAACTCGGTGTCGACGGCCACGAAGTCGGACTTCGCGAGGCGGCCGCACAGCGCGGCGAGATCCTCGGTTTTCGTTATCAGCGGATGAATTTTCATGGAACGGAGGCGTTACGCCGAACCGCCCGGGGGATCAACGCCCCGTGTTGCGGAATCGTAGCATGTCACCGGCGGCGCCGGAGCCTGTGCAGCAGACCACGCTTCTCGGGCGCGGCGAGCGCGGCGATGCTCTCGGGCGTCACCAGGCGGCGGCGCAGCTGGCTGCCGGTCACGTGCAGTCCCGGCGGCGGCAGGTGCCAGCCTCGGCATCGTCGCCCGGCTCCGCCTCGGGATCGGCGAGCTGGCGCAGCTCGGCCATGGCGGCAAAGGCGCCGGCGGGGGAGGGCCGCGGCGCGTCGGCCCATTCCTGGAACGAGGCCGCCTCGCCCGATTGCGCGAAAGAAAGGGCGGTCCCGTCCGGCCCGTCGTCAGCCAACATCATCGCTTTACCGGCTTTCCTGTGCCCCGACCCTTTCCGTAAGCGTTAAGCGACAATGGTTTACATGGGGTTACCGGCGCCGGAGCCGGGCAGGGCTGCGGAGCATCGCCGCGCGCGAAAATCCGCATCTGGAAATCGCGCCGCCACTCGACTACTGGCCGCGCTTGCATCCGACACGATCCGAAAAGCGCGAGCCATCATGACCCATCCCTATCGCTCCCACACCTGCGGCGCCCTGAGTGCGGCCGAGGTCGGCCAGACGGTCCGCCTCTCGGGCTGGGTCCATCGCAAGCGCGACCACGGCGGCGTGCTCTTCGTCGACCTGCGTGACCACTACGGCATCACCCAGGTGGTGACCGACAGCGACAGCCCGGCCCTGGCCGTGCTCGATTCGCTGCGCGCCGAAAGCGTCGTGACCATCGAAGGGACCGTCAAGGCGCGCACCGAGGGCACCGTGAACCCCAACCTCGCCACCGGCGAGATCGAGGTCTACGCGCGCAGCGCCACCGTGCTCGGCAAGGCGGAGGAGCTGCCGATGCCGGTCGCCGGCGAGCAGGAGTACCCCGAGGACATCCGCCTCAAGTACCGCTTCCTCGACCTGCGCCGCGAGACGCTGCACGCCAACATCGTCAAGCGCACGCAGATCATCCGCGACATGCGCCGCCGCATGGAGGACGCCGGCTTCACCGAGTATTCGACGCCGATCCTCACCGCCTCCAGCCCCGAGGGCGCGCGCGACTTCCTGGTGCCCAGCCGCATCCACGCCGGCAAGTTCTACGCGCTGCCGCAGGCGCCGCAGCAGTACAAGCAGCTGCTGATGGTGGCGGGCTTCGACCGCTACTTCCAGATCGCCCCCTGCTTCCGCGACGAGGACCCGCGCGCCGACCGCCTGCCGGGCGAATTCTACCAGCTCGACCTGGAGATGAGCTTCGTCACGCAGGAGGAAGTCTGGGAGACGATGGAGCCGGTGCTGCGCGCCACCTTCGCGCAGTTCGCGGGCGACCGGCCGGTCACCCCCGCGGGTGAATTCCGCCGCATCCCGCACGCGCAGGCGATGCTGGACTATGGTTCGGACAAGCCGGACCTGCGCAACCCGCTGCTCATCAAGGACGTGACCGCGCACTTCGCCGAATCCGGCTTCGGCATCTTCGCGGGCATCGTCGTCAACGGCGGCACTATCCGCGCGATCCCGGCCCCGGGCGCAGGCGCGGGCAGCCGCAAGTTCTTCGACGACATGAACGTCTGGGCGCGCGGCGAGGGCTATTCGGGCCTGGGCTACATCAACATCAAGGACGGCGTCCCCGGCGGCCCGATTGCCAAGAACCACGGCGAGGAGAAGACCGCCGCGCTGATCGCCGCGCTCGGCCTCGGCCCCAACGACGGCGTGTTCTTCGCCGCCGGCAAGGAGGAGCAGGCTGCGAAGCTCGCGGGGCTCGCGCGCACCCGCGTCGGCGAGCAGCTCGACCTCATCGACAAGGACCGCTTCGAGCTGTGCTGGATCGTCGACTTCCCGTTCTTCGAATGGAATGAGGACAACAAGAAGGTCGACTTCGCGCACAACCCGTTCTCGATGCCGCAAGGCGGGATGGACGCGCTGGAGAACCAGGATCCGCTCACCATCAAGGCCTACCAGTACGACCTCGTCTGCAATGGCTACGAGATCGCCTCGGGCTCGATCCGCAACCAGAGCCCCGAGCTGATGGTCGCCGCGTTCGAGAAGGTGGGCCTGTCCAAGGCCGATGTCGAGGAACGCTTCGGCGGCCTCTACCGCGCCTTCCAGTACGGCGCGCCGCCGCACGGCGGCATGGCCGCGGGCGTCGATCGCATCGTGATGCTGCTGTGCGGCGCCCAGAACCTGCGCGAGATCACGCTGTTCCCGATGAACCAGCGTGCCGAGGACCTGCTGATGAACGCGCCGAGCCCGGCCGAAGCCAGGCAGCTGCGCGAACTGCACTTGCGTGTGGTCGAACCGGTCAAGCAGGCCGCGCCGGCCCAGGGCAAGGTGGTGGCTCCCGACGCCGGCTGAGGCTGCGTGGGCTTGACATGGAGAACCATTTAGGTTACAAGCCCTGCCATCCGCCGGGCTGAAGGCCTTCGGTTTCGACGGTGTATCGGGTCGGCGTCGTGGGCCGTGCGCGGGTTGAAAGCCGTGGACCACGCCACGAGCGTCCTCCCGGAAGCGGTTCACGGACGGGGCGGCTTGCGGCCCCCTCCACCCCCGCTCCCGCGCACCGGTCGCTGGCGCTCGTCGTCCAGGGGAGAGGACCGGCCCCTGTCTGCGAGCCCGCAGCGCCGGTCCGGACCGTTTCCGCCAGGGCCGAACCGGGCTGCGGCGATGGCTGCCCGGTCGTTCGCGACGCGACCTTCGCACCGTCCCCGCGCGCCTGCAGGGACGCCCCGACGCCGGCCCGATGTTCGCCAGCGACTTTCCCCAGGCGTTACCCCGCATTCGCCAGCGGGCGACGGGCCGTGCCCGGNGACGGGCCGTGCCCGGAAGGGACCCCTCCGTCAGCGCTGACGCGCTGCCACCTCCCCATCGCTTCGCGACAGGGAGGAGTTCCTCCCCATGCAGCGGGTGGTGGAGGGGGGCGAAAGCGCTCCGCCTCAATCACGTCCGCCAAGCCCCTTGCCAGCGCCCCGCCCAGTCATTAGGGCGGCTGTCGAGATTCAAACCCGCCTAATTTCGAAGGGGTCTATACAAATGAGCGATACCGCCGATCGGGTTAAGAAGATCGTCGTCGAGCATCTGGGCGTCGAAGCCGAGAAGGTGACCGAGGACGCCAGCTTCATCGACGACCTGGGCGCTGATTCGCTCGACATCGTCGAGCTGGTCATGGCCTTCGAAGAAGAGTTCGGGGTCGAGATTCCGGACGACGCCGCCGAGAAGATCAGCACCGTCTCCGATGCCATCAAGTACATCGAAGAGAACAAGGGCTGATCGGGCGTCCGCACTCGGCGCCTGCCCGGCAGGGTGGGGCGGGAGTGCGACACCGGATTGAAATCGACAGGCTCGCCCTCTAAGGGGCGGGCCTGTTGCCTTTTGGGCCGAAGGATTTTCGGAGAACATAATGCGTCGTGTCGTCGTCACCGGACTTGGTCTCGTCACCCCGCTGGGCGGTGACGTGGAGACCACCTGGGCCAACATCCTTGCCGGCAAGTCCGGCGCCGGACCGATCACGAAGTTCGATGCCTCGGACCAGAAGTGCCGCATCGCCGCGGAAGTGAAGCCGGCCGACCACGAATACGGTTTCGACGCCAACAAGCGCGTCGACCACAAGGTGCAGCGCCAGGTCGATCCCTTCATCGTCTTCGGCATCGATGCCGCAGGCCAGGCGATCGAGGACGCCGGGCTCACCGACATGGACGAGGCGACCCGCCTCATGGCCGGCTGCTCGATCGGCTCGGGCATCGGCGGCCTGCCGGGCATCGAGAGCGAATCGCTGGTGCTGGCGGAGAAGGGCCCCGGCCGCGTCTCGCCGCACTTCGTCCACGGCCGCCTCATCAACCTGATCTCCGGCCAGGTCTCGATCAAGTACGGCCTGATGGGTCCGAACCACGCGGTCGTGACCGCGTGCTCGACGGGCGCCCACTCGATCGGCGACGCCGCGCGGATGATCAAGGACGGCGATGCCGACATCATGCTCGCGGGCGGTGCCGAGAGCACCATCTGCCCCATCGGCATCGCCGGCTTCGCGCAGGCCCGCGCCCTGTCCACCGCGTTCAACGACCAGCCCGAGAAGGCCAGCCGCCCCTACGACAAGGACCGCGACGGCTTCCTGATGGGCGAGGGCGCGGGCGTGGTCGTGCTCGAGGAGTACGAGCACGCCAAGGCGCGCGGCGCCAAGATCTACTGCGAGGTGATCGGCTACGGCCTCTCGGGCGACGCCTATCACGTCACCGCGCCGCACCCGGAAGGCTCGGGCGCCTACCGCTCGATGGCGATGGCGCTGCGCAAGGCCGGCCTCGAGCCCAAGGACATCGACTACATCAACGCCCACGGCACCTCGACCCCGCTGGGCGACGAGCTGGAGCTGGGCGCGGTGCGCCGCCTGTTCGGCGATGCCATCGACCAGGTCTCGATGAGCTCGACCAAGTCGGCGATCGGCCACCTGCTCGGCGGCGCCGGCGCGGTCGAATCGATCTTCTGCATCCTGGCGCTGCGCGACCAGATCGTGCCTCCCACGCTCAATCTCGACAACCCGAGCGAGAGCTGCGTCGGCGTCGACCTCGTGCCGCACGTCGCCAAGAAGCGCGAAGTGCGCGCGGTGCTCAACAACAGCTTCGGGTTCGGCGGTACCAACGCCAGCCTGGTGATGCGCAAGGTCGACTGAGGCCAGAGCCATGATCTCCCGGCGCGGATGCGGCCTGGCGGCAGTCGTCGCCGTTCTCCTCGTCGGGGGCCTCTGGGCCTTCTTCGGCGGCTGGTACGGGTCCGGCCCGCTGGAGAAGGAGCAGCACTTCATCGTCCCCAACGGCGCCAGCCTGTCCACGGTCGCGGAGCGGCTGGAGGCGCAGGGCGTGATCCGCTCCGCCACCGGCTTCGCGCTGCGCGCCCGCGTCTTCGGCGGCGGCAGCGGCATCAAGGCGGGCGAGTTCGCGATCCCGCGCGGCGCCAGCCCCTCGCGCGTGCTGGCGATCATCTCCAGCGACGAGGTGATCCGCCGCTTCGTCACCGTGCCCGAGGGCATGCCCTCGATCATGGTCTACGAGCGGCTCAAGGCGCAGCCGGCGCTGACCGGCGACGTGGCGGTGCCCCAGGAAGGCTCGGTCCTGCCCGACAGCTACGCCTTCGAAAAAGGCGAGAGCCGCGAGGCGCTGCTGCGGCGCATGCAGGTGGCGATGAGCCGGACGGTCCAGGAGCTCTGGGCCAAGCGCGCGCCCGATCTCGTGGTCAAGACCCCCGCGCAGGCCGTGATCCTGGCGTCGATCGTCGAGAAGGAGACCGGAAAGCCGTCCGAGCGGCGCATGGTCGCGGGGCTCTATTCCAACCGCCTGAAGACCGGCATGCTGCTGCAGGCGGACCCGACGATCATCTATCCGATCACCAAGGGCAAGCGGCTCGGCCGCCGCATCCTCCAGTCGGAGATCCAGGCGGTCAACGGGTACAACACCTATACCATGGTCGGCCTGCCGCAGGGGCCGATCACCAACCCCAGCCGCGAATCGATCGCCGCGGTGCTGAACCCGGCCAGGACCGACGCGCTCTACATGGTGGCCGACGGCACCGGCGGGCATGTCTTCGCCAGCACGCTGCAGGAGCACAACCGCAACGTCGCCAAGTGGTTCGCCATCCGCCGCGAGCGCGGGGAGCTGTAACGCGAGCCGGGCGGGGCGCGTCCTGCGCGCGCCGGCAACCGGCGCCGGGACGGGACGCTCCTCGCGGGCGGGCCTCCCTCATTTGTCCGCCGGCGCGAACTTTGCCGCGGCTCGGGCATTCTGGCAAACGGAACACAAGGCCCCAAGCCGCATCGGAGGCTCCATGCTCGAACGCCAGATACCCGACGTCACCCTGAAGACCCGCGTGCGCGACGAATCGATCGGCGGGGACAACCCCTTCAAGTGGCAGGACCTGCGCGTGCGCGACGAGTTCGCCGGCAAGAAGGTCGTCGTCTTCGCGCTGCCCGGCGCCTTCACGCCCACCTGCAGCAACGAGCAGTGCCCCGCGTTCGAGCGGCTCTACGACGACCTGCGCGCGGCCGGTGCCGACGAGGTCTACTGCCTCGCGGTCAACGACGCCTTCGTGATGTACCAGTGGGGCCAGCACCTGGGGCTCTCCAAGGTGCGGCTGCTGCCCGACGGCTCGGGCCATTTCACCCGCCGCATGGGCATGCTGATCGACAAGGACCACCTCGGCTTCGGCCTGCGTTCCTGGCGCTATGCCATGATCGTCGACGACAATCGCGTGGTCGGCTGGTTCGAGGAGCCGGGGATCAACGACGCCGGCACCGACGACGACCCCTACGGCGAGACGGCGCCCGAGCGGATCCTGGAGGCGCTGCAGGCGGCGTGACCGCGCCTGCGCCGGACTGGATCGCGACGGGTCCGCGCAAGGCGGGCGCGCCGCTGCTGCTGACCGCGGAGCTGCCGCCCGACGTGCTCGCCTGGGCCGACGCGCTGCGGCGCGCGCACTACCCGCCCGAGCGCAATCGCCTGCGCGCCCACGTCACCCTGTTCCACGCGCTGCCCGCCTCCACGGAAGGCGAGCTGCTCCAGGTGCTGGGGGAGCTCGCGCGCGCCGCGCCGCCCCCGGCGCGGACCGCCGGGCTGATGAAGCTCGGCACCGGCACCGCGATCGCGATCGACAGCCCGGCGATGGTCGCGCTCCACGCCGCCGTCGCCGAGCGCATGCACGGGCTGCTCACGCAGCAGGACGCGCAGCCTTTGCGCCTGCACGTGACCATCCAGAACAAGGTCACCACGCAGGCCGCCCGCGCGCTCCAGGCCGAACTGGGCGCGCAACTGCAGCCCCGCGCCTTCCGCTTCCGCGGCTTCGGTCTCTACGCCTGGGAGGACGGCCTCTGGCGCCCGATCCGGCTGGTGCCGTTTCGCGGTTGAGCGCGCGATTTTCGGTGTTGACCGATCCCGGCCTCCACCCTAAAGGACGCGGCCTGCACCGCACCGGCGGTGCACCAGATCGGACCGCTTCGCAGCGGCCGCGGTGTGGCGGAGTAGCTCAGTTGGTTAGAGCAGCGGAATCATAATCCGCGTGTCGGGGGTTCGAGTCCCTCCTCCGCTACCATCCATTTCCATTGAAAATCAGTGTCTAATGGTTGGTCGGCCTGTTATCGGTGGTTCCATCCTGTCGCGCCGCCCGTCGCGGTTTTCCCGTTTCCAACCATGGCGGGTAAGGCCGTGCAACATACGCGCGACATGTTGCATGGCGAGAGACCATTCCTCGTTATCGCAGAAGAGCGTGTCGAGGCGGCGCCAGAGCCCCTTGTCGTCGTAGATCTCGCCCCAGCTCTCGGTTGTCGCTCGCGCACAAGCGCCGTGTGAACTAAATTCCACACAAACGTTGAAAAGCGGTTCGGTGTAGTTTATAGATTACACATGATCGAGGTTCGTAGCACTGCAGAGTTCTCGGATTGGCTGCGCGGGCTCAAAGATACGCATGGCCGTGCTCGGATCGCCAAGCGCATCGACCGCGTTGCTGCCGGAAACTTCGGCGATGCCAAGTCAGTGGGCGAGGGCGTCAGCGAACTCCGCTTCACGTTCGGGCCCGCCTATCGGGTCTATTACACGCGCCGGGGCGACGCGATCGTGATCCTGCTGTGCGGGGGCGACAAGTCCTCACAGTCGGATGACATCGAACGAGCCCAAGCCATGGCGAAGGAGATTGAGTGATGGCCATTGAAACCAAGCCTTGGGATGCGGCCGAATACCTCGATACCCCCGAGGATGTTGCCGCATATCTCGACGCCTACCTTGAAGACGGCAGCGCCGACGAGATCCGCGCAGCGCTCGGCACCATCGCGCGCTCACACGGCATGACGGCTCTGTCCAAGGAAACCGGCATCACGCGCGAGGCGCTTTACAAGGCGCTGGGCGAGAAGGGCAACCCGACGCTCGATACGCTGCTCAAGGTGACGAAGGCGCTTGGACTAAGGCTCGCAATCACCGCGTGATGCCGCTTGCGGCAGCAGCCGTTGAAGTATGGCTGCTCTCCCCCGCCTCGGAAGGAAAAATCGCGTGTCGGGGGGGCGAGTCCCTCCTCCGCGACCACTTCCCAGACGATCGGCCTTCGAAGTCCCCGAGCCACCGGTAAGGCTGGCGGCGGCCGGCCGCTCGCGACAGGAGCCGACGCGTCCGCCCTGTCAGCCGCGCTTACGGTGTGCGGAGACGCAGCTCGCCACGCTGGCTACCACGAGGGCGAAGGCAGCGAGTTCCAGCACCGTCGGCAGGCGTCGCTCCCAGGCGAAGCCGTAGAAGAGCGCGAACAGCGTCTCGAACAGGATCATCTGTCCGACGAGCGTGAGTGGCAGCAGGCGGCTCATCCGGTTCCACAGCGCATTGCCCAGGATCGAGGCGAACAGCGCCACGCCCACGGAGACGCCGGCGAAGGTCAGCCACTGCTGTGCGGGACGGCTCCAGTCGTCGAGCACCAGGGACAGGGGGAGCAGAGCCAGCCCCTGGGCGCCGGTGGCGAGGCCGATGAGCAGGTTCCACTCGTGGACGGTCACGGCGGGCATCCGTGCGAGGCAGCGGGCGTTGCCGATCGCGAAGGCGGTCCACGAGACGAGCGCGCCGATCGCGCAGGCGAGCCCGGCGACCGGAGTGCTCGCGGTCCCGGAAGCGGGCGAGGCCAGCGCCTGCCAGCCGATGCACACCGCCCCTCCGGCACAGAGCAGCAACGAGGGCGCGAGATGACGCAGCGGCACCGCATCGCGGTCGCGGCTGCCGATGATGGTGACCGCGACCGGGAGGAAGCCGATCACCAGCGAGGTCATCGCCACGCCCCCCGACTGCACCGCGGCGGAGAGAAGGACGTAGTACATCGTGTTCCCGACCAGGCCGAGCCAGGCGAGGCTCAGCCATGCGCGGGGCGTCAGCAGCGCGCGGAGGCGGACCAGCCGGGGCGCCACCAGCACCGCGGCGATCGCGCCGTAGCAAAGGTAGCGCCCGATGGTGAGCTGCAGCGGACCGAACCCGCGCGCCAGCTCGGGCGCGAGGAAGACCAGCCCCCACAGGGCCCCGGCTCCCATGCCCGACAGGACACCGGCGAGCGTGGCATCGGTGCGGGGAGCAGGGCGTGCGAGGTCCATGGGGCTGTGTCTCCGTTGGTACCCGCGAGCCGATACCACGCCGCCTGCGAGCGATGGGCTCTTGATTCGGGGGGCAAACGCAACAAAGACCCGCGCATGCCTCGCAAGCTCCCCGATCCCCAGGCGCTGGACGCGTTCGACCGCGAGATCCTGCGGATTCTCCAGCGCGACAACCGGACGCCGCAGCGGGCGATCGGGCAGGCGGTGAACCTCTCCGCCGCGGCCGTGCAGCGCCGCATCGCCGCGATGGAGCAGGCCGCCGTCATCACGCGCAACGCGGCCATCGTCGATCCTGTCGTGCTGGGCCTCACCGTCACCGCGGTGGTGGAGGTGTTCCTGCGCGACGAGCGCACCGCGAGCATCGAGCGCGCCAAGTCCCTGTTCCGCGCGGCTCCCGAGGTCCAGCAGTGCTACTACACCACCGGCGGCACCAGCTTCGTGCTGGTGATCGTCACCGCCGACATGCGCAGCTACGAAGCGCTGACGCGGCGGCTGTTCTCCGACCACGAGTGGGTCGCGAGCTTTCGCACGCTGGTGTCGCTGGACCGGGTGAAGAGCGGCATGGAACTGGCCATCCCGCCCGCACCGCCGCGGACCTGAGCCGGAGCGGCGCCGTCCTCAGGCTGGTTCGCGCAGTTGCCCGGAACGCAGCGACGGCTTCTCCGCCAACCCGCCGCGCTCCATGATCATCTCGCGGAACTCGTCGCGCTTCTCGTGGATCGAGGCGATCACCGGGCCCATTGCCACCCCCGTCTCCACCAGTGCCGCTTCGGAAAGCTGGAGCGAGCTTTCCAGCGTCTCGGGCACGGCGTAGCTGGCGCCGGCGCGGTAGAGCTGCGCCGCATGGTCGGCATCCCGGGCGCGGGCGCGGATCGGCAGGTCGGGAAATTCCGCGCGCAGCTTGCGGACGATGCGCTGCGCGGTCACCGGCTCATCCATGGTGAGGATGACCGCCGCGGCCTCCGCCGCGCCCAGGCGCAGCAGCGCGTCGCCGCGCCCGGCGTCCCCGAAGGCGACGCTGTACCCGCGCCGCCGTCCCTCGGCGATGAGATCGGTGTTGCTGTCCACCGCGAGGTAGGGACGCCCGTGGCGCGCCAGCATGTCGGCGACGAGGTGGCCGACCCGGCCGAAGCCCACGATCAGCGTTCGCGGCTGTCCCTGGTCGGCCGGGGCGCGATGCGGCGCTTCCACGCCGTCCACCTGGCGCGCCATGATCTTCCCCGCCAGCGCCAGCAGCGGCGTGACGGTGAGGCCCAGCGCCGTGACGATCTGCCAGAACTGCGCCGTGCCAGGCTGGATGAGCTGCGCCGTGCTGGCCGCGGTGAGCACGATCAGCGTCGTCTCGGACGGGCTCGACATCAGGATTCCCGTCTCGGTGGCGGTGCCGCGCCGCGCCCCCATCAGGCGCAGCATGACCCCGGTCACCGTCGCCTTGAGCACGAGGACGGCGACCGTCGCGATCAGGATGGAGCCGAGGTTCTCCCACACCACCGCCAGGTCGATGCTCATGCCGATGGTGATGAGGAAGACGCCGAGCGCCAGCCCCTTGAACGGCTCGGTGATCTGCTCGACCTCGGCGTGATACTCGGTCTCGGCGATCAGCAGCCCGGCGACCAGGGCCCCGACGATGGGGGAGAGCCCGGCCGCGGCGGTCGCCAGCGAGGCCAGGATGACCACCAGCAGGCTGGCGGCGAGAAACAGCTCGGGGCTCTTGGTGCGGGCCGCCTGCGCGAACAGCGGCGGCAGCAGGTAGCGCCCGAGCACCAGCAGCGCGCCCACCGCGAGAGTGCCCCACAGCAGCGTGTGCAGAAGTTCGCCCACGCCGTCGGTACCGGCATGGGGCGCCAGCGCGCCGAGCAGGAAGATGATGGGGACGAGGGCGATGTCCTCGAACAGCAGCATTGCCAGGGCCGCCTGGCCCACCGGCGTCGTGGCCTCGGTGATCTTGAGGACCAAGGCGGTCGAGGACAGCGCCAGCGCCAGTCCCAGCGCCAGCGCGCCCGAGAAGCTCTGGCCGATGGCGGCGAGGACGAAGGTGATCGCGCCCCCGATGAACACCAACTCCAGCGAGCCCAGCCCGAACACCATCCGGCGCATGTCCCACAGGCGGCGGAACGAGAGTTCCAGGCCGATCGAGAAGAGCAGGAGGATGATCCCGAACTCGGCAAAGACCTCCAGGCCGTCCGGATCCGTAATCGTGACATAGGACAGCCAGGGATAGTCGAACACGTGCCGGCCAAGCGCGAACGGGCCGACCAGCAGCCCGACCAGGATGAAGCCGATCACCGGCGTGATGCGGAAACGGTTGAAGACGGGGATGACGATGCCCGCCGCGCCCAGGATCACCAGGGCGTCGGACATGACGGGGGAATAGAGATCGCTGCTGCCGGCCATACCCGCAGCCTAGGCGACGGGGACGACCGAGGGAACCGGGAAGTGGCCGGCTGCTACAGCGATGCGGGCTCGGCCTCCGAGCGGCGGCGCGCGGCGGGGGGAGGAGGGCTGTCCGGCGACGTGCCGGCGTCCTCGGCGATGACGCTCCGGTTCCGGCCGCCCGACTTGGCCGCGTACAATGCCGCGTCCGCCCGCGCCACGATCGCCTCCAGGCTCCGTTCGCCCGGAGCCGCCGCGGCGATACCGGCGCTGAAGCGCAAGGGGCGTTCCAGCTCGGCCGCGGCGGTGCGGATGCGCGCGACGACGTCGGCGGCTTCGGTCGGGCGCAGGCCGGGAAGGACGATCACGAACTCTTCGCCGCCCCAGCGGCCGACCACGTCGGAGTGGCGCAACTGCGACTTCAGCACGCCCGCCAGCGCCTTGAGCGCGGCGTCGCCGGCGGCATGGCCGTCGACATCGTTGATCTGCTTGAAGTGGTCGACGTCGACCAGCGCGACAGCGACCGGCATCCGCGCGTCGGCTGCACGGCCGAGCAGCTCGGCGGCCCGCGCGATGGCGTCTCGCCGGTTCGAGATGCCGGTGAGCGCGTCGGTGGAAGCGAGCGTCTCCAGCGCCCGACGGTGGCGCCGGCCGTTCACCAGGAACAGTGCGAGGAGGAGCAGCAGGGCGCCGGCGGCAAACGCGATCAGCAGTGTCTGCTGCCGCTCGTAGCGGGCGCGTTCCTGCTGGAACGCCAGTTCGCGGCTCAGCGCCTTGTTACGATCCAGCTGCCGGTCGATCTCCACCTGGGTGCGCAGGCTGGCCGTCTCGCGCGTGCGGGAGGCTTCCGTCTCCTTGCGGAACCCGTCTAGGAAAGCCTTCAGGTCGGTGAAGGCCTCCTGCCACCGGCCGAGGCCCGCGTAGGCGAGGGCCCGGGTCTGGAAGGGCGAGCTGCTGCGCGTCGCCACCGTCGCCGGCCCGTCCAGCAGTTCGGTCGAGAGGGCGATGGCCGTCTCGTAGTCCTTCAGCCCCAGCGCAATGCGCGAGCGGTATGCCATGAGCCGGGGCAGTGCGATCGTCTCGTCGCCGAACAGGCGTTCGGCGTTGTTGCAGGCGCGCTGCGCCTCCGAGAAGCGATTGAGGGAGATGTACGACTGGCACATCGAAAGCGCCGCGAACGCCGCGAAGTGATCGTTGCCGACCGAGCGGGCCAGCCGGTAGGCGCGCTCGAACTGGGGTATCGTCGCCGCATAGTCCTTGCGCCCGGTGAGGATCATCGCCGTGCGGAAGGCGATCGAAGCGCTCTGGAAGGTCTGGCCATTCTTCTCGGCCCACCGCGCGCTGTCGTCGATGAGACTTTGGGCCTGCTCGTAGTCGCCCGCTTTCATCAGCAGGCCGGCAAGGTCGAGCGCGATCCCGGCGCGCTGCGCGGCCATCCCCTGCTGCATGGCCATGCGGTAGGCCGTGCCCATTTCGCGCAGCGACTCCGCCGGCTCGTTGCTGAGATAGCCGACGGCCGCCCGCGAGCAGACGTCCGTGACCGACCCGGGCGCCACGAATCGCCGCGCCGCGACCAGGCGCTGCTTGATCTTGGCGATCTCCGCCGGGTCGGACAGGCCGCTGCCGAGCTGAACCAGAAGCTCGACGTGGGGACCCTCCTTCGGGTCCGGCGCCAGGCGGAGCCCCGCCTCGGCGGCGCGGACCTCCTCCGCGCTCATCTCCAGCGTGCTGTACGCGAAGGCCTGGGCGGCGTGGAGCCAGGCACGGTCGATGCGGCCCAGCCCGGGCTGCTTCAGGCGTTGCTCGATCTGCTGGAGCGCCTTGCTGGGATTGCCAAGCACCTGCTCCTGAAGCTGTGCGACGATCGGCGCCGAGCCGGCGTTGCACATGGCCGAGGCCGGGCTCGCCAGCGCGAGCGTGCCGGTCGCGGCGGTCAGGAGCGATACTCGAACACAGGCCTTGCGCATGACAGTTTCCCCTTGATGCTGAGCCACCTACGGGAAGATGCTTAAGCACTGGTAACGATGCCATGCCAGCCTCTGCGTGATCGAGTGTTAGTGCGTGGAACCATGGCCGGTGGCTCACGTTGGGGGGACAAGTGGCCGGCCCCATCCGCCACAAGCATGGAAGACCGCTCGATCACAGGCGAGGGGTGGCGATGCCCGGCATTTCGGGCGCGCCTCCATGCGGAAAGGAGCCGGGCGCCAACAGAGCGGCGCATGACGCCTCGGATCACTGGAGCTTGGAATGACGGGAACGATCGGCAAGGACACGGGCGCGCAGTCGCACGCACAGACTTTCGAGACGCAGACGGGCGAGGGCGGCGAGCTTCACCAGCTGCCGGGCAAGGACGGGCAGGTGCTCACCACGCAGCAGGGCGTGCCCGTTTCCGACGACCAGAACAGCCTCAAGCTGGGCGAACGCGGCCCGACGCTGCTGGAGGACTTCCACCTTCGCGAGAAGATCTTCCACTTCGACCACGAGCGCATTCCCGAGCGCGTCGTCCACGCCCGCGGCTTCGGCGTCCACGGCACGTTCACGCTGGACGAGAGCCTGGCGGAGTTCACGACCGCCAAGGTCCTGACCGAAGTGGGCGAGAAGACGCCGATGTTCGTCCGCTTCTCCACGGTGGCGGGCAACAAGGGGTCGTTCGACCTGGCCCGCGACGTGCGCGGGTTCGCGGCCAAGTTCTACACCAAGGAAGGCAACTGGGACATCGTCGCCAACAACATCCCGGTGTTCTTCATCCAGGACGCGATCAAGTTTCCGGACCTCGTCCATGCCGCCAAGCAGGAGCCCGACCGCGGCTTCCCGCAGGCGCAGACGGCCCATGACAACTTCTGGGACTTCATCGGCCTGACGCCCGAATCGATGCACATGATCATGTGGGTCATGTCCGACCGCGCGATCCCGCGCTCGTTCCGCTTCATGGAAGGCTTCGGCGTCCACACCTTCCGCCTGATCGACGCGGAGGGCAAGGGCACCTTCGTCAAGTTCCACTTCAAGCCCAAGCTGGGCCTGCAGTCCGTCATGTGGAACGAGGCGGTGAAGATCAACGGCGCCGACCCGGACTTCCATCGCCGCGACCTGTGGGACGCGATCACCATGGGCACTCCGCCGGAATGGGACCTGGGCGTCCAGATCTTCGACGACGCCTTCGCCGACGAGTTCGAGTTCGACGTGCTCGATGCCACCAAGATCATCCCCGAGGAGCAGGTGCCCGTCCGGCGCATCGGCAGCTTCGTGCTCGACCGGGTGGTCGACAACTTCTTCGCCGAGACCGAGCAGGTCGCCTTCTGCACGCAGAACGTGGTCCCGGGCATCGGCTTCAGCAACGATCCGCTGCTGCAGGGGCGCAACTTCTCGTACCTCGACACCCAACTTAAGCGCCTCGGCAGCCCGAACTTCACGCACATCCCGATCAACGCGCCAAAGGTGGAGGTGCAGAACTTCCAGCAGGACGGCCACATGGCGATGCGCAACCCCAAGGGCCGGGTCAACTACGAGCCGAACTCGTGGGGCGGCCCGCGCGCCGACCCGCAGAGCGGCTACCGCCACTTTCCGGCGCAGGATTCGGGTCGCAAGGCCCAGGTCCGTTCGGCAACCTTCGCGGACCACTACAGCCAGGCGCGGCAGTTCTTCATCAGCCAGACCCCGATCGAGCAGAAGCACATCGGCGACGCGCTGGTGTTCGAGCTATCGAAGTGCGAGCGCATCGACATCCGCGAGCGCATCGTCTCGCACCTTCGCAACATCGACGAGACGCTGGCGACCGTCGTCGCCGGGGGGCTCGGCCTGCCCGCCCTGCCGGAAGCGTTCCCCGCGGCGGTCCCGACCCGGACCGACCTGCCGCCCTCCGAGGCGCTCAGCATCATCGCCCGCGGCCCGCAGAGCTTCGCGGGGCGCAAGCTCGGCATCCTGGTGACCGACGGCGCCTCGGCCAGCCTCGTCAAGGCGTTGGTCGCGGCGGTGGAGAAGCAGCCGGCCATCTACGAGTTCGTCACCCCCAAGATCGCCGGTGCCACGCTGGACGACGGCACCATGGTCGAGGGCAAGCAGAAGATCGATGGTGGCCCCTCGGTGCTCTACGATGCCGTCGCGCTGGTGCTCTCGGAAGACGGCGCCGCTATGCTCGCCGAGGACAAGACGGCCAAGGACTTCGTGAGCGACGCCTTCGGGCACGGCAAGTTCATCGGCTACACGGCCGAGGCGCTGCCGCTGCTGGAACGGGCCGGCATTGCCAGCGCCGACCATGACGAAGGGCTGATCGCGCTGGAGAAGGCGGGCGACGCCACCGCCTTCCTCAAGGCCCTGGCGCCGCTGCGCGTGTGGGATCGCGAGCTGAAGATCGACCTCGATGCGGCCGGCTTCCTCGAGGCGACCCAGGGGTGAGCGAAGACCTCGAAACGGTGGCGGCGCGGGAGGACGCGCCGCCGCTCCCTTCGCCGGAGCGGCTGCGCGAGCTCTTGTTCGATGCCGCCAGACTGGGACGGGACGATGTCATCCCGGCGCTGCTCCAGGCCGGGGTGGACATCGAGGCGCAGGACCAGCGCGGCTACTCCGCGCTCGTCCTGGCCAGCTACAATGGCCACGAATCCACCACGTCGCTGCTGCTCGAGCTGGGCGCGCGTCCGGACGGCACGCCCGACCGGCAGGGCAACACCGCGTTGATGGGCGTGGCGTTCAAGGGCTATCGCTCCATCGCCCGCCTGCTGCTCGCCGCCGGCGCGGATCCGGAGGCCTGCAACGCGGGCGGCCAGACGGCGCTGATGATGGCGGCCCTGTTCGGCAGGCTCGACATCATCGACCTGCTGCTGGAGGCGGGCGCCGACCCGGCGCGCCGCGATGCCGCGGGCAACGATGCAGCCGCCCTGGCCCGTGCTCAAGGCAACGAGGCGCTGGCGCTTCGCTTCGAGGCGCTGCAGCACGCATCGTGAGCGTGGCACGCTGCGGCGACGAGATCGACGCGTCGCTCCTTCAAGCCCCGGCGGAAAGCGGCAGCAGAACGAGGGCGTTCAGCAGGTCTGCCACCGCCTCGGGGCTCCGCTGCGGCTCTTCGGTCAGCCACCAGTCGAGCAGCTCGACCGTGGCCGCCACGGCCACACGGACGCCCAGGTGGCGCGGGAGCCAGTCGGGGGAGAGATCGGGCAGGGCTTCCAGCCGCCCGACGACCTGCCGCGCCAGCTCGACCCGCAGCGCATCGCCCGCTCCGGCCAGCAGCGCGCCGAAGTCGAGGCGCCGTTCCGCGACCGCCGCCAGCAGAGTGCGAGCTGCTGCCGGACCGTCGCCGGCGAGCAGGGCCGGCATCATCGCCTGCGCCAGCTCGTCCGTGATCGTGCCGACGGTATCGATGAGCAAGGCGCGAACGTCGGCATAGTGGCGGAAGAAGGTGGAATAGCCGATGCCGGCCTGCTCGGCGATGACGGCACCGGTGATCTCGTCCAGCGGGCGCTCGCGCAGCAGCGAGAGCAGCGCACCGCGCATCGCAGCGCGTGAACGCAAGGCTCGGGCGTCCTGTCGCTCGCCCCCTGTTGATCCTGCCATCGCATATCCTACTTATGACGAGTAACTTGTCAGAACGGAGATGCACAATGGCAAGTGCTTCGCTTGAAGTCGAGCGTTGCCCTTATCACGGGATGGATCAGCGCAAGTCGGCCGCCGGGCCGGGTGCCGTCACCGGCGCGAAGCCGGTCACGGGCTACCAGGCGGTGCGCGAGGCGCTGCGGCGGCAGGGCGGCCGGCAGGCCGGCTTCAAGGCCGAGCTGGTGAACCGCCCGGGCAACCCGACGCGCCCGCCCATCCTCTTCCTGACGGGCGAGGCGCACCGGCGCCAGCGGGCGGCCACCGCGCGCTTCTTCGCGCCGCGGGTGGTCGAGGAGCGCCACCGGCCGCTCATCGAGCAGAGCGCCGCGGCGCTGGTCGAGGACCTGCGGCGGAAAGGCTCGGGCCGGCTGGATGCGCTGGCGCTCGACATGGCGGTGACCGTGGCGGCGCAGATCGTGGGCCTTACGCAAAGCGACCGGCGCGGCATGATCCGCAGGCTCGACGCGTTCTTCTCGGTCGGGACGGCGATGCGCGAGGGCTGGTTCTGGCGGACGCTGACCACGCTGCAGGGACAGTGGCGGATGCTGCGCTTCTACCTGAGCGACGTGCGACCGGCCATCGCCGAGCGGCGGCGCGCGCCGCGTGAGGACGTGATCTCGCACCTGCTCTCCGAGGGCTATCGCGACAGCGACATCCTGGTCGAGTGCTTCACGTATGGCGCGGCGGGGATGGTCACGACGCGCGAATTCATCACCATGGCCGGCTGGCACCTGCTGGAAGACCCCGAGCTGCGGGCGCGCTTCCTCGACGCGGACCAAGCAGGGCGCATGGCGATCCTGGAGGAGATCCTGCGGTTGGAGCCGGTGGTCGGCTACCTCTATCGCCGGCTGCCGGGCCAGAGCGAGACGGTCGAACTCGACATTCGCTCCGCGAATGCCGATCCGCAGGCCATGGGTGCGTGCCCCTATCATCTCGATCCCGACCGCCCGCGCGCGGAGCGCGTCGCCGGCGCCGGTCTCGCGTTCGGGGATGGGGAGCATCGCTGCCCCGGGGCCGGAGTGGCCCTGGCGGAGGCGGAGGTCTTCCTCGACCGCATCCTGCGGGTCCCTGGGCTCCGCCTGGCCCAGGCGCCGCGCATCGGCTGGAACCCGCTGGTGACCGGATACGAGCTGCGCGACTGCCGCCTCGTCGTGGAGGAGGCGTGACATGCTGAGCGCGGTCAACGATCTCCTTCGCCCGCCACCGGGGATGGCGTTCGATTTCTCGCAGCCCGCGGGCGAGCCTGCGCTGGCGCCTGCAAACGGCACCGCGTGGCAGGTCTTCGCCAACCCGGTCTCGCTGTTCATCGGCGGGGTGGCGGCGGTGCTGCTCGAGCTGGCCGAACCTTCGGTGCGCTCGGGCGTGTGGGACCACAGCAGCTTCCGTAGCGATCCGGGCACGCGGCTGCGGCGGACGGGGTTTGCCGCGATGATGACTGTCTACGGCCCGCGCTCCGCCGCGAGCGAGGTGATCGCGCATGTGGTGCGGATGCACGAGAAGGTTCGCGGCACGACACCGGGCGGAGAGGCGTATCACGCCAACGACCCGCGCCTGCTCGACTGGGTGCAGGCGACGGCCACCTTCGGCTTCACCGAAGCCTATCACCGCTACGTCCGCCCCCTTTCGCCCGCAGAGCAGGACGCCTCGTTCGCCGAGGGTGAGCCGGCGGCGCGGCTCTACGGTGCCACGGGCGCACCGGAGTCGTGGTCGGAGTGGGAGCGCCTCCTGGCAGCCACGGCGCCTCGCCTGGAAGCATCCGAAGTGCTCGCGGAATTCATCGCGATCATGGGCGAGGCGCCGATCCTTCCCCGCGCCGCCCGGCCTTTGCAGCGGCTGCTGGTCCGAGCGGCGGTGGAAATGACGCCCGAGCCCGTCCGTTCGATGCCGCAGCTGCGGGACCTCGGATTGCGGCGAGGCGAAGGCGCGCTGGTCAAGGCGCTGGCGCGGGCCGCGGCGCTGGTCCCACTCGCCGACGCGCCGCCGGCGCAGGCGGCACGAAGACTGCGCGCCGCGCGTTAGACGCTCGCAGCGAAAGGACGTCACGATGCAGATGCGCGCCCATCATCCCGAACTCTGGCGCGAGGTCGACCGGCAGGCGGCGCACGTGCCCGCGGTCTACGGCGGCATGGACCTGACCGCCATGCCCGAACGCTTCACCGTCGAGGGTGCGGGAGAGGCGATGCCGGGGCTCGAAGCCATGCAGGCGCAAGTGCTGGCGGACGCGTCGCTCGTCGAGATGATGGCAGCCTATACGCTCACCGGCGATCCGGTGGCGGACGCCTATGCCGCGCGCATGGACGAGATCGGCTTCCGCCCGCTCGTCGCCATGCTGGAGCGGGCCTGCACGCAAGGCCTTGGGGCGGTGCCCGAAGCTCCGCCTGAACTTGGCACCTTTCTGGCCGAGATGGAGCGGACGCCGGACTGGATCGACATGGACCTCGTCCACCGAGGCGCGCGGCTGGAGCGCAACCAGTATGCCCACCTCGTTCCCTTCGCCATCCGCGGCGCCTTCCTGGCGACATTCATGAACCGCTATTCGGCGCTGCCGATGGCGCTGACCGGCAACCTGTCTGACAAGCTGGCGGCGCGGCGGGTCCACGAGACCGCGACGTTCTTCACGCTGACGGTGATGCCCGGCGCGCTCGGTCGCCATGGCGCCGCGTTCAAGGCGGCGGCGATGGTGCGGCTGATGCATGCCACGGTGCGGGTGAATGTCATGCGGCGTCCGGGCACGTGGGACCCCGCTGTCTACGGCGTTCCGATCCCGCAGGTCGACCAGATGCCCGCCGGGCAGATCGGCTCGCTGCTGATCGCCGCCCGGGCCTTGCGCGAAAGCCGCGGCTTCACCGAAGACGAGCGCGCGCGGATCGAGATCGCGCGCTACCGGTGCTTCCTGCTGGGGCTGCCCCGCGCGCTGCTGGGCGAAACGCCTGCCGAGATCGTCCGCTTGATGGTGGCGCGCCAGACCACCTTGCGCAGCGCCTTCGACGACGCGACCTGCGGCGTGCTGGTCCGCGGCACGCTCGATGCGGAGCTTGCTCGCGATCCCACCCCGGTCGGCCTGGTGGACAGCCAGCTGGAGCGCAGCTTCGCCAAGGCGTTCTTCATCCGCCATTTCCTGAACGGCGACAGCGCCAGGGCAGCGGCGATGGGAGTGCGCTACACCGCGCTAGATCGCCACTTCGCGCTGCTCGCTGCCTTGCGCATCTTCACGCGCCTGCGCTTCTATGCGGCGCTGGCGGAAATCCCCGTGGTGCGGGACGTCGCGGACCGGCGGCTGGTGGGCAAGCTCGCAGGATTGCTGAGGCGCTACGGACGGGCGCAGTTCGGCAGCGATGGCGCGGCCATGCGATCGGCACATGGATAGAGCGCCGCCGCATGCCTATATCCTTCCCCGAAAGATGATGCACCAGCCCGACCTTTTCGCGACACCCATGCTGCCGGGACTCGCCACCGCGGAGGACCTGATCGGTCGGGCGGAAGAAGTGGATCTGCTGACGCGGCTCGCCACGGTGGACCTCTCGCCGTTCCGGTTCCAGCAGTGGACGGGAAAGCGGCTGACCCGCTCCTTCGGATGGACCTACGATTTCGAGAACGGCCGCTTCGGCCCGACCGACCCGATGCCCGATTGGCTGCTGCCGCTCAGGGAGCGGGCCGCCCGCTTCGCGAAGCTCGCGCCCGAACGGCTCGTGCAGGCTCTGCTGATCCGCTACGATCCTGGGGCGGGCATCGGCTGGCACAGAGATCGCCCCGTCTTCGATCACGTGGTGGGCGTGTCGCTCGGCAGCGCGGCCACGCTGCGGTTCCGCCGCCGCCGGGAGCAAGGCTTCGACCGTCGTTCGCTCCCGCTGGCGCCGCGCTCGGTCTATCACCTGGCAGGCGAGGCCCGCCAAGACTGGGAACACGGCATGGCGCCTGTGGTGCAGACGCGCTGGTCGGTCACCTTCCGCAGCCTTCGCGAAGCGCCCCCGTTGGATGCGTCGGCGAGGGGGCCCCGGTGATCGTCTTCCTCGACTTCGAGGCTTCCTCGCTGGGCAAGCGCAGCTATCCGGTCGAGGTGGCCTGGGTGTTCGAGGATGGGCGCGAAGAAGCCCACCTGATCCGTCCCGCGCCCGAATGGACCGACTGGGACGAGGAGGCGGCGGCGATCCACGGCATTTCGCGTGCTTTGCTCGTTGCGGAGGGAGAGCCTCCGGAGACGGTGGCGGCTCGCATGGCCGAGGTTCTCGGCGGCCATGACCTGGTGGCGAGCGCGCCGTCATGGGACGGCAAGTGGCTCAGCACACTGCTCAGGGCGGCGCGGCTCCCGCGCCACCAGCTGCGGCTGCGCCGGAGCCGGGACGCGCGCCGGGAATGTGCCGCCGCGATGGTCGGCTCACGCGTTGCGCCCGAGCACCTGGACCGCGCGGTGGACGAGATCCTCGCCGCTGCCTTGGAGCATGCGGTCCGGACCCCACCCGCGCACCGGGCGCTCCCCGATGCCCGGGAGGAGCGCGACCGCTGGAATGCCGTGCGCAGCGCGGCGCAAGCCTGGCTGCAACGTGCCGGATGAATGCAGAAAGGGCCGGCCCGCGGGTGCGGACCGGCCTCTTTCCTCGGCGCTGGCTCAGCGTCAGAACTTGCCCGAGAGCGAAGCTCCGATCACACGGGGTTCGTTGAACACCGCCGCCATGTAGTTCTCGATCACGCCCTTGAGGTTCTTCTCGTTGGTGATGTTGCGCGCGAAGGCGGCGATCTCGTAGCGGCCGCCCGGAGCGGTATAGCCGATGCGCAGTCCGCCCTCGAAGTCCCCGTCCGAGTAGAACTCGTCGGTCTTGTAGAGCACGAAGTTGGTGTAGCCCTGCAGCATCCAGTCGGTCGCCGCGAAGAGGGCGCCGCCGTTGCCGAGCGGCACGTCGTAGCGCGCGGCGAGATTGGCGGTGTACTTCGGCGCGTTGGGCAGCGGGTTGCCGTCGATCTGCGCGAAGACGCCGCGCCCGGTCACGGTGACAGTCGGGTCGTTGACGGTGCAGACCACCACGCCGTTGAGAGCGCAGACCTGGGCGTAGACATCGGGATCCTTGATCTCGGTGTGCAGCAGGCTGAGGCCCGCCGTCAGCGTGAGGTTGGGGATGGGGCGCGCTTCCAGCTCGGCTTCGAGGCCATAGGCCTCGGCCTTGTCGGCGTTGAACAGAACGCCGTTGCCGTTGGCGTCGTTGCCGTTGAGCTGGATGTCCTTCACCCGGTAGGCGAAGCCCGAGAGATTGAAGCGCACGCGGTTGTCGAGCAGCTGCGTCTTGATGCCGGCCTCGCCGGACACGATGGTCTCCGAATCCGCCGTGGTGAAGTCCGCGTTGAACACAGCCGACCGACCCTGGATGGTGGGGCCGCGGAAGCCGGTGGCGACGCGGGCGTAGAGGCTGACCTCCGGGCTGGCCTGGTAAAGGACGCTGACGTCCCAGCTCGGCTTCTCGTCGGACAGGCGGACGTAGCGGCGGCCGGTGTAGGTCACCACGCCCGCCGCGGTGTCGGCGGTCTTGAGCAGGCGGGTCTTCTTCGTGTCGTTGGTATAGCGGCCGCCGGCGGTGACCGTCAGCCCCGGCGTCAGCTCGTAGCTGGCCTGGCCGAAAAAGGCCCAGCTGGTGTTCTCGTTGCGCAGGCGCACCCAGTTGTTCGGGTTGTTCGCGGGCGGATTGAGGAAGAACGCGCGCTGGTAGAAGTCGGTGATGTTGCGCTCCTCGAACCACATGGCGCCCACCTGCCACTTGAAGCGGGTGTCGCCATTGCTCGACAGGCGCAGCTCCTGCGTGAGCTGGTCGAGGTCGCGCACGTTGCCTTGCGACTGGCCGTAGCCGTTGGGCACACCGTTCACCGGGTAGTCGGCGGCAGCGCCGCCGTCGGTGTCGCCGCGGCTGTAGCCCTTGGTCGTCTCCCAGGCCGAAATCGAGGTCAGCGTGACCGCCCCGAAGTCGAGCGCGATGCGGTTCGAGGCGCCATAGGTGTCGTAACCCTGCGGGTTGTTGTGCGCCTCGTCCAACGCGATCTCGTCGCGCGGTTCGCCGCTGACGTCGTTGGAGCCCTTGGTGAATGCGCTGCGGTGGAAGATCGTCGAGGTGCCGTCGTAGCTGCGCGCATGGAAGCTGGTCAGCATGGAGAAGTTGCTGTCGACCGGCGCGAGCAGCAGCTGCACGCGGGCGTCGCGCTCCTCGAAACCGCCCATGGCGTTCTTTTCGGGCGAGACGGTGCCGTCGGCGCTGGGGCCGTCATAGACGTTGTCCACCCAGTCGTCGCGGCGCTGGTACAGGCCGGAAACTCGGATCGCCAACTTGTCCTGGACGATGGGGCCGCCGACGCCGGCATCGAGGTTGACCGAGTTGTATTCGCCGTAGCTGGCGTTCACGCGGCCGGTCCAGCGATCGACCGTGGGCTTGATGGTGTCGATCTTGATGATACCGGCGGTGGTGTTGCGGCCGAACAGCGAACCCTGCGGGCCGCGCAGGACTTCGACCTGGTCCATGTCGTAGACCGGGTTGGACTTGAGCACGACATGCTCGAGCACCACGTCGTCCTGAATGATCGAGACGGGCTGCGAGGCGCCAAGGTAGAAGTCGATGTTGCCGAGGCCGCGGATGTAGAAGCGCGGGAAGATGCGGCCGGTGGTCGTCTCGGCGTAGAGGCCGGGGACGCGGCCCGACAGCGACAGGATGTCGTCGCCGCTGGCCTGGAACGTGCGCAACTGGTCGCCCGAGACGACGCCGACCGAGACCGGCACCTGCTGCAGGTTCTCGGTGCGCCGCTCCGCCGTGACGACGATGTCGCCCAGCCCTTCGTCGGAGGTGGGTTCCTCCTGCGCCTGCGCGTGGCCGGCAAGACACAGGGCCGCAAGGCCGCAAGTCAGGTGGAGCGTTGTTCTGGCGAGGATAGCCTTCGACACTGTGTTTCCCTGTCGTTTCTGTAGACGTCGGACGGCCGGCTACGCCCGCCTCGTGAAGCTTCCATGACGCGTGTCGATCCGGGGAAGACATCTGCGGCAACAGTGGCAAAGAGGCCACAAGCGGCGCGCCGAGGCTCGGACAGGAGGCCGGACCTGCCCTCTTGCGTCCTGATCTCAAAGGTGGGAACCAGCGCCGATGACGAACACGGTCGCCATCATCGGCACGGGCGCTGTCGGCGCCACGATCGGGGCATGGCTCACGGCCGACCAGGCGCTCCAGGTCACGCTGTGCGCCCGCACGCCATTTGAGAGGCTGCGCGTCGAGACGCCGGCAGGCGTGCTCGAGTCCACGCCGCGCCTGCTGCTGGAGCCGGAGGCGGCGGCCCCGGTCGACTGGGTGATCGTCGCAACCAAGACCTACGACGCCGGCGGAGCCTCGCGCTGGCTGGACCGGCTCCTGGGGCCCTGCACAAGGCTTGCGGTCCTCCAGAACGGGGTCGAGCATCTTGCCCGCTTTCCGGAGGTGGAGCCGGCCAGTGTGGTGCCCGTGATCGTCGACATCCCGGCCGAGCGGACCGCGCCGGGCCAGGTCGTGCAGCGCAGGACCGGAAGCCTGACCATGCCGGCCGGCGCGAACGGAGAAGCTTTCGCACGGCTCTTCGCGCACACGCCGATCGAAACGAGCCTCACCGATGACTGGCTCACGGCAGCATGGCGCAAGCTGGCGGTCAACTGCGCGGGTGCAGTCAGCGCCTTGACGCTCAAGCCAGCCGGGATCGTGGCGGACCAGGAGGTCGCCGCCCTCATGCGTGCCATGGTTCTGGAATGCGTGGCGGTCGGCCGGGCGCAGGGTGCGCGGCTGGACGACGGCTTGGCGGACGAAGTGGTCGAGGGCTATCGGCAGGGCCCCCCGGACTCGATCAACTCGATCCTCGCCGACCGGCTCGCCGGCCGCGCCACCGAGGCCGATGCGCGCAACGGCGTGATCGCGCGGCTGGGCCGCAGGCACGCGATCCCCGCGCCGCTCAACCACATGGCGGACGTCCTGCTCCGGGCAAGTTGACCCACCGGTCACCGGCGTGCACACCCGGGGCCAGCGAGCAGGCGCAGGCGCGTCCGTGCTCGGTCCGCAAGAAACCAGGGAACGGAACCGCGCCAGGGGAGCTTTCAGTGCGACGCGGCCCCGCCCGAGCGATCAAGAGCCTGATGAATGAATGTGACTGCAGATGCCAAGCTCCGCCAGGCGCTGGCCCGCTACCGAGTGCTTGATACACCACCGGAGCGGGCGTTCGATGGGGTGGTGGAGCTTGCCGCTGGACTGTGCGGAGCGCCGGTGGCCGTGCTCGCCCTCGCCGCTCCTGGGGGCTTGTTCTTCAAGGCCGAAGTGGGGCTCGGGCTGCGGGACATTCCGGTGCCGGGGCTCGGCGAGAGCGTCGGGATCGACGACGCGCGGCCGCTGCTCGCTGTGCGGCCGGACCTTTATATCCACACCGGCGCGCCGCTGACCACACCCGAAGGCGTCACCATCGGCATGCTCTGGGTCCTCGACCGCGACGCCCCAGCACCCGATCCGGCGCGGGATCGGGCGTTGCAGGGTCTCGCCAGCCATGCCGTGGAGATCCTGGAACTGCGCGCCCGCGCCCTTTCGGCGCCATCGGATCCGGCCGGGACCGAGCCGGAGGACGAGCGTCTGCTTACCGCCAAGGCGCGCCTGGACCAGGCGCAGGAGGCCGGGCGCATCGGCCTCTTCACGGTCGAGATAGGCGGCGACATCATGATCCCGACGGCGCAGTTTTGCCGGCTCTACGGATTGCCCGTCAGGTCCCATTATCCGGCTGCCGAGTTCGAGGCCCGGATCATCCCGGAGGATCGCCACCTCGTCTCCACCACCACCACGCGCGAACAGGGCGCGCCGCCGCTCGACGTCGAGTACCGCGTGCGCGACGCCGCGACCGGAGAGCTGCGCTGGCTGGCGCGGACGGGCCGGATGGAATTCGATGCCGAGGGCCAGCCGCTTCGCTTCGTCGGTGCCGCGCGGGACGTCACCCGGGAGCGCGAGGCGCGCGACGCGCTTGCACGCAGCGAGGAGCGCTTGAGGGCGCTGTTCGAGGCGCTCGACGACGGGTTCTGCATCATCGAGTTCTTCGACGGGCCGCACGGGCCGCTGAGCGACTACGTGCATATCGAGGCCAATGCCGGATACGAGCGCCAGTCTGGAATCCCCGCTATCCTGGGCAAGACGCTCAGGGACATCGAGCCCGACGACGCCGAGGGGTGGCTAGACCTGTACGGAGGGGTGCTGCGCACCGGAAAGCCGATCAGGTTCGAGCGCTACTTCGCCGCTGCCGGACGGCATATCGAAGTGTCCGCGGCGCGCGTCGAGCCAGAGAGCCGGCGCCAGGTGTCGGTCCTTTTCCGCGACGTCGAGGCGCGCAAGCGGGCGGAGCAGGCGCTCCGTGCGAGCGAGGCGCTGGCCCGGGAGAACATCCAGCGCGTGCAGCTGGCGCTGTCGGCGGGCGCCATCATCGGGACGTGGTTCTGGGACGTGCCGCAGGATCGCTTCACCGTGGACGAGGGCTTCGCGCAAGCCTTCGGCATGAGCCCGCGGCTGGGCCGCGAAGGCTTGAACTTGGCACAGATCATCGAGACCGTTCATCCGGACGACCGCGAAGGCCTGTCCGCGGCGATGGCGCAAGCGATACGGCGGGGCGGCGCCTATGCCCATCAATACCGCGTCAGGCGCTCGGACGGGCGCTACTACTGGATCGAGGCCAACGGGCGGGTCGACCACGACACCGATGGCACGCCGACCTCCTTTCCCGGCGTGGTTCTCGACATCGACAACCGCCGCGCCATCGAAGAGGAGCGGGATCGCGCCGCAGCAGCGCTGCGCGCGCTGAACGACACGCTGGAGCAGCGCGTCGCGGAGCGCACGGCCGAACTCATGAAGGCCGAGGAACAACTGCGCCAGTCGCAGAAGATGGAGGCGGTCGGCCAGCTCACCGGCGGCCTCGCCCACGACTTCAACAATCTCCTGGCCGGCATATCGGGGGCGCTGGAGATGGTCGGCACCCGGCTCAACCAGGGTAGGCTGGCCGATGTCGACAAGTACGTCGTCGCCGCCCAGGGCGCTGCCCGCCGCGCCGCCGCGCTGACGCACCGCCTGCTGGCCTTCTCTCGCCGCCAGACGCTCGATCCCCGGCCCACTGACGTCAACGCGCTGGTGAACGGCCTGGCCGACCTTATCCAGAGGACCGCAGGTCCCGCCATCTCCGTCGAGACGGTGGGCGCCGCCGGGCTGTGGCCGACACTGGTCGACCCGAGCCAGCTGGAGAACGCGCTGCTGAACCTGTGCATCAATGCCCGCGACGCGATGCCCGATGGCGGGCGGATCACGATCGAGACCGCGAACAAGTGGCTGGATCGCAACGGAGCCCGCACTCACGACATCCCGGAAGGCCAGTACCTCTCGCTCTGCGTCACGGACACCGGCACCGGCATGACGCCGGACGTGATCGCCAAGGCCTTCGACCCGTTCTTCACGACCAAGCCGATCGGGCAGGGCACCGGGCTCGGCCTGTCCATGATCTACGGCTTTGCCAAGCAATCCGGCGGGCAGGTGCGCATCTACTCCGAGATCGGGGTGGGCACCACGGTGCGCATCTACCTGCCGCGCCACTACGAAGCGGTGGGCTCCGACCTGGCGATCGAAGCCGCCATACCGCCCGAAGGCAAGGCCGACGGCGAGATCGTCATGGTGGTCGACGATGAGCCGAGCGTGCGCATGCTCATCGCCGACATCCTGGAGGACCTCGGATATACCGTCATCGAGGCAGGCGACAGCGCATCGGGGCTCAAGATGCTCCAGTCGGACATCCGCATCGACCTGCTCATCAGCGATGTCGGTCTTCCCGGCGGGATGAACGGGCGCCAGATGGCGGACGCTGCCCGGCAGAGCCGACCCGGCCTGAAGGTGCTGTTCATCACCGGCTATGCGGAGAATTCGGTGATCGGCAACGGTCACCTGGAGCCCGGGATGCAGGTGCTCACCAAGCCCTTTGTGATCGAGACGCTGGCCGCGCGCGTGCGCGACATGATGGAAGGGTGAGGGCGACGGGCGCGGTATCACCCACGCCCGTCGCGCCGGTCAGAACAGGACGAGCAGCCCGCGCGCGGGGTCGACCAGCCCCTCCCAGATCATCCGTCCCGCGACGTAGAGGATGACCAGCAGGCCGACGTAGGCCAGCCAGCGGTACCGCTCGATCACGCGGGCCAGCAGGTTCGCGGCGAGCCCCATCAGCGCGACCGAGAGGATCAGCCCGACCGCCAGGATGCCTGGGTGGTCACGGGCCGCGCCCGCGACCGCCAGCACGTTGTCGAGGCTCATGCTGACGTCCGCCACCGCCACGGCCCAGGCCGCGCCGGCGAAACTCGCCGGGGCCGCCTGCGCCAGAGCCGGGTCGAGCTCGCCGCCGGCGCTGCCCTCGTGAGCGGCGCGCAGCTCGCGCCACATCTTCCAGGCCACCCACACCAGAAGGAGGCCGCCGGCGAAGACGAGCCCGACCACCTGGAGCAACTGGGTGACGACGAGCGCGAAGGCGACACGCAGCACCAGTGCCGCGAACACGCCGATCAGGATCACCTTGCGGCGCATCGCCGGGGGCAGCCCGGCAGCGAGCGCCCCTACGACGATGGCGTTGTCGGCCGCCAACATCACGTCGATCAGCACCACCTGCCCGAAGGCGGCGAGCGCAGCGGGCGAGCCGATGTTGGAGAAATCGGCAACGATGTGCTGCCAGAGGTCGGTCATGCGGTCTTGTCCCTGTTGGTCCATGCGCCGCGCGCCGTCGCGACGAGGAGGTCTGCGTAGCTCCACCCGATGGCGGCGGCGGCCATGGTCGAGAGGCTGTCCTCGTCGTCGCGGCCGGGGCGGCCGGCGCCCGTGAGGTTGGGCTTGCTGTTGACGTCGAACAGAAGGAAGCGGCCCTCCGCGTCGGCGCGGCAGTCGATGCGCATCGGCGAGCGGATCCCGATCAGCGCGGCGGCCCGCTCGCAGGCGGCGCTGGCCGCATGCACGGCGGGGGCGGCGCGCTCCTGCTCCGACATTGCCTCGCTGTTGAGGCGGACGGGCACGTCGCCATTGTAGGGCGCGACGTCGTCGGCCTGGCCGAAGCGCTCGACCGGCGGCAGGGCGAAGGGCGCGGTCGCACCCTCGCGGGCCGCGGCGGGCATGACGGTCACCGTGATCTCCTGCCCGGGGAGGAACTGCTCCAGCATGACGGCGTTGCCGAACCGCCCGCTTGCGGCAAGGGCGGTGACCTGCTCAAGAAGCTGGCCCTCGTCGCGCGCGACGCTTACCCCCTGGCTGCCACGCCCGCGCAGGGGCTTGACGACCAGCTGCAGATGGTCGGCAAAGGGCGCGAGTAGCGACGCGATGTCGGGCGCGGCGCCGTCCACCCGCCAGGACCGCGCAACCGGAAGCCCGGCGGCGAGCAGGCGCGCGTTCGTGGCGAGCTTGTCGTCGATCTCCTCCATCGTGCGCGGATCCGGGCCCACGATCCAGGCCTTGCGGCTCGCGGCTTCGATGGGGTGGCCTGCGAAGACCACGGTGTTGGCCCATAGCAGCGTGGCACCGGCGGCGAGCGCGGCCGCTATGCCCTCCGGCGTGTCAGGCCAGACCCAGTCGAACGCGCGGTCGGGATGCGGTCGCGCGGCCGGCGTGACGAGCGAGCACCCCGCCGACGCCAGCGCGAAGCCGATGTCCGCGCCGCTGTCCGAGTACCCGCCGGGCTTCGCCTCCTTGCGCTGACCGGCGATGACCGGCGGCTCCAGCGCCTGGTAGAGGATGGCGATGGCCTGGTGTCGGGGATCGGGCGGTGCCGCAGTGTCAGTCATCGAATGCTCCCGTCGTGCGAAGGGCCGGCAGCCCGGCTCTGGCCGTGTTCATCCCACGAAGGGAAATGCGAGGACCAGCATGCCCACCACCGTCATCACCAGGCAGCACAGCGCGGCCGGCACCAGCGTGAAGCGCTGGTGGTCCGCGAGGTCGACCCCGGCAAGGCTGACCAGCAGGTAGGTCGAGGGCACCAAGGGGCTCAGCAGGTGGACCGGCTGGCCCATCAGCGAGGCCCGGGCGATCGCCATCGGCTCTACGCCGTAGTGCGCGCCGGCCTCGGCCAGGATCGGCAGCATGCCGAAGTAGAAGGCGTCGTTGGAGATGAAGAAGGTGAACGGAAGGCTCAATAGCGCCGTGATAGGAGCCATGTAAGGCCCCAGTACGGGCGGGATGAAGCCCACCACCTCGCGGCTCATCGCGTCCACCATGCCGGTGCCGGAGAGGATGCCGGTGAAGATGCCCGCCGCGAAGATGAGGGACACCACCGCCAGGACGTTGCCCGCATGCGCGGCGATGCGCTCCTTCTGCTCGCGGACATGGGGGTAGTTGGCGATCATGGCGATGGCGAAGGCGAGCATCATCAGGATCGGCAGCGGCAGGACGCCCCAGACCAGCAGCACCAGCAGCGCCACGACCAGCACGGCGTTGAACGCGATCATGCGCGGGCGGCGCGCCTCGGGCCACTGCGAGACGGCGAGGTCGCTCGCCTCCAGCATGGCGGGGGTCTCGATCTTGCCGATGCGCCGGCGCTCCTTGCGGCCGAAGTGGACTGCCAGCAGGATCAGGAAGGCAAGGCCCGCGATCATCCCGGGCACCAGCGGCACGAACACGGCGGCCGGATCCAGCTTGAGCGCGCTGGCGGCACGCGCGGTGGGCCCGCCCCAGGGGGTGAGGTTCATAACCCCGCTCGTCACCATCAGCAGGCAGACGAGGTACAGCCGGTTCATGTCGTACCGCTTGTAGAGCGGCAGCATGGCGGCCATGGTGATGATGTACGTGGTCGAGCCGTCGCCATCGAGGCTGACGAGGGCACACAGCACCACCGAGCCGATCAGGATCAGCATCGGATCGCCGTGGACGATGCGGATCAGCCGGCCGACCAGCGGATCGAACAGGCCGGTGTCGGTCATCGTGCTGAAGAACAGGATGGCGAACAGCAGCATCACGCCGGTGGGTGCCAGCTTGGTCAGCCCCTCGATCATCATGTCGCCCAGCCCGGAGGTGAAGCCGGCGAGGAGCGCGAACAGGGTGGGCACGACGATCAACGCGACCAGCGGGGTCATCCGCTTGGTCATGATGAGGGTCATGAAGGTGGCGACCATCAGGAAGCCGATCAGGGCGAGGCTCATGGGTGTCCCTCGGTTCGTGTCAGGGTTCGAAGTGAATGGACGTCAGAACGTGACGCCGACGCGCGCGCTGAGCGTCTCGCCGTCATCCTTGCCGGCATAGGCGCCGGCGGTGTTCTGCGTGTTCCAGTGGATCGCGTTGACCTGGAAGCGGGTGAAGCTGTTGAGATACCAGTTCACCCCCAGCGTCGCGGCCCAGCCTTGCGCGGGCGTGAGGATGTCGTCGAACTCCAGGCTCTCGTACCGCGCGGTCAGCTCGATGGCGCCGGGTCCGCCCTCGAAGATCGGGCGCAGGACCTTGGGCTGACCGAAGCTGCCGAGGCGTGGATTGTAGGGCGGCAGGTCGCCGGTGAGGAACCAGCCGCCACCCACGCTCCAGGCACGGGTGACGAAGTCCGCCCGGCCGCCGTCGAGCCGGGCGCGGCGTTCGCCGGCCTCGGCCATCAGCCACAAGGGGCCCGCGTAGCCGCCCAGCTCCACGCCGTAGCCGGTGGTGCCGGTGCCCCCGATCAGCGTGCCGGTCGAGAGCCGCAGCGCCCCGTTGAAGCGCCCGCCGATCACGGTGTTGCGCGTCAGCGTGTTCTTGCCCGGCTGCAGCATCTCGTCGAAGCCCCAGATGCCGAGGTGGAGCACCTGGCGGTTCGACTTGATCGGGTTCCAGTGCGCGCGGGCGAGCACCGTGCGGTTGTCCGAGGTCGACTGATCGCCGTCGATGCGGTCTCCGGTCAGCGTCAGCGAGGCGTGGCCGGTCTTCCAGAACAGGCGCGGCATGATGCCCAGGCCATAGAAGGCGCGCTGCGGGATGATCGCGGTGGCGACCACCGTGCGTTCCAGGAAGGGCGTGGAATCGGAGCCGGTCGAGCCCTCGAAGCCGCGGTCGTTGAACAGGTGGCCGACGCGCACGTCGTAGTCGAGCCCCGGGGCGATGCGGTTGCGCCAGCCCATGAAGGCGGTGACCACGTCCACCTCGTTCTCGGAGAAGTCGCTCTCGAACTGGTAGAAGAAGTGGGTGCCGACCGTGCCCTCCAGCCCCATGCGCAGCGCGCGCATGCCGGTGGTGGTGAGGTTGCGCCCCTCGTGGTCCGAACCGAACGAGGTGCTGGCATCGAAGATGATGCGTCCGCGCGGCTTGAAGCTGAACACGCCGTCCGCGGAATGGAACACGGGCAAGCCCTGGCCCCATTCGGTGCTCACGCCGGAGGCGGTGACAGCGGCCGCGCGCACGCGCTCGACGTCGCGTTCGGCCGGCCCGGGGGGAAGCAGCTGCGGTGCGTAAGGCTGGGTTCCCGCCGCCGCTGGCGCGGGCTCCGCCGGTTCGCGCGTGGCGAGCACGGGCGCGCCCTGCTGCGGCGCGGCCGCGGCCGTGCGCTCCGCCTCGAGCCGTTCCACCCGCTGGCGCAGCGCGGCGATTTCGGCGGCCTGGGCGCGCACGAGCTCGGCGAGCTCGTCGCGGTCGGGACCGGGCTGCGCCAGCGCCGGCGTCGCTGCGACCAGCGCCACGAGTGCAGCGCCGGTCGAAAGGTGTCGTATCATTTCTGGCTTTTTCCGGAGGCGAGGATCGCGTTCCAGTCGCGCAGGAAGCGCTGGCGGGTGAGGCGATCGAGATTGACGAGGAGTTGCGGGCCGACCCGTATGGGCCGGGCCTGTCCGGCCGGCAGGCGGCGGGCCTGGACGTCGGTGCGCACCGGCCACAGGCTGTGCCGCGCGAGCTGGGTCTGCCCGGCGCGGGACAGCAGGAAATCCAGGAACAGGCGGGCCGCGGCCGGATGGCGGGCTTCGCGCGAGATGAAGGCGATGCGCGAGGTGACGAGCGTGTAGTCGCTGGGGAACACGACGCCGAGCGCGGGGTCGCGCCGCGCCCTCTCCAGCGCATAGGAGCCGATCACGTTGTAGGCGATGGCCAGCTTGCCCGAGGCCACGCCGGTCAGCATCGGGCCGGTGGTGGTCTCCAGCAGCGGGCGCGTCGCGGCGATCGCCTGGACCAGGCCGCGGGTGTCCCCGGTCGCCTGGAAGTCCTGCGAAAGATAGAGATAGCCGGTGTTCGAGCGCGCGGGATCGAACGTCGCGACCTTGCCGGTGAAGGCGGCACGGCGGCTGCGCAGGAGGGTCTCAAGCGCCTGGTGGCTGCGTGGCACTTGCGCTGCGGGCACCAGGCGGCGGTTGTAGACGATCCCGATCGGCTCGGCGGTGACGCCAAAGCCCATGTTCTTCCACACCGCCCGCTCGGGCAGTGCCGGCTTCTCCGGGCTGGCGTACTGCTGCGCATAGCCGTCGTTGATGAGCTTGATCTGGAGGTCCATCGCCGAGGACCAGACGATGTCCGCCGAATATTGCCGGGCGCGGGTCTCGCCCAGGTGCTGATGCTGACCGCGCGCGATGGGCTGGACGACCGCGTGCGCGGCCTCGACCTGGGTGCCGACGACTACTTGCGCAAGCCGTTCGAGGTGGAGGAGCTGGAAGCCAGGGTGCGGGCGCTCGGCCGGCGGCGCGGCGGGGACGCCGCCCCCGAGATCGTCATCGGCGCGATGACCATCAACCGCTCCACCGGGCGCGTCGAGGTCTCCGGGCGCCTGGTCGAGCTGCGCCGGCGCGAGTGGTCGGTGCTGGAGGCGCTGGCCTCGCGCGCCGGCCAGGTGGTCTCGCGCGATACGCTCCAGGCCGAGGTCTTCGGGTTCGACGAACCGGTCGGGTCGAACGCACTGGAAGTCAACGTCACGCGTCTTCGCAGCAAGCTTGCTCCGGACGGCCCCACGATCCGCACCGTGCGCGGGGTCGGGTACATGCTCGACCGCTCGTGAGCGCCGCCCCGGACACCCGGCGAGCGTTCTCGCTGCGACACCGCCTGCTCGCCGCGATGCTGGTGCCGCTGGCGGTGCCGGCGATCGTGCTGGTGCTGATCGGGTGGGCGCTGATCTCCGACGTCGTGCGCCGCACCAACGACCGCGTGCTCGGCGGCGCCCTGGGGGCGATCGCCGAGACCGTCCAGGTGGAGCGCGGCGAAGTGACCCTCGACCTGCCGCCGGCGGCCTTCGGCATGCTGGAGAACGGCGAGCGCGACAACGTCTACTACCGCATCGCCGTCGGGCCCCGCCTGCTGACCGGCTATGCCGACCTGCCGGCGCCCGACGCGGCGGCGCTCTCCGCCGACGAGCCGCGCTTCCGCTATGCCGACTTTCGCGGCCAGCGCGTGCGGATCGCGGAGACGCGGCGCGACTTGCCCCGGATCGCGGCGCCGGTGGTCGTCCAGGTGGCCGAGACGCTGGACAACCGCCATGCCTTGCGCAACCAGCTGATGCGGGCGCTGCTGATCGGCGAGCTGGTGCTGATCGGCATCGTCCTGCTGCTGGTCCGGCCGGCGCTGGGGTG
Organism: Novosphingobium soli; assembly: GCF_042432915.1. Classification (NCBI taxonomy): domain Bacteria; kingdom Pseudomonadati; phylum Pseudomonadota; class Alphaproteobacteria; order Sphingomonadales; family Sphingomonadaceae; genus Novosphingobium; species Novosphingobium soli. The sequence goes on from NZ_JBHLWK010000017.1 coordinate 132,033, forward strand.
GAGCCTGCGCCCGCTGTCGGACCTGCGCCGGGTCATCGAAGCGCGCGACACCCGCGCCGCACCGGACCTGTCGCCGCTGGAGACCGGTCCGCTCCCGGCCGAGCTGCAGCCGCTCCTGCGCTCGTTCGACCGGCTGCTGCGGCGGCTGGACGACGCCACGACGGGGATGCGGCGCTTCACCGCCGATGCCTCCCACCAGATGCGCACGCCGCTGTCGGTGCTCAAGGTCCAGCTCGCGCTTGCCCGGCGCGGGTCGGGGGAGGCGCTGGGGGAAATGGAGGAAGCGGCCGACCGGCTGGAGCGGCTGCTCACGCAGCTCCTCGCGCTCGCCCGCGCGGACGAGGCGGGTGCGGTACCTCCTGCCGAGCGGATCGACCTGGAGGAAGTGAGCCAGGCGGTGATCTCGCGTCGGATCCGGCAGGCGATCGACGCCCAGGTCGAGCTGCGGCTGGAGTGCGAGGGGGAGGGGCCGTTCCCGGTGCGGGGCCACCGCACGCTGGTGTTCGAGATGCTCTCCAACCTCGTCGACAATGCGATCCGTTACAACCGCAAGGGCGGGCTGGCCGTGATCGGCATCGCCGCGGCGCCGGGTCTGATCCGGCTGACCGTCAGCGACACCGGGCCAGGCATCCCGGCCGCGCTGCGCGCGCATGCACTGTCGCGCTTCGCCCGGCTGCAGGGCGAGCAGGGGCCCTCCGGCAGCGGGCTGGGCCTGGCGATCGTCCGCTCGGTCGCCGAGCGGCTCGGCGCGCAGGTGGAGCTGGGCGACGCGCCCGAGGGGCTGCGGGTGACGGTGACCTTCCCGGCCGCCTAGAGGGTGACGCCGCGCTTCCAGATGCCGATCGCGCGCTCGTCGTTGCTCTCGTTGCGCGCGGGTTCGCCGCTGGCGATGGCGACGATGCGGTCGAGCAGGGCTGCCGCCGCCGCCTCCATGCCCGCGTCGAGGGCGAGGCCGGCGTCGAAGTCGATCCATCCCGGCTTCTTTTCGGCCAGCGCGTGGTTCGAGGCGATCTTGACCGTCGGCACCGGGCTGCCGAGCGGGGTGCCGCGGCCGGTGGAGAACAGCGTGATGGTCGCGCCCGCGGCGGCCAGCGCGGTGGTGGAGACAGCGTCGTTGCCCGGCGCCTCCAGCACGGTCAGGCCGCTGCGCGAGAGGCGCTCGCCATAGCCGATGACGTCGCTTACGGGTGCCAGGCCACCCTTCTGCACGGCGCCGAGCGACTTCTCCTCCAGCGTGGTGATGCCGCCGGCGATGTTGCCGGGGCTGGGGTTCTCCGACACCGGCTCGCCATGGTCGAGGAAGTAGCGCTTGAAGGCGTTCACCAGCGCCGTGAGCCGATCGAACACCTCGCGGCTGGTGGCGCGCTCCATCAGCAGCGTCTCGGCGCCGAAGATCTCCGGGATCTCGGTGAGGATCGCGGCGCCCCCCGCCTGCGTGACGGCATCCGCCATCAGGCCGATGAGGGGATTGGCCGTGAGCCCGCTCATCGCGTCCGACCCGCCGCACTTGACGCCCAGCCGCAGCGCGGACAGCGGCACCTCCTCGCGGCGGTCGGCGCCCATTGCTTCGAGCAGCTGCGCGATCAGCGCTTCGCCGGCGGCGAACTCGTCGCTTTCGGACTGCGCACGCAGGACCCGCAGGCGCTCGCGCCGCTCGGGCGGGATGCGCTCCAGCAGCGCGTCGAGCTGGTTGGACTCGCAGCCCAGCCCCAGCAGCAGCACGCCGCCGGCGTTGGGGTTCAGCGCCAGCGAGGCGAGCACCGCCGCGGTGCCTTCCAGATCGGCCCCGAGCTGCGAGCAGCCGAAGGGGTGGTTGAAGGCATGGACGCCGTCGACGCCCGGCCCCGTCATCGCGTTGCCCCGCTGCGCCAGGCGCTCGCCCAGCCGCCCCACGCAGCCGACCGTGGGCAGGATCCAGAGCTCGTTGCGCGTGCCCACGCTGCCGTCGGCACGGACATAGCCGCGGAAGGTGCGCCCGGGACCCTCGGCGCCGGCCACAGCAGCGGGGGCGCGCGCGGCGAAGCTGTAGGCGCGCTCGCCGGAGAGGGCGGTGCGCAGGTTGTGCGTGTGGACGTGCTCGCCCACCGCGATGTCGCGCGTGGCCAGGCCGATGGGCGCGCGGTAGCGGCGGACCGGCTCGCCGGCGGCGAGGGCGCGGACGGCGAACTTGTGCCCGGCCGCGATCGAGTCCCGCAGGCGGATCGTGGCGCCATCGACGCGCACGTCCTCTCCGGCCTCGAGCGGCGCAAGGGCGACCGCGACATCGTCTTCCGGCGCGACCCTGACCGCGTTCCGGGTGGCTGCAAGCGTTTGTACCATGCGCGGCCGATACAGCATTGCCAGCGCTGGCACAACTCGGTAATCGAGCCCCGCGCCAAGGAGTCTATCGCCGATGCCCACGCTTTCGCTTCATCCCGACCGCCTGCTGCCGGCCGATCCGACCACCCGGGCGATCGCGCGGGAACTCTACGCCGAAGTGGCGGGCCTGCCGATCATCAGCCCGCACGGCCACACCGACCCCGAGTGGTTCGCCACCGACGCGGCCTGGACGAACGCGACCGAGCTGCTGCTGGCGCCCGACCACTACCTGTTCCGCATGCTCTACTCGCAGGGCGTCGATCTCGATGCGCTGCGCGTGCCGCGCAAGGGCGGCCTGGTGCCCGACACCGACCCGCGCGCGGCATGGCGCCTGTTCGCCTCTCACTGGCACCTGTTCCGCGGCACGCCGTCGAGCATGTGGCTCAACCACGTCTTCGCCGAAGTGTTCGGCCTCGACGTCACGCTCGATGCCGGATCGGCCGACCACTACTACGACGTGATCGGCGAAGCGCTCGCCTCGCCCGCGTTCCGGCCGCGCGCGCTGTTCGAGCGCTTCGGCATCGAACTGCTCGCCACCACCGAAGGGGCGGGCGACGACCTGGCGCACCACAGGGCGATCCGCGCCTCCGGGTGGCAGGGCCGCGTGGTGACGACCTACCGCCCGGACTCGGTGATCGATCCCGAGCACGATTCCTTCGCCCGCGACATGGCGCGCTTCGCCGAACTCTCGGGCGAGGACGTGACGAACTGGACCGGCTACCTCGCCGCGCATCGCCGGCGCCGGGCCGACTTCCGCGCGATGGGCGCGACCGCGACCGACCACGGCTTCCTGACGCCGCGCACCGCGAACCTGTCCAGAGCCGAATGCGAGGCGCTCTTCGCCAAGGTGATGGGCGGGAAGGCGGACGCCGAGGAGGCGGAGCTGTTCCGCGCCCAGATGCTGACCGAGATGGCGCGCATGAGCCTGGAGGACGGCATGACCATGCAGATCCATCCCGGCGCCACCCGCAACCACAACGCCCGCCTGTTCGCCAGCCACGGCCGCGACAAGGGCGCCGACATCCCCCGCGGGACCGAGTACGTCGAGGCGCTGCGCCCGATGCTCGACCTGTTCGGCAACGAGCCGGACCTCACCGTCATCCTCTTCACGCTGGACGAGACCACCTACGCGCGCGAACTGGCACCGCTGGCGGGCCACTACCCGTGCCTGCGCCTCGGGCCGGCCTGGTGGTTCCACGACAGCCCGGAAGGCATGCGCCGCTTCCGCGAGATGACCACCGAGACCGCCGGGTTCTACAACACCGTGGGCTTCAACGACGACACCCGCGCCTTCCTCTCGATCCCGGCGCGGCACGACGTCGCGCGGCGCATCGACTGCGGCTTCCTCGCGCGCCTCGTCGCCGAGCACCGCATGGCGGACTGGGAAGCCGCGGAGCTGGCGCAGGAACTGACGGTCGGGCTGGTGCGCAAGGCCTACGGGCTGGAAGCCCCCGCGCGCGAGGTCGAACCCGCATGACCCGGCTCTCGCAAGGCACTCTCGATGCACTCCCTGCGGCTATCGCGCGCCCCGCGTACGATCGCGCGGTGGTCCGGCGGGGCGTGGTCCACTTCGGTCCGGGCGCGTTCCACCGCGCGCACCAGGCCGCGGCGTTCGACACGCTGCTGGCGCAGGACCCGCGCTGGGGCCTGACCGGCGTCAGCCTCAACTCGCGGGGCGTCGCCGAGGCGCTGGACCCGCAGGACGGCCTCTACACGCTGGCGCTGCTGGAAGAGCAGGTGGAGTACCGCGTGATCGGCGCCATCGGCCGCGTGCTGACGCGCGAGGACCCGGGCGCCATCCTCGGCGCCATGGCGCATCCCGAGGCACGGATCGTGAGCGCCACGGTCACCGAGAAGGGCTACTGCCTGGGCGCGGACGGCGGGCTCGACTTCGCCCATCCCTCGATCAAGGCCGACCTCGAAGCCTCTCGTGCCGAGGGCTGGGTGCCGGGCTCGTTCACCGGCTGGCTGGTGCGCGGCCTCCAGGCGCGCCGTCTCGCCGGCCTGCCCGGGCTGACCGTGCTGTCGTGCGACAACCTCGCCGACAACGGCCGCAAGCTGGAAGCGGCGACCATCGCCCTGGCCGAGGCAATCGACCCGGACACCGCGTGCTGGATCGCGGATTGGGTGACGTTCCCCAACGCCATGGTCGATTCGATCACGCCGGCCACCGACGACGCCCTGCGCGCGCGCGTGGCCGCCGCGATCGGTCTGGACGACGCCTGGCCGATCCAGCGCGAACGCTTCACGCAATGGGTCATCGAGGACCGCTTCGCCGGCGAGCGCCCCGCCCTGGAGGAGGCCGGCGTGACTTTCGCGGGCGAGGTCCGGCCGTTCGAGACCGCCAAGCTGCGGCTGCTGAACGGTGCCCATTCCTCGCTCGCCTACATCGGGCTGGGTCGCGGTCTGGAGACGGTGGCCGACGCCATGGCCGACGCCGAGCTTGCCGCCTTCGCCGAACGGCTGATGCGCGAGGACATCGCGCCCTCGGTGGTCGCCCCGCCGGGCCTCGACCTTGCCGTCTACATCGCCGATGTCCTGCGCCGGTTCGCCAACCCCGCCATCCGCCACCTGCTCTCCCAGATCGCCTGGGACGGGTCGCAGAAGCTGCCCTACCGCCTGCTCGACACGACGCGCGATGCGCTGGCGGCGGGGCGGCCGGTCGACCGCCTGGCGGTGCCGATCGCGGCCTGGCTGCGCTTCCTGGCGCGGGCGGCGAGCCGGGGCGAGGCGATCACCGATCCGATGTCCGCAACGCTCCTGGCCCGCGCCGCCGACTGGCGGAGCGTCCTCGCCGTGCGCGAGGTGTTTGGCGACCTCGGCCAGGACCCGCGGTTCGCGGACGCGGTGGAGCGCGCAAGGACGACGCTGGAGGCCGGCCGGCTCGATCCGGTTCCGGCCTGACGCGATCAGGCCGGAACCGGCCCGCTCGATTCCGCCATCACGACCTGCAGCGTGGAGTGGAACGGGGCCGGCTCGGCCCGCCCTTCGATGCGGGCGATCAGCTGTTCGGCGGCGGCCCGAGCCATGTCGCCGAACGGCCGTCGGACGGACGTCAGCGCCGGGGTCAGCATCTGCGTCAGCATGCTGCCGTCGAATCCGACGACGGACAATTCGCCCGGCACCGCGATGCCGCTGCTGGCCGCGACCTTGAGAACCGCAGCAGCCATGACGTCGTTGACGGCGAAGATCGCGGTCGGCCGGTCCGGCTTCCCCAGCAGCATCCCGGCGGCCGACACCCCCGACCCGAAACCATAGTCGCCCTGGGCCTCGACCACCCGTGCGAGACCGGCGGCCGCGGCCTCCTGCACGAAGCCCGCGCGCCGCTCCTCGGCGGAGGACACCCCGGCGGGACCGTTGATGAGGCCGAGCCGGGTGTGGCCGAGCGCCAGCAGGTGCCGCGCCACCGCGGCGCCCGCCTCCCGCTCGTCGCTGACGATCACGCCCGCATAGCCCGCGATGGGGACCGAGGAGAGCGCCACGGCGGGAACTTGCGCGGCGTGCAGCGCCTGCGCGAGGCCCGGCACGCCCGACACCGGCTGCAGCACGACCACCCCGTCCACCCGCGAGCGGCTGGCGAAGGCCAGCACGTCCTCGATCGCCGCATGCGGCTCGGTGGGGGAGGGGTGGACGATCAGCTCGTATCCATGGCTCGCCGTGCCCGCGACGAGGCCGCGTTGAATGGGATCGAGCACCAGCGCGTTGCGGTCGTTGTGGATCAGCCCGATCAGGAACGAGCGCCCCAGCGCCAGGGCCCGCGCCCGGGCGCTGGGCCGGAAGCGCAGCCGTGCGATCGCCTCCTCGATGCGCTGGCGGGTGTCGGCGTTGACCTTGGGGGACTTGTTGAGCACCCGCGAGACGGTGCGAATGGAGACGCCGGCGGCGGCGGCCACGTCCTCGATGGTGGGATCGGCCCCGTTCGCTGTCTCCGGCTTGCGCTGCATCGTGCCTGTCTATGCCGATGCGCCCGGCGATCAAGTCGCACCTGCAAGACGCCTTCGCAACTTCACTTGGCGTTCAGCCACGTGCTGGCTATAGACCCGACCATGTTCGAACGCTCGCCCCTGAAGACCGCCTTTCTCGTCGCCGCCACCGGGGCGATCATCCTCACCGCAGGCTGCGGGGGGCGCGGCGGTCGCAACCGCGACACCGCTTACGTCGCGCGCGACGTCAACACCCTCTACGCCGCGGCGCAGGAGCGGCTGGAGACCGGCCGCACGCGCCAGGCCGCGGCGCTGTTCGACGAGGTGGAGCGCCAGCACCCCTATTCGCCGTGGGCTCGCCGCGCCCAGCTGATGAGCGCGTTCAGCTATTACGCCGCGCGCGACTACAACAAGGCGATCCAGTCGGCCCAGCGCTTCCTGTCTATCCACCCGGGCAACAAGGACGCGCCTTACGCCTACTATCTCATCGCGATCTGCTACTACGAGCAGATCAGCGACGTGACGCGCGACCAGAAGACCACCGAGCAGGCCAAGCAGGCGCTGACCGACGTCATGCGCCGCTATCCTGGCACGCCCTATGCACGCGACGCGCAGCTCAAGATCGACCTCGTGAACGATCACCTTGCCGGCAAGGAGATGACCATCGGCCGCTCCTACGAGCGCAGCGGCAAGTGGCTGGCGGCGACGCTGCGCTTCCGCAACGTGGTGGACAATTTCCAGACCACCAGCCACACGCCCGAGGCGCTGTTCCGCCTGGTCGAGGGTTACCTTTCGCTGGGTGTGCCGGAAGAGGCCCAGAAGGCGGCCGCGGTGCTGGAGCGCAACTATCCCGGCAGCGACTGGTACGCCCGTGCCTATCGGCTCATGCAGCGCCACGCTCCGGAAAACGTGGCAGCGTAAAGTGTCCCGCCGGGCGAATGCCCGGCCCCAGTTTCCCTTTACCTCGGGATAGCTCAACTCTATTGTCAACCTTAGAAGTTGAGATAGGGTGGCGCGGCAGGCAGGTCGATTCGGCCTGCTGTCTTGAGGAGTTCGACATGCAGGCAGATCACGCAGGTCCGGCGATTACGCGTCCGGCGTTGCCCCTGCACGCATAGCGGAGCAGCGCCGGCGGCAGGGGGTCGGCGCCCGAAACATTCCACCGCCGTTTCCGCGTGCAGCAGCAGGCGGGCCGGCGATACGCCGATCCCGACAGCGGGCGCGGCGCAGCTTCCTAGATTGTCACCGAGAAAATTGCCTGGATCCTGGCAGGCGATGCACTCCCGTGCAGACCGGACCTCCGGATGCGCTCAATTCCCTTACAGAAGGATTTGAAGATGCATTCGTTCGTCCGCTCGGCCGCTCTGGCCACCACCTTCCTTGCCGTGCCGTTCCTCCATCCCGCCGCCGCGCTGGCGGCCGAGGCGCCGACCGCCGAAGCGGCTGCGCCCGCGGCCGCCGCGGACGACCAGGAGAGGACCTCCGTCGGTACCGGCGCGCACGACCGCGGCGGCGAGATCGTCGTCACCGCCCGCCGTCGCCAGGAATCGAGCCAGGAGGTGCCGCTGGCGATCTCCGTGGTCGGCGGCGAGCACATCGACGCGACCGGGTCGTTCAACGTCGGCCGCCTGCAGCAGCTCACGCCCACCCTGCAGTTCTACTCCTCGAACCCGCGCAACACCGCGGTGAACATCCGCGGCCTCGGCGTGCCGTTCGGCCTCACCAACGACGGCATCGAGCAGGGCGTCGGCATCTACATCGACGACGTCTACAACTCGCGCGTCGCCTCGGCCACGTTCGACTTCCTCGACGTCGCGCAGATCGAGGTGCTGCGCGGACCGCAGGGCACGCTCTACGGCAAGAACACCACGGCCGGCGCCATCAACATCACCACGAACCAGCCCACCTTCGACTTCGAGGGCAAGGCCGAGGTCTCGCTCGGGAACTACAACTTCAAGCAGGCCAAGGCCGCCATCTCCGGCCCGCTGTCGGACACGCTGGCGGCGCGCGTGGCGGTCTCCTCCACCAGCCGGCGGGGCACGATCTACAACGTCGTCACCGACGAGAACATCCAGAGCCAGGACAACCTCGGCCTGCGCGGGCAGCTGCTGTGGCAGCCCACCGACGCGCTCGCGATCACCCTGGCGGGCGACTACAGCGCGCAGGACGCCAACTGCTGCGGATCGGTCTACGTGCGCACGGGCCTGACCCAGCGCGCGCTCAACCGCCAATTCGCCGCGCTTTCGGCTGCGCTCGGCTATGCCCCGCCCAGCACCGACCCGTTCGATCGGCTGACCGACCTCGACACCAACCTCAAGGCCAAGAACAAGATCGGCGGCGCCTCGCTGCGCGTGAAGTGGGACGTGGGCGAGGGCACCGTGACCTCGATCACCGCCTGGCGCTTCTGGGACTGGGGCCCTTCGAACGACCGCGACTTCACCGGCCTGCCGATCGTCGCGCTGTCGCAGAACCCCTCGCAGCAGGACCAGTACACGCAGGAGCTGCGCTACAACTACAGCAGCGATGCGATCGACTTCGTCGTCGGCGCCTTCGGCTTCTATCAGCGCATCGACACGCAGGGCACCGAAGCGCAGGGCGCCGCCGCCAGCCGCTGGAGCATCGCGCCCTCGAACGCGCTGTCGAACGATCCTTCCGTGCTCAACGGGCTGGTCGCCTACAACAGCCAGTACCTCAAGAACACCAGCGCCGCGCTGTTCGGCCAGCTGAGCTGGCACATCACGCCGGAACTGACGCTCCAGCCGGGCGTGCGCCTGAACTACGACAAGAAGGAAGGCTACTACCAGCGCCGCGTGTTCAACGGACAGGGCCAGGAGCTGATCCTCGACGGCAGCTACACCGCCCGCGAATCCGCGCAGCTGGCGATCTACACGCCGCAGGAAATCTCGCCGACTTTCAGCGACTGGAACTTCAGCTACGACTTCACCGCCAGCTACAAGGTGGCGCCGGACGTGCTGCTCTATGCGACTTACGCCAAGAGCTTCAAGTCGGGCGGCATCAACCAGAACGGCGTGCCGGTGGACGGGCAGAACAACCCGATCCTGGAGTCGGCCACGGTAAAGCCGGAATCGGTCCACCACTACGAGGCGGGGATCAAGACCCAGTTCTGGGATCGCCTGGCGACGTTCAACTTCTCGATCTTCCGCTCGGACATCAAGGACTACCAGGCCAACGTGAACAACGGCCAGTACGGCGTGCTGCGCGGCTACCTGGCCAATGCCGGCAAGGTGCGGTCGCAGGGCGTGGAAGTCGACTTCTCGGTCCGCCCGAGCGAGCGCTTCAACGCCTACGCGAATGGCGCCTATACCGACGCGACCTATCGCAAGTTCGTCGACGCGCCGTGCCCGCCCGAGCTTTCGGGCGGCACCGTGGTCACCGGCTCGCAGGTGCCCGGCGCTCCTGGCGTTCCCGGCGCGTTGAGCCCCGCCAACTGCGACATCTCGGGCCAGCGCCTGCCCGGCGTGTCGAAGTGGTCGTTCTCGTTCGGGGCGGAAGCCAACACCCCGGCGACCATCCTCGGCAAGGACGGGGAGGTCTACGTCGGCTACGACGGCAGCGTGCGGTCGAACTTCTCGTCCAACCCCAGCCCCTCCGCCTACACCTGGGTCGATGGTTATAGCCTTCACAACGTGCGCGCCGGCTTCCGGACGGAGGCGGGCCTCAACGTCTACGGCTGGGTCCGCAACCTGTTCGACGAGAACTACTTCGATCAGCTGTTCGTCGGGCCGGGCAACACGGGCCTGATCGCCGGCCTGCCGGGAGATCCGCGGACCTGGGGCTTCACGATCTCGTCGAACTTCTGAGGCGCGCCTTGCTCCACCGCCAGGGTGGAGCCGGGAACGCCGGCGGACGGGCCTTGCGCCCGCCGCCGGTGCCACCCGTTGTGCGATGGGGTCGCGTCAGGGCGTGAAGCGAAAGTACGCGACGAGGCGCCGGCCGTAGTGGCCGTCGACCCACGGAGAGGCCCGGTCGATCTCGTCCCGGTCGATCGAGGTGTCCGAATAGCGGAGCCCGGCGGCGAAGCGCGCCGCCGCGTATTCGGCACCCACGTGGTGGTCGAGGTAGTCGCCGCCCGGCCTGAGGCGCGCGGCACGCGGGTCGTCTTGCCCTGAACCGCTGGTGTGGCCGAGCCCTGCGTAGACGGTCACCGGCGTGCCGGGGATCCCCGCAGCCACGTCCCCATCGACATAGAGGTTGCTGCCGCCGATCGCATCCTGTCCGGGCGCGAAGGCGGCGCCCGCCGCCACCTGCACGGGACCCAGGGTGCGCGCGACCCGTCCTGCCACTTCCACGTAGCTGGTCCCCGCACGGCCCACGAAGACGTGCCCGCGCACGCTGGCGTCGAGATCCCAGCCGCCCGAGCGGATGGTGTAGCGCGGGGCGATCGTCACCGCGGCGTCGGCGCCTCCGTGCCGGGCGCTGTTGCGCAGCGCGAAGGCGTCGAAATCGATGCTCAGGTCGTAGGTGACGGGCACCGCCAGCGACATGCCGAGGGTGGACTTGCCGTCTGTCCAGCTCAGCCCGCGCTCGCGCCGATCGGTCTCCGCCTCGAAGGTCAGCAACGGTGCGGATTGCGCCAGGGCCGGGCTGGTCCAGAACGGGGCGGCCCACGCCGCGGCGCACAGGAGGCCGCTGCAGCACGCAGCGGCCTTGCGGAAAAGCGACGTCATGCCAGTGCGCGACGTCAGTTGGCGGCGAAGTGGTGGGCCGCTTCGATCGCGGCGAGGGCCTGCGGCCGGTCCGCGGCAGCAGCCTCGACGAGATGGGCGCGGATCGCGGGCGACTTCTCCGCGACGAGCGCGGCGAGCTGCCCGTCGCGGCCACGGCAGTGGCCCGGCAGGTTGCGGGTGAAGGTCTTTTCGCCGGGCACGGCGGCCGCCAGCTTGTGGTCGCCATCGGCGATGACGCGATCGACCGAGACGACAGCCGTCATCAGGCAGCGCTGCGTGCTGGGCCGGGCGCCCGCGGCCATGCCGATGGTGCGCGCCTTCGCCTTCACGCTGGCGCGGTAATCGACCTTGTAGCTGCTGCCACGATGTTCGACGGTGACGGTGTGGTCGGGCACGGCAACTGCGGCGGCGAGGGCAGCGAGGGCAAGCAGGCTCATGAGGTCTCCTTCGTATCTTGTCCTTATGCCTAAAGTTTAGGCAGTGTCGCACAATATTTGTGCAGGACTCCAGTAGGAAGCGATCCTTTCTGCATTGTTGCGCCCGGTTGACGATCTGGGAACAGGGGAGGCAACCCGGTCCCAACACTCTGGTCCTGCGCGAAGCGGGGTGACGCGGCTTGCGGCATCCGCTAGAACGCTTCGCGAACATGCTGAGCCGGCTCTCCATCCGCAACATCGTCCTGATCGAGGCGCTGGACCTCGACTTCACGCGTGGACTGGGCGTCCTCACGGGCGAGACGGGCGCGGGCAAGTCCATCCTTCTCGATGCGCTCGGTCTCGTGCTGGGCAACCGCGCCGACAGCGGCCTGGTCCGCAGCGGCGAGGACCGGGCGAGCGTCACCGCCAGCTTCGACGTTGCGGCGCTGCCGCCGCAAGTGCTCGCCACCATCGACGAGGCCGGGCTGGAACTGGAGCCCGGCGAGCCGCTCATCCTCAAGCGCCAGCTCAAGGCGGACGGCGGGTCGAAGGCCTTCCTCAACGACCAGCCTGTGGGCGTCGCCCTCCTGCGAGAGATCGCGCCGGCGCTGGTCGAGATCCACGGCCAGCACGACGATCGCGGCCTCGTCAACGCGCGGGGGCATCGCGCGCTTCTCGACCGCTTCGCCGGGGGCGAGGTGGCCGGGGTGGAAGCGGCCTGGAAGGACTGGCGCGCCGCCCAGGACGCGCTCGACACGGCCCGGGCGCAAGTGGCCCGCGCTGCCGAGGACCAGGACCTGTTGCTGGCCCATCTCGCCGAGCTGGACCAGCTCGCCCCGGAGGAGGGGGAGGAGGAGCAGCTCGCCGGCGCCCGTGCCGACATGCAGAAGGGCGAGAAGCTGGCGGATGATCTCTCCGCACTCCAGCACTTGTGGACCGGCTCCGATTCCGCGCTTGCGAACCTGCGCGGCGCCGCCCGCAGGCTCGACCGCATCGCCGGAGAGCATCCCCTGCTGGCCGACGCGCTGGCGGCGCTCGACCGCGCGGTGATCGAGGCGGGGGAGGCGGAGGACAAGCTGGAACGCGCGGCCGAGGCGCTGGCCTTCGATCCCGCCGAGCTCGACCGTATCGAGACGCGCCTGTTCGAGCTTCGCGCCGCCGCGCGCAAGCACGGCTGCCAGGTGGACGACCTTCCCGCGAAGATGACGGAGATGCGCGCGGCGCTCGACGCCATCGAAGGGGGCAACGAGCACATCGCGACGCTGGAGCAGGCGGCGCAGAAGGCGGCGCTGGTCTATCGTGAGAAGGCCGGCGCGCTGCACGACCTGCGCCGGGCGGCCGCCAAGCGCCTCGACGCGGCCGTGGCGGCGGAGCTGGCACCGCTCAAGCTCGACGCTGCGCGCTTCCAGACGTCGGTCGTGCGCCTGCCGGAGGAGCGGTGGGGCGCATCGGGCATGGACGCCGTCGAGTTCCTCATCAGCACCAATCCGGGCGCCGACTTCGCGCCCTTGACCAAGATCGCCAGCGGCGGCGAGCTCTCGCGCTTCATCCTCGCGCTCAAGGTGGCGTTAGCGGAGGAGGGGGGCGCGGCGACGGTGATCTTCGACGAGATCGACCGCGGCGTCGGCGGTGCCGTGGCCGACGCGATCGGCGAACGCCTGGCGCGGCTGGCCTCGGGCGGCCAGTTGCTCGCCGTCACGCACTCGCCCCAGGTCGCGGCGCGCGGGGACCGGCACTACATGATCGCGAAATCCAGCCAGGGCACCGTGACGCGCACCTCGGTGACGCCTCTCACCGCGGCCGAGCGCAAGGAGGAGATCGCCCGCATGCTCTCCGGCGCGGAAGTGACGGACGAGGCGCGTGCGCAGGCGGACAGGCTGCTGGTGCGGGCGTGAACCGGCCGGGCAGGGCGACGGTACTCGCCGTGCTCGACACTCTGGCGATGCCCTTCGTGCTGATCGCCATGGGTCTCAGTGCGTTGGGCTGCCTGTCGTGGTTCCTGCTGATGATCGTGTTCGTGACCATGGGTGGATTCGTAAAGAACGGGACCTTTGGGCTGGCAATGGCGGTCTGGACGGTGGCAGCCGCGATGCTAGGTTTCTGGAACTTCGGGCGGTTCATGGCCTACTTCGGAGACGCGGAACGCAAGATGATCGGCGTTGCCAAGGCGCTGGGTGTCTCCGGGGCCCTCGTCGCGACCAATCCTCTCCTCTGGTATGCCGCATTTGCATGAAAGTTCTCTCGGTGATGAGACCTGGCCGGCGACCTGGACCGGGCGCGGCTGCCGGATCCCTGGCGGGTGATGGATAGCCGCGCGGTTATCCTCACCGTTGCGGCAGGCACGCGAGACTTCGCCGAAGCCCCTGTCTAAACGACGACGATGACTCGCCTTCGCGAAGCGGATGAAGCATGACTGATACGCAACCCGACGACCTTCCCACCGAAGCCGAAGCCGCCAACGAGCTCATGCGCCTGGCGCGCCAGATCCACCGTGCCAACCGCCTCTACCACGCCGAGGACGCGCCCGAGATCACGGATGCCGAGTACGATGCCCTGGTGCGGCGCAATGCCGCGCTGGAGGCGGCGTTCCCGCACCTGGTCCGGCCCGATAGCCCGTCCAACAAGGTCGGCCACGAGATCGCCGCCTCGCCGCTGGGCAAGGTGCCGCACGAGGTTCGCATGATGAGCCTCGACAATGCCTTCGCCGATGACGAGGTGGCGGAGTTCCTGGCGCGGGTGCGTCGCTTCCTCTCCCTGCCAGCAGACGAGCCGGTTGCGGTGACGGCGGAGGACAAGATCGACGGGCTCTCCTGCTCGCTGCGCTACGAACAGGGCCGGCTGGTGCGCGCGGCGACGCGGGGCGATGGGCAGGTGGGCGAGGACGTGACCGCCAATGTCGCCCATATCCCTGACATCGTGCAGCAGCTGCACGGCGACGACGTGCCCGAGGTGTTCGAGGTGCGCGGCGAAGTCTACATGGAAAAGGCGGCCTTCCTGGCCCTTAACGCCGAGCTGATGGACGAGGCGCGCGCGGCCGCGGAGGCCAAGGGCGAGGCGTTCGACGACGCCAGGGTCCGGCAGTTCGCGAACCCGCGCAACGCCGCCGCCGGCTCGCTGCGCCAGAAGGACGCGGCCGTCACCGCGAAGCGTCCGCTGCGCTTCTGGGCGCACGGCTGGGGGGCGGCGAGCCATGTTCCCGGCACGAGCCAGCATGAGGTGATCCGCCGTATCGAGAGCTGGGGCCTGCCCGTCTCGCCGCAGTTCCGGCTTTGTCACTCGCTGGAGGAGATGCTCGCCACCTATGGCGCCATCCGGGACGCGCGCGCAGCGCTGGCTTTCGAGATCGACGGGGTGGTCTACAAGATCGACCGGCTCGACTGGCAGGAGCGCCTCGGCTTCGTCGCCAAGGCACCCCGCTGGGGGCTGGCGCACAAGTTCCCGGCGGAGCGCGCCGAGACGGTGCTGGAGGCGATCGACATCCAGGTCGGCCGCACCGGCAAGCTGACGCCGGTGGGGCGCCTGAGGCCGGTGCTGGTGGGCGGCGTCACCGTGACCAACGTGACGCTGCACAACCGCGACGAGATCGCGCGCCTGGGCGTGCGACCCGGCGACCGCATCGTGCTCCAGCGCGCCGGCGACGTGATCCCGCAAGTGGTCGACAACCTGACCCGGGACGAGGAGCGGCCCGCCTTCGCGTTCCCCGAACATTGCCCGCAGTGCCACTCCGAAGCGGTGGCCGAGGAGGGTGAGGTTGACGTGCGCTGCACCGGCGGCCTGGTCTGTCCCGCCCAGCGCACCGAGCGCCTGAAGCACTTCGTCAGCCGGCCCGCGCTCGACATCGAGGGACTGGGCGAGAAGACCATCGACGAGTTCTTCGCCAAGGGCTGGCTGGAAAGCCCCGCCGACATCTTCCGCCTGCGCAAGCGCCGCGAGGAGATCCTCGCGCTCGAGGGCTGGAAGGAGAAGTCTGTGGACAACCTGTTGGCAGCGGTGGAGAACAAGCGCTGCCCGGATGCGGCGCGGCTGCTGTTCGGCCTGGGGATCAGGCACGTCGGTGCCGTCACCGCGCGCGATCTGCTCAAGCGCTTCACCACGCTGCCCGACCTGCGGGCGGTGGCCGAGGCGGCCCATGCGAAGGAGGGCGAGGCCGCGGCCGAGGCGGCCAGCGAGGCCTATGCGGAGCTGGTCTCGATCGACGGCGTCGGCCCGGTCGTCGTCGAGGCGCTGGGGGACTTCTTCCACGAGGAGCACAACCGGCAGGTCTGGGACGACCTGCTGAGCGAAGTGTCGCCGCCGCCCTACGTGGTGGAAACGAAGGCGAGCCAGGTCTCCGGCAAGACGGTGGTGTTCACCGGCAAGCTGGAGACGATGAGCCGTGACGAGGCGAAGGCGCAGGCCGAGCGGCTGGGCGCCAAGGCCGCGGGCTCGGTGTCGGCCAAGACCGACCTCATCGTGGCAGGGCCCGGCGCCGGCTCGAAGCTCAAGAAGGCGGCCGAACTGGGGATCGCGGTGATCGACGAGGCGGCCTGGGCCGAGATCGTCAGGGCCGCCGGCTGACCGGCGGAGGGGTGAAGCCGCGGGCGCGGGCCCGCGGCTCGCGTTCAGCTGTAGCGGCCGCGCCGCTCGTGGACCTGGCGGTAGTGCTGCACGCGCGTGGCGCGCAGGCCGGCCATGCCCTCCCGCTCGATGGCACGCTGCCACGACGCCAGCTCCTCGAGGGTGAGGTCGTAGCGCTCGCAGGCCTGGGCGATCGTCAGCAGTCCGCCGTTGACTGCCGCAACCACTTCCGCCTTGCGTCGGACCACCCAACGCGACGTGTTGGCGGGCGGAAGGGTGTCCAGGCTGAGCGGTTCGCCGAGCGGACCCGTTACCACCTTTGCCGAGGTGGATTCTGTGTCTATCATGGTTGGCCTCTCTGGTGATGGGCGCCAACCCCCCTGTCCCGGGCAGTGTGACGTGCGAAACGTTAAGCGAGGCGTACCGGGGCCGGTTAACGAGCCATTAGGGAATGTACGTAGTTCGTCCGGGGCCGCGCTCGAACCGGACGCAGCGATGGACCCGCGTTTACATGGCGCAATCGCGTGATAAGCAGCGCGCGACAGTCATCGCTTGAGGAGTCGGACACAGTGATCGCCACGCGCAGCAGGCATCCGGCGCATGCATCGGCCGTGGCGCGCCATGTCTCTGCCGAAGGCTGCCAGTTCGTCGTCGAGCAGGGCAACGTCGCCGAAGGGCAGTCGCTGGGGCTTGCCGTGGACGGTCACCCGCCGATCCGCGGGACCGTGCGCTGGGTGGTAAGCGACCGGATCGGCTTCGCGTTCGACTGCCCGCTGCCCCGCGATGCTCAGGCGGCGCTACAGCAGCGCGGACGCTCGGCCCGGACGGTCAGCCTCTACCTCGCCTGAAAGCGCTCGGCCGCCCGCTTGCGCAGCCACAGGACCGACCAGTCGCCGTTGACCAGACGGGCGGCCAGGCGCAGCCCCGCCCTGCGGCACGCAGCGCGGACCGCCGCTTCCTGCGTCTCCAGCAGCCCGGCCAGCAGCAGGTGCCCGCCGGGCACGAGCGCTTCGCCGAAGCCCGGCGCAAGCGAGACCAGCGGGCCCGCCAGGATGTTCGCCATGATGAGGTCGTAGGGGCCGCGGGCCTGCAGCACCGGATTGTCCATCCCGTCCGCCACGGTCATGACCAGGGCTCCGTGCCCGCTGCCCATCGCCACGCCGTTGGCCTGCGCGTTCTCCTCCACCACGCCGACGCAGACCGCGTCGATGTCGCTCGCCGTCGCCAGCGCGCGCGGCCAGAGAGCGAGGGCCGCGAAGGCGAGCAGGCCGGTGCCGGTGCCGATGTCGGCGCAGTTGCGCACCACCACGCCCTGCCGCTTCATGTGCGACAGCATGGCAAGGCAACCCGCGGTCGTCGCGTGCTGGCCGGTGCCGAAGGCCTGGCTCGCGGGGATCACGAAGTCGACGAGGCCCGGCTCGCGCGCGGGCGGATGGTCGGGCGTGTGGACGTGGAAGCGGCCGGCGCGGATCGGCTCCAGGCCTTCCTGGCTGGCGACGAGCCAGTCCGTCTCGGGCAGTTCCTCCACCACCATGTCCGGGGCCTCGCCGGAGAACAGCGCCGCGATGGCGGCTTGCTGCTCGGGCGAGGGCTCGTCCTGCAGCCAGGCTTCGAGCAGCCAGTCGTCGGGCCGGTCCTCCGCGGCTTCGCGGCCGGACAGGACGATCTCGGGATCCCAGTCCCAGGCATCCTCGTGGGCGACGAGCGCGCTCTCGATCGCCGGGCGGGGCGCGGCGAGCGTGACCTTCCAGCTCACTGGCCCGCCTCCGCCGCTTCCTGGGCCAAGCGCGCGGCGAAGCGCTCCTGGGCGGCTTCGGCATAGGCGCCGCATGCCTTCGCATCGACGAGCGGCTGCCGGCCGGCGAACCGCTCCATCATGGCGCTGGCGGACGAATGCGGCGTCAGCAGGATGTCGCAGGGAAGGGCCGCCATGACGGGAAGGCCCTGCCGCACCGCGGCGATGCGCTCGGGATGGTCCGTGAAGCGGTAGCCGTCAGACGAGATCGTGCTGGCGCTGTCGGCATAGGCGACCATGCGGCAGACGAGGTCTTCGCTGCAGGCCTGCCAGGTCCAGCTGGTGGAGCCCGGCGCGTGGACCGGGGTGGCGTGGGCGGTGACGACGATCCGGCCGACCACCAGGCTCTCGCCATCTGCGAGGGTCCGATCGACGCTGACCGGATCGAAGGGGGCGATCCTTGCGGCCTGTGGGTCCTGCGGCGGCGTGCGCCCGGTCTCGAGCACCGCCTTCTGCACCGGCAGTGCGGCGACTTTCGCGCCGGTGGCCTGCTTCAGCGCGGCGAGCGCGCCGACGTGATCGAGATGCTCGTGGCTGGCGAGGATCCAGCGCACGTCCTGCGGATCGAAGCCCGCGCTGCGGATGTTGGCGAGCACCAACGGGGCGGCGCGCGCCACGCCGCCGTCGATCAGCACGTGGCCCTCCTCCCCGGTAATAAGGATCGCGCTGATGCCGCAGGTGCCCACGTACCACGTGTTCGCGAAGATGCGCGCGGGCGGCCCGGGGTCCGCCCAGCCGTCCTTGCCGGCACAGGCGACCGGCCAGGCCGGCGCCGTGCCCGCGTCCGGCACGGCCGCGCCGGCCTCCTGTGCAGCCGCCGTCGCGGGGATCACCGCCGCGACGAACAGGGGGGCGAGCAGGCGGGCGAGGAGAGGTGCGCGAAGGCGAGGGGGCAGGCTGCGACTCATGCGCGTTCCTTTAAGGGGCCCCTGTACGTTAGGCCAGTATGGCCCGCGCCGATGAGCCCGAGGAACTTGCGCCTCGGCTCGATTTGTCTAAGGGGCTTGCGAGAGGGCGGCGCTGTTGCGCTGCCGCAGGCAAGGGGATTCGCTAGAGCCATGGCAAACGCCGGGACCAAGAACCGTCCGCTTTCGCCGCACCTCCAGATCTGGAAGTGGGGCCCGCACATGTTCGTGTCGATCCTGCATCGCGTCACCGGCGACGGCATGGCCTTCGCGGGCCTCGGCGTGCTGCTGTGGTGGCTCGGGGCGCTGGCCGGAGGGCCGGCATCGTACGCGACGTTCGCGTGGGCGATGACCACGCCGATCGGCTACCTGGTGCTGGTGGGCATTTCCTGGGCTTTCTTCTCGCACATGATGAGCGGCCTTCGCCACTTCGTGCTCGACGCGGGCGCCGGCTACGAGCTGAACGTCAACAAGACCTGGGCGACGCTTTGTCCGATCCTGGGCATCGTGCTCACGGCCGCCTTCTGGGCGCTCCTGCTGCTTCGCTGAGGTAGAGAACAATGGGTAACGGATCCTCCATCGGCCGCGTTCGCGGTCTCGGCTCGGCCAAGGGCGGCGTTCATCACTGGCTGCTGCAGCGCTTCACCGCCATCGGCAACCTCCTGACGGTGCTGTTCCTGGTGGCCTCGCTGATCCTGCTGCCGGACCTCAGCTACGCGACCGTGTCCGAGTGGATCGCGCGGCCGGTCCCCGCCGTCATCATGATCTGCCTGGTTGTCACGACCTTCTGGCACGCGCGCCTGGGCCTGCAGGTGCTGGTCGAGGACTACGTCCACGAGCATGCCAACAAGTTCGCCTGCACCGCCGTGCTGAACCTGGCCGTCTGCGCCGGGATCGCCTTCGGCGTCTTCTGCATCGTCCGTCTCGCGCTGGGAGCACACGCGTAATGTCCGCCGCTGCCTACAAGATCATCGACCACACCTACGACACCGTCGTCGTCGGCGCCGGCGGCTCGGGCCTGCGCGCGACGATGGGTTCGGCCGAGGCGGGCCTCAAGACCGCGTGCATCACCAAGGTGTTCCCGACCCGCTCGCACACCGTGGCGGCGCAGGGCGGCATCGCGGCCAGCCTCAAGAACAACACGCCGGACCACTGGACCTGGCACATGTACGACACCGTCAAGGGGTCGGACTGGCTGGGCGACCAGGACGCCATCGAGTACATGGTGCGCGAGGCGCCCCAGGCGGTCTACGAGCTGGAGCACGCGGGCGTGCCCTTCAGCCGCAACGCCGACGGCACCATCTACCAGCGCCCCTTCGGCGGCCACATGCAGAACATGGGCGAAGGCCCGCCGGTGCAGCGCACCTGCGCCGCGGCCGACCGTACCGGCCACGCCATGCTGCACGCGCTCTACCAGCAGTCGCTGAAGTACGATGCGGACTTCTTCATCGAATACTTCGCGATCGACCTCATCATGGAGAACGGCGTCTGCCGCGGCGTGATCGCGCTGTGCATGGACGACGGCACGATCCACCGCTTCCGCGCCCAGGCCGTGGTGCTGGCGACCGGCGGCTATGGCCGCTGCTACTTCACCGCGACGTCGGCCCACACCTGCACCGGCGACGGCGGCGGCATGGTGCTGCGCGCGGGCCTGCCCCTGCAGGACATGGAGTTCGTGCAGTTCCACCCGACCGGCATCTACGGCGCCGGCGTCCTCATCACCGAGGGTGCGCGCGGCGAGGGCGGCTACCTCACCAATTCCGAGGGCGAGCGCTTCATGGAGCGCTATGCGCCCTCGGCCAAGGATCTCGCCAGCCGTGACGTCGTCTCGCGCTCGATGGCCATGGAAATCCGCGAGGGTCGCGGCGTCGGTCCGCACAAGGACCATATCTACCTGCACCTCGATCACATCGATCCCAAGGTGCTGGGCGAGCGCCTTCCGGGCATCACCGAGAGCGGCAAGATCTTCGCCGGCGTCGACCTCACCCGCCAGCCGCTGCCGGTGGTTCCGACCGTCCACTACAACATGGGCGGCATCCCGACGAACTATCACGGCGAAGTCGTCACCATCGGGCCGGACGGCAACCCCGAGACGGTGGTTCCCGGCCTCTTCGCGGTGGGCGAGGCGGCCTGCGTCTCGGTCCACGGCGCGAACCGCCTGGGCTCGAACTCGCTGATCGACCTCGTCGTGTTCGGCCGCGCCACCGGCCACCGGCTCAAGGAACTGCTGACCCCTCAGGGCAAGCAGGCCGAGCTTCCGAAGGACGCGGCCGACCTGGCGCTCACCCGCCTCGACCACTTCCGCAATGCCAACGGCAGCTCCTCGACCGCGGAGATCCGCACGGAGATGCAGCGCACCATGTCGCTTCACGCGGCGGTGTTCCGCACCGACGAGCTGATGGTCGAAGGCAAGGAGAAGCTGGTCAAGACCTACGACCGGATGAACGACATCAAGGTCAGCGACCGCGGCCTGATCTGGAACTCCGACCTCGTCGAGACGATGGAGCTGGACAACCTGATCTCGCAGGCGACCGTCACCCTCCACGGCGCGCAGAACCGTCAGGAAAGCCGCGGCGCCCATGCGCACGAGGACTTCCCCAACCGCGACGACGCGAACTGGATGAAGCACACCGTGGCGTGGTTCAACGGCTGGGGCGGCAAGGGCGGCGAAGTCCGCCTCGACTACCGCCCGGTCCACGAATACACGCTCACCGACGACGTCGAGTACATCAAGCCCAAGGCCCGCGTGTACTGATCCAGGCCGCTGCGGCTTCGACGAAGACTGGAGAGGGCGGCGCGCCGGCAGGCACGCCGCCCTTTCGCGTGCCAGGCAACCCGTCGCCTTTCCGTGCATTGCTGGAGACGAAAGGCTCCACCTGCGGAAAGAAGGACATGCCAATGGAACGCGCCGACCTCGACCCGCTGCTCGAACCCGCTGTCGAGCGCGACCCGATCGTTCGGTCGATGGAACATGCGCCCGGGAAGACCTGGGGCTGGGTCCTCGCCTACGGCCTGCTCCTGGCAGCGGTAGCGCTGATCGTCCTGCTCAACCCGCTGGTCGCCGGCGTGGCGACGGGGCTCATGCTGGGCGTCGTGCTGATCGTCTACGGCGTGGCGGCGATCGCCTCGGGCGTGACCGCGCTCTCGGCACGCGGCCGCTGGCTCGAGATCCTGCTGGGTGTGCTTGCGCTGGTCGCCGGGATCTTCGCGGTGGCCGATCCGATTGCGGGAGCGCTGTCGCTGGTCTGGGCCATCGGTGTGTGGCTGGTGGTCTCCGGCGGGTTCCAGATCGCCTTCGCGGTCAAGGCGCGGCACGATCGTGGCTGGCGCCTGTTCCTGGGCGTGCTCGACGTCCTGCTGGGTCTCGTCCTCCTCTTCGCAGGCCCACTCTCCGGCCTGGCCTTCCTCGCCGTGATCGTGGCGGTGAGCCTGACGGTCCGCGCGGTGTTCCTCATCCAGCTGGCGATGGCGCTGCGCAAAGGCCGTCACTGATCCCCATGCTGCTGCAGCCTGCCTGAACGGGCGGGCGGATCGCTCGTTGTTCATCTGCCATTCATGTTTACAGACGTAGTCGATTACGTATGTAAACAGTGGAGGGATAGGTGTCCGAGCAGCCCGAAAGGATTTCGGAAGCCGAACACGCAGTGATGGAGGCGCTGTGGCAGCGCAGTCCCCTTACCGCGCAGGAGGTATGCGAGGAGGTCTGCGAGCGTCGCGGCTGGAGCCTCGCCACCGTGAAGACGCTGCTCTCGCGTCTCGTCGCCAAGCAGGCGGTGGAGACCGAGCCGGACGGCAAGCGCTTCCTCTATTCGCCCCGGATCGAGCGCTCCGACTACGTCGGCACCGAAAGCCGCCGCCTGGTCGACCGTCTCTTTGGCGGGCGGGCCGCGCCCCTCTTCGCGCATCTTGCGCAGAACGAGGCGCTGACGGATGATGACATCGCCGAGATCGAAGCCCTTCTGAAGGAGCTCAAGTCATGATCGAGTGGCTGACCGATACGCTGCTGGCGACTGGCGCGCTGATGGCGCTGGTGCTCGTCTCCCGCCGCTGGGTCGCGCGCTGGTTCGGTCCCGGGGCGGCCTACGCGCTCTGGGCCTTGCCGATGATCAGGCTGGTGCTGCCTCCCCTCGCGCTCCCGCGCGGGCTGATGCCGAGCCTGGCGTTCGGCATGGAGCCGGGCGCACCCGCGGCAAGCCTCGTCGAAACCGGCCTCGTCGAAGCGGGGCTCGTCGAAACGGGACTGGTCGACTCGGGGCCCGTCGCAGCGGCAATCCCGGCTGCGGGTACCGTTTCGGGGCTCGAGGCCACGGCGCTGCCGGCCGGCGACCTCCTTGCCGCTCCGGCGGTGGAACCCGGGCTGCTGGCGCAGGTGCCCTGGCTTACGCTGGCACTGTGCGTCTGGCTGGGCGGCGCGGGGCTGTTCCTGGCGTGGCGCACGGTGACCTATCGCATGATGCGGCGCGACCTCTTGGCCGAGGCGCGGCTGGTGGCCCGTTCGGGCGCCGCGCGCATCGTCGAGACGCCGGCGATCGACGCCCCCGTGGCGTTCGGCGTCTTCGACAAGGTCGTCGCCCTGCCGCGCGGCTTCCTGGCCGAGGCGGACTCGGAGACCTCCGACTTCGCCATCGCGCACGAGATGGAGCACCACGCCGGCAGCGACCTGTTGGCCCTCATCGCGATGCAGCCGCTGTTCGCGCTCCACTGGTTCAACCCGATTGGCTGGGCGGCCTGGCGCGCGGTGCGGCAGGACCAGGAGGCATTCTGCGATGCCCGGGTCGTGCAGGGCCGCAGCCGTGACGAGCGGGCACGCTACGGCCGCCTGATCGCCACCATGGCGGGCGGGGCGCGGCTCGGCCTGGCGGCGCCCATGGCGGGTCCGCTCTCGGGCGAGAAGCCGATCATCCACCGCCTCAAGGCCCTGGCGCGCAAGGACGTGACGCCGGCGCGCCGGTTGCTGGCGCGCAGCCTGTTCGCCGTCGCCATCGTCGCCGTGCCCGCCACCGGGACCGTGAGCTATGCAGCGATGGACGAGACGACCCCGCCGGAGCCCCAGGCGCCCGCGGCGCCCGCCGACGCCCCGGTGTGGGAAGACGATGCGGGAGCGCCCGTGCTCGAGGTCGAGGGCGCGCCGGTGTCGCCGCCCGCGCCGGCCGCGGTGGTGTCAGCTCCAGAGGCTCCGCCCGCGCCCGAAGCACCGCCCGCGCCGGCCGCGCTCGCCTGGCACGGTGCGGAGAGCGTCTCTCCCCCCGCGGCCGTGGCCTCGCCCGTGCCCCCGGTTCCACCCGTGCCGCCGGCGCCTCCGGCCCGTCCCGCCACCCGCATCATGATCCAGCGGACCACCGGCGAGGACGGGGAGCGCGCCCGCGCCGACGCCAGGCGTGCGGCCGAAGACGGGCGCCGCGCCGCCGCCGAGGCCCGCCGCCATGCCGCCGAGGCTATGGCCCGCGCGCCCCGCGTGGAGGAGACGGTCTCGGCCGACGGACGGCGGCATACCGTGCGGATCGTGTCGCGCGAGGGTGCCGATGGCCGCATCGTCGAGCGGCGGATGCTGCTCGACCAGGATTGCCCGGCCGGGAGCCGCCGCCACGAGGCGCAGCGCGAGGCGAACGGCTCGAAGGCGCATGTGGTGATCTGCACCGGAGAGCCGGAGGGTGCGCACCTCGCCGCGCTCCAGGCGCTCAGGACCGCACGCGCCTCGATCGCGTCGACCGCGGACATCGACTCCGAAGTGCGGGCGGACATCCTCGCCGACCTCGACCGCGAGATCGCCGAGACGGGCAAGCGCGCCAAGGGCAGCTGAGCGCGCGGCGGCTCGCAGCCGTGGAGGGCCGGGGGCATCGCGCCGCCGGCCCTTCTGCCGTCAGCTCAGGAGCGCGGGCGCGTGCTCTCGCCGTTCCATCGCGCGAGTATCGCTTCGAGTTCGAGCGGGTCGAGCAGCGTGTCGAAGGCGCAACCGACCAGGCCGTTGTCCGTTCCATCGCGCGAGTATCGCTTCGAGTTCGAGCGGGTCGAGCAGCGTTGCACGGCAGGCGCGTGGGATGCCGTTGTCCCACCACACGACCTTGGCCGACATGGTCTCCTTGTCGGGAAGCGTGAGCCAGCAGATGGTGCGCGGAGCGATGCGCGTCATCGCGGTGGCCGAGAAGCCGGACAGCGAGAGGTCCCGCACCGCGGTCTGGAAACCCTTCGACCCTGAGGGACGCAGCGAGGCGGGGATCGAGATCCGCAATCTCGGCGCGCTGCGGTCTTCCTGCGCGGCCTGCGCGTAGCGTTCCGGGTGGGTGTGGACCATGTGCGACCTCTCGGTTTTTTTGCACGGCAGGCGCGTGGGATGCCGAGTCTGCGCCTTGTGTCACAGGCAGGGGGTTACTTTCGGATTACGCTAACTGGTTAACCTGTCCGATTGTTTCCCGGTGGCCCGTGGGAAACGCCTCCTGGAGCAGTGCGATCAGCCGGTCGGCGACCGTCTCGGGCGGCTTGACCGAGGCGGGGGCCTCGCCGGGGTAGGCCCGGGCGCGCATCGCGGTGCGGGTGGCGCCGGGATTGACGATGGCGACGCGCAGCCTGGAGACGCGGGCGGTTTCCTGCGCGTAGCAGTCCAGCAGGACTTCGA
Organism: Novosphingobium soli; assembly: GCF_042432915.1. Lineage (NCBI taxonomy): Bacteria > Pseudomonadati > Pseudomonadota > Alphaproteobacteria > Sphingomonadales > Sphingomonadaceae > Novosphingobium > Novosphingobium soli. The sequence goes on from NZ_JBHLWK010000017.1 coordinate 157,288, forward strand.
GCGCCGCCTTGGTCGCACCATAGGCACCCCAATAGGCGCGCGGCGCCTGCGCGACGGTGGTGGTCATGCCGATTACGCGCGGGTTCTCGCTCCTGCGCAGCAGCGGATCGAAGTTGGCGATCAGCGCCTGGCTGGCGAGCACATTGGTGGTGAGCGCCTTGTTGAAGGCGCGCTGGTCGATGTCGGCGACGCTGGTCAGCTCCGGCAGGACGGCGGCATTGATGACCAGGATGTCGAGCTTGCCCCAGCGCTGCTGGATGGCGGTGGCGAGCCGGGCGATGCCGTCGGGCTCGACAAGGTCGACCGGCGCGATCGTCGCCGCGCCGCCGGCCTGGAAGATCCGTTCCTCGACCGCTTCGAGAGCCTTGGTGTCGCGTGCCGTCAGCACCACGTGGGCGCCCTGCGCCGCCAGCGCGATCGCGGTGGCCTCGCCGATGCCCCGGCTGGCCCCGGTGACGAGCGCGACCTGTCCGTCGAATGCTCCGCTCACGCCGCGTTGCGCTCGGCTGCGAAGCGCTCGGAGAAGTCGGTCAGCTTGGTCGGGTAGTCGCCGGTGAAGCAGGCATCGCAGAACTGCGGGCACTTGTTGGCGCGTTCCGCCTCGCCGACCGCGCGGTAGAGGCCGTCGATCGAGACGAAGGCAAGGCTGTCGGCCTGGATGAAGTCGGCCATGGCCTCGGTGTCCATCGTCGCGGCCAGCAGCTTCGAGCGCTCCGGCGTGTCGACGCCGTAGAAGCACGAATGCTCGGTCGGCGGGCTGGCGATGCGCATGTGGACTTCGGCGGCGCCGGCATCGCGCATCATCTCGACGATCTTCTTCGACGTGGTGCCACGCACGATCGAATCGTCGATGAGGATGATCTTCTTGCCCTCGACCACCGCCCGGTTGGCGTTGTGCTTGCGCTTGACGTCGGCATGGCGCGCCGCGTCGCCCGGCTGGATGAAGGTGCGGCCCACGTAGTGCGAGCGGATGATCCCCAGCTCGAAGGGGATGCCCGACTGCTGGGCATAGCCGATGGCGGCGGGAACGCCGCTGTCGGGGACGGGGATCACCACGTCGGCGTCGGCGAAGGCTTCCTTGGCCAGCTCCATGCCGATCTGCTTGCGCACCTGGTAGACCGAGCGGCCGTCCATCACCGAGTCGGGGCGGGAGAAGTAGACGTGCTCGAAGATGCACGGGCGCGGGGCCGGGTTGCCGAAGGGGCGATGGCTGGAGATCGTGCCCTTGTGATCGACCTGCACCAGCTCGCCCGGCTCGATCGAGCGGATGAACTCGGCGCCGATCACGTCGAAGGCGACGGTCTCGGACGCGAACACGGTGGCATCGCCGATGCGGCCCATCACCAGCGGGCGGATCCCGAGCGGGTCGCGGCAGGCGATCATGCCCTCGGCCGTCATGCAGATCAGCGAATAGGCGCCTTCCACCATGCGCAGCGCGTCGACGAAGCGGTCGAGCAGGGTGGGGTAGCGGCTGGTCGCGACCAGATGAATGATGACCTCGGTGTCCGAGGTCGACTGGAAGATCGAGCCCTTGGACACGAGGTCGCGCTTGAGCGTCATCGCGTTCGAGATGTTGCCGTTGTGCGCGATCGAGAAGCCACCCTCGGCCAGGTCCGCGAAGAGCGGCTGGACGTTGCGCAGGCCGGAGCCGCCGGTGGTGGCGTAGCGCACGTGGCCGGAGGCCATCGTGCCCGGCAGGGTGTCCAGCTCCTTCTGGCTGAACACCTGCGCGACGTGGCCGATGCCGCGATGCGAGTGGAACTCGGACCCGGAGAAGCTCGTTATGCCGACCGCTTCCTGCCCGCGGTGCTGGAGGGAATGGAGCCCGGCGGCCGCGATGTTCGCAGCCTCGCGGGCGCCGATAACGCCGAAGATGCCGCACTCTTCGCGCAGCTTGTCCCCGTCGGCGTCACGGAAGGGGTGTGTCATGTTCATGGATTCATCCAGCCCGCTGGCGCGTCAGAACGCGACGCGCATTTGGCTGCGATCGCGCCGAAAAGCAAGGGGGAAGGGTGGCCCTTGCGGCAGGACGCATGGCCCCGATGGTCCCCTGCACCTGTGCCGTGACGGGACGATGACGGCGCTGCCGAACCTGGCCGGCAAGGCGGGCGCCGGCACCGTCGCGCGAAGGAGGGCGGGCTCGGGCGGGAACCCGTCAGCGGCTCGCGGCTTTTTCGGGTTCTTGCGAACTGGCCGGCCGGCGCGCCGCTTGCCAGCGCGCGGTCATCCCCGTAATGCCGGGCTCGCCCTGCCGATCACAGACGGACCCGTCGCTTGATCCTATCCCCTTTCGAATGGACGATCGCCAAGCGCTACATGCTGCCTGGCAAGGGCGAGCGCTTCATCGCCCTGGTCGCCGGAATCAGTCTCGTCGCGGTCATGCTCGGGGTTGCGGCGCTGGTCATCGTCATGAGCGTGATGAACGGCTTTCGCGCCGAGCTGTTCGACAAGATCGTCAACCTCAACGGCCACGCCATCATCCAGGCCTATGGCGGCCGTCTCGACGACTGGCAGCGCGTGCTGGAGGACGTGCGCCGCACGCCCGGCGTCACGCGCGCCTCGCCGCTGATCGAGCAGCCGCTGCTCGCCAGCTTCAACGGCCGGGTGGAGGCGATCCTGGTGCGCGGCAACACGCCGCAGGACATCGGGCGCATCCAGGACAAGCTGAAGGCGGGCAACCTCGCCGAGCTCAGGCCGCAGAGCGACAACGTCGCGATCGGCTCGCAGCTCGCGCAGAACCTGGGCGCGCAAGTGGGCGACGTCATCACCATCATCAACCCGCAGGGACGCTCGACCCCGTTCGGGACGGTGCCGCGGCAGATCGCCTACCGGGTGGCGGCGATCTTCGAGATCGGCGTCTACGACTACGACAACGCCTTCGTCGTGATGCCGATGAAGGACGCGCAGACGCTGCTGCTCACCGGCGATTCGATCGGCATGATCGAGGTGACCACCGAGAACCCTGACCGGGTGGGCGAGATCCTCGCGCCGCTGCAGCGCCAGCTGTCCGGCCGGGCCGTGGTGACCGACTGGAAGACCATCAACTCGTCGCTGTTCGAGGCGCTGGCGGTGGAGCGCGTGGCGATGTTCGTGGTGCTCTCGATCATCGTGCTGGTGGCGGTGTTCAACATCCTCTCCTCGCTCATCATGCTGGTGCGCGCCAAAACCCGCGACATCGCGATCCTGCGCACGATGGGGGCGACGCGGCACTCGCTGCTCAAGGTCTTCGTCACCGCCGGCTTCTGCATCGGGGCGATGGGGACGGTGGCCGGGCTGCTGCTGGGCTTCGTGTTCCTCTACTTCCGCCAGCCGATCGTGCATGCGGTGGAGATCCTCACCGGCCAGAACCTGTGGGACCCCTCGATCCGCTTCTTGACCGAGCTTCCCGCCCGCTCCGACCCGGTGGAGATCGCCACGATCAGCGTGATGGCGCTCGTCTTCAGCTTCCTGGCCACGCTCTACCCCGCCTACAAGGCGGCGAGCACCGATCCCGTGCAGGTCCTGCGCTATGAATGAGGCCGTCCCGGCATCCACCAGCGGACCCGTCGTCCGCCTGACCGCGGTCACCCGCAGCTTCGAGCAGGGCGGCGTGCGCATCGACGTGCTGCGCGGCGTGGACCTGGAGGTCCGCCCCGGCGAGATCGTGGCGCTGCTCGGCCCCTCGGGTTCGGGCAAGTCGACGATGCTCCAGGCCATCGGGCTGCTGGAAGGCGGCTTCGGCGGGCGGATCGAGATCGCCGGCATCGACGCCAGCAAGCTGGGCAAGGACCAGCGGGCGGCGGTGCGGCGCGACCACATCGGCTTCGTCTACCAGTTCCACCACCTCCTGCCCGATTTCAACGCGATCGAGAACGTGGTGCTGCCCCAGCTCATCACCGGCAAGCCGCGCGAGGCGTGCGAGGCACGGGCCCGCGAACTGCTCGAGGCGCTCGCCCTGGGGCAGCGGCTGGAGCACCGGCCGAGCAAGCTGTCCGGTGGCGAGCAGCAGCGCGTGGCCGTGGCCCGTGCGCTGGCCAACCGGCCGCACCTGGTCCTGGCCGACGAGCCTACCGGCAACCTCGACGAGGCGACCGCGGACCGGGTCTTCGCGCAGTTCGTGCAGCTGGTGCGCGGTGAAGGCAGCGCCGCGCTGGTCGCCACGCACAACGAGCGCCTCGCCGCGGCGATGGACCGCGTCGTGCGCCTGCATGACGGGGTGCTGACCTAGGAATGGCGGAACCGGCGTTGACCTCAGGCTTTTCGGTACCCACATCGAATGTGCCAGGTTGAACAGAAAAGGACATCGCCGATGAGCGACACCCCGTCCACCATCGAAGCCAGCGAGACTTCGTCGCGGAGCTACCCCTGGGACGATACGGCCGACCTCCATAGGTGCGAGGACGGCGGCGGGCTGTTCCACAACTTCAAGACGATCCGCAGCGGCACCGTGGCCGAGCTGATCCGCTTCGTGATGGGCATGCCCGAGGAGCGGCAGGACGACTATGCGATCGAGAAGGCGGGCGACCACACGCTGCGCATCGGCGAGATCCGCAACCTCTTCCGCCGCGCCGACTTCCCCGCGGCATGAGCGGCGACCCGCGCACCATCGCGGACTTTACCGCGACCCTGCCCAATGGTGAGGCCACCAGCCTGGCCGACCGGCTGGGGAAGGTGGTGCTGGTCGTCAACACCGCCAGCAAGTGCGGCTTCACGCCGCAGTACAAGGGCCTGGAGGCGCTCTGGCGGCAGTACGGGGACCGCGGGTTCGAAGTGATCGCCTTCCCCTGCAACCAGTTCGGCGGTCAGGAGCCCGGCGACGCGGACGAGATCGCCTCGTTCTGCGAGGTGAACTTCGGCCTGTCGTTTCCGCTGATGGGCAAGGTCGACGTCAACGGCGCCGGCACCACGCCCTTGTACGACTGGCTCAAGAGCCAGGCGCCCGGTGTGCTGGGTTCCAAGGCGATCAAGTGGAACTTCACCAAGTTCCTGATCGACCGGGAGGGCAAGGTGGTGCGCCGCTATGCGCCGACCGACAAGCCGGAAGCGATCGCGAAGGACATCGAGAAGCTGCTCTGACGTCCCGCCGGGGCCTCGGCGCCCCAGTGATCCGGCCCCCAGTGAGCCGCGCTCAGCGGCGGCGCGCCGCGCGGCGCTCGACGGCAGCGCGCAAGGCGGTGGCGGAGCCCTCGCTGGCGGCAAAGGCCGCCACGTCGGCCCCGGGCGCGGACTTACCCCCCGATACCACCACGTAGCGGTCGCGGCCCTGGCGCTTGGCCAAGTAGAGCGCGTTGTCCGCCGCCGCGAAGATCGCATGGGGCTCGGCGCCGGGTACGGCCACGGCCACCCCGATGCTGATCGTGCAGCGCCGCGAGACTTCCCCCTGAACATGCGCGCGGGCGGCGAAGGCTTCGCGCATCATCTCCGCCCGCGCCGCGACCAGGTCCTGCGTCCCGGCGACGATGATCCCGGCGAACTCCTCGCCGCCGATGCGGAACACGTTGGCACTGCCGAAGACCTCCTGCGCCACCGTCGCGGCGCCGACGATGACGAGGTCGCCGAAGCCGTGGCCCAACTCGTCGTTCACGGCCTTGAAGTGGTCGATGTCGAGCACGGCGACGGCGGTGCAGGACCCGTTGGGTCCTTCGCTTGCAAGCCGCGCCATGCGGGCGTCGAAGGCACGGCGATTGCCGATGCCGGTGAGCGGGTCGATCGAGGCGAGGCGATAGTGCTGCGCCGCCAGCTGCTCGCGCCCCAGCGCGGTCATGAACACGCCCAGCAGCAGCCCTTCCAGGACCAGCAGGAAGTTGAACAGCGCGATCGTCCAGACTTGCGGCTCGCCCGGCCCGAACGGAGCCGGCAGCGTCAGCGAGAGCGGCGCGCGGGCCAGCTCGAAGGCGCAGAAGCCTGCAAAGATCCAGCGCAGCGTCCGCGCCGACGGCAGCTGCGGGTTGCGCATACGCGCGAACTCCCGTGCGGCCAGGCCGTTGAAGCCGGCGAACAGGAGGGTGCGGGGCAGCATGCGCAGTTCGGGCCAGTGGCCCTCGGCCGCGACGGTGCAGGAGAACAGGAGCACCGCCAGGCAGGGCGCCAGCATGGCAAGGGGCCGCGGGGTACGCCCCGCCATGACCCGCGCGGCTAGCCAGGCCGATCCATAGACAAGGGTGAGCGCGAACCACCCCAGACGCAGGCCCCACGGCCCGGGCACCAGCTCCGGCCACGTCAGCAACACGCCCGCCGGCACCGCGACGCCGAAGGGGGCGAACAGCCAGCGCCGCTGCGTGGGACGTCCGTCCTCCAGCCACGAGAGCAGGACGGCGATGCACATGATCGCGCCCAGCACCGTGCTGCACGCGGCGATCGTCGTCATGTCCGGGGCGGGCAAGGCGCTCATCCGCGCTCCCGCGAGTGCGGTGCTCGGCCCAGTGCTGCTCGCTGTTTCCGCACGCGCCTTCCTGCCCCAACCCGGTTTTCCGGTGACCGAATGTTAACCATCTGACGGCGCGAGCAAAGCGCCGCATTCTGTACTATAGGGCAAGGGTGTTAACGCTTTATACGTGAGAGTACAGCGAGGTCTTCGGCCTCCTCAGGCAGGTCCGGCCGGGCGCCGGGCTATCCACGGCGTTCTGCCGCTGCGCCCTTGATCGGGCATGGGTCCAGTGCCTAGATTTCCGCGATGTCCCATGCCCCCTTCGTTCCGCTTCGCATCTTCTCCAGCTTCACCATGCTGGACGGCGCGATCGACCCGAAGGCGATCGCCAAGCTGGCGAAGGAGCGCCGCTTCCCCGCCGCCGCGATCTGCGACCGCAACGGCCTCTACGGCGCCCCCACCTTCGCCGCCGCCTGCAAGGGGGCGGGCGTGCAGCCCGTCGTCGGCACCTTCCTGGCGATCTGCCGTCCCGGCGCGGTGGCGCAGGGGCTGGAGCGGATGATCGACTGGATCGCGCTCTTCGCGCAGAACGAGGCGGGCTGGCTCAACTTGTGCCACCACGTCAGCCGCGCGCATCTCGACCGTCCGCTGGAGCTCGACCCGCATGTCGAGCTCGAATCGCTGCGCGGCCATACGGACGGGCTGATCTGCCTCACCGGTGGCAACGAGGGCGCGCTCGCGCGGCTCTATGCCGCCGGCCGGCACGAGCAGGCCGAAAGCTACTGCGACACGCTGCAGGCGCTCTTCGGAGACCGCCTCTACATCGAGATCACCCGCACCGGCGAGCCCGAGGAGGACGAAAGCGAGGAGGACCTGATCGCGCTCGCCTACCAGCGCGAGATCCCGCTGGTGGCCTCCAATCCCGCGCAGTACGCGGAGAAGCAGTTCCACCCGGCCCATGACGCCATGCTGTGCATCGCCAACTCGACGCAGGTGGACGCGGCGGATCGCCCGCGCTCCTCCTCCGAGCGCTGGGTGAAGCCGGCCGCGGACATGGCGGAGCTGTTCGCCGATCTGCCCGAGGCGCTGGCGAACACGTTGGTGGTCGCGCAGCGCTGCGCCTACGCGCCGCCCAAGCGCAAGCCGTTGCTCCCCAGCCTTGCCGGCGACCGCGAAGGCGAGGCGCGCATGCTCGCCGACGATTCCCGTCGCGGTCTGGCGCGGCGGCTGACGCCCTACTGGCCCGAGGTCGGCGAGGAGGAGCTCGACGCCGCGATGGCCCTGCAGGGGGACGAGCGCCGTGCCGCCTGGGAAGCCCTGCGCGAGCGGGGGGTGACCGAGGACTTCCTCGAATATGCCGAGCGGCTCGACTTCGAGACGCGGATCATCGTCGGCATGGGATTCCCCGGCTACTTCCTGATCGTTGCCGACTTCATCAAGTGGGCCAAGGACAACGGCATTCCGGTGGGCCCTGGCCGCGGCTCGGGCGCCGGGTCGCTGGTCGCCTGGGCGCTGACCATCACCGACCTCGACCCGCTCCGGCTGGGCCTGCTGTTCGAACGCTTCCTCAACCCGGAACGCGTCTCGATGCCCGACTTCGACATCGACTTCTGCGAAACCCGTCGCGGCGAGGTGATCCGCTACGTCCAGAAGAAGTACGGGCACGACCACGTCGCGCAGATCATCACCTTCGGCAAGATGAAGGCCCGCGCCGTGCTGCGCGACTGCGGGCGCATCCTGCAGATGGGCTACGGCCGGGTCGATTCGCTGTGCAAGATGGTCCCCAACCATCCCACCGACCCCTGGACGCTCACCGAGGCGATCCACGGGCGCAAGGCGCACGGCGTCACCAAGGACCCGCCGGTGGCCGAGTTCCGGCGCGAGTACGACACCGACCCGGAAGTGCGCCGGCTGGTCGACCTCGCGGTGCAGCTGGAAGGACTGCCGCGCAACTCGTCCACCCACGCTGCGGGCGTGGTCATCGGCGACCGCCCGCTCGCCAAGCTGATCCCGCTCTATCGCGATCCGCGTTCCGACATGCCGGTGACGCAGTTCGACATGAAGTATGTCGAGGACACCGGGCTCGTGAAGTTCGACTTCCTCGGCCTCAAGACCTTGTCGGTGCTGCGCAAGGCCTGCGACCTGCTGGAGCGGCGGGGCGTCAGCATCAACCTCTCGACCCTCGGCTGGGACGATCCCGCGGTCTACGAACTGCTCAAGCGCGGCGACACCGTGGGGGTGTTCCAGCTGGAATCGGAAGGCATGCGCCGCACCCTGGCGGCGGTGAAGCCGACCAACTTCGGCGACATCATCGCGCTCGTCTCGCTCTATCGGCCAGGCCCGATGGACAACATCCCGCTGTTCGGCCAGCGCAAGAACGGCCTCGCCCCCATCGAGTATCCGCACGACAAGCTGGCCGGGATCCTGGGCGAGACCTACGGCATCTTCGTCTACCAGGAGCAGGTCATGCAGGCCGCGCAGATCCTGGCGGGCTACTCGCTGGGCGATGCCGACCTTCTGCGCCGCGCGATGGGCAAGAAGGTCCAGGCCGAAATGGACAAGCAGCGCCAGCGCTTCGTCGACGGCTGCAAGGAGCACTCGGACATCGCGCCCGACAAGGCGAACGAGCTGTTCGACCTGATCGACAAGTTCGCCGGCTACGGCTTCAACAAGAGCCACGCCGCGGCCTATGCCCTGCTGGCCTACCACACCGCCTGGTTCAAGGCGCACTACCCGCACGAATTCTACGCCGCGGCCATGTGCTTCGACATGCACCAGTCCGAAAAGCTGGCGATCTTCGTCGACGACGCGCGCCGCAACGGGATCGAACTGGCGCCGCCCGACATCAACCGCTCCGAGGCCGAGTTCATCGTCGAGGAGACGGCCGAGAGTCATGCGGTCCGCTATGCGCTCGCCGGGATCCGCAACGTGGGCGAGAAGGCGATGGACGCCATCGTCGCCGAGCGGCAGGCGAACGGCCCGTTCGAGAGCCTGGACGACGTGTTTCGCCGCGCCCCCGCCGGCTCGATGAACCGCCGGCAGCTGGAAAGTCTCGCCGCCGCGGGGGCCTTCGACGCGCTCGAGCCCAACCGCGCCAAAGTGCTGGCGAACGCTGACACGCTGCTGGCCGAGGCCGATCGCTCCTCGCGCGAGCGCAACTCCAGCCAGCACGGCCTGTTCGGCGGCGAGGAGCACGCCGAGCAGGGGCTGCGGCTGGTCGAGGCCGAGCGCTGGGACCGCGCCGAGCAGATGACCAAGGAGCGCGAGACCTTCGGCTTCTACTTCGCCGCCCACCCGGTGGAGCAGTACCGCGCGGTGGCCTCGGCCAACGGCGCGCGGACTTACGGCAACCTCATGGCCGGGGGCGCCGGCGGCCGCACCGGCGCGGTGATGGCGGCGATGGTGGAGGGCGTCCAGAAGCGCAAGACGCGCAAGGGCAAGGACTTCGTCATGGCCGACTTCTCGGACCAGTCGGGCAACTTCTCCGCCTCCTGCTTCGAGGAGAGCCTCGTCGAGAACTTCGTGAAGTGGGCGCGCGAGGGGGCCTGCGTGCTGCTCAATGTCGAGCTCGATTCGCCCAGCCCCGAGGAACCCCCGCGCGTCACCGTGCGCGGCGCCCGTCCGCTCGCCGAGGTGAAGGCCGACGCGCGCATGGTGCTCAAGCTCGACATCGACCGGATCGAGGCGGTGCAGGAACTGGCGCTGCTCATGCGCCCGGGTGCGCGCGGCGCCGGCGAGGTGATCGCCACCCTGGTCCTGCCGGACGGTCGCCGCCAGGCCGTGCGCCTCGGCCGCGATTTCGCGCTCGAAGGCGAGTTCGCGGAACAGCTCCAGAGCATCGCCGGCATCAGCAACGTCTCACTCACCGCCAAGCGCGGCCCCGAGCGCGTGGCGATGGCGGCCTAGGACAGCGGGGGGCAGCGCCAAAGGGCCAGCCCGGCGCAGCCGGCCCCGTGGCGACGGTTACTTCTCGGTGCTGACCGCGTCCTGGGCGGCGTCGCCCACCTTGGTGGCGGCGTTGCCCACGTCGCTGGCCGCCTCGGCGACCGCGTTGTCCTTGGCGACTTCGCTGTTCTGGCTGAACAGGTAGATGCCGCCGATCACGACCACCAGCAGGATGAGCGCCATGATGATGCCCATGCCGCTGCCCGAAGAGCGGTTCTCGTGGATGACGGTGGTATGCGTCGTGGCGGGGTCCGCCGGACGCTGGGTAGTCACGGTTTCGTCGACCATCTCTGCGACTCCTTTCCCAACAGGATGCACCCCGCAACGCACGGGGCGCGTCCGGGTTGCGCCCCGCCTCAGCGGTCGCGGTAGAGCGGCTGTCGCTTCTCGCGAAAGGCGGCGACGCCTTCAGCGAAGTCCTCGCTCATGAGCATCATCACCTGCTGCCGGTCCTCCACCGCCATGGCGTCGGCCAGCGAGCGCGCATCGAGGTTGCGGTTGATCGCATCCTTGGTGAGCCGCAGCCCCATGGGCGCGTTGGCGGCCATTTCCTCCGCCAGCTCCAGCCCGGCCCCGAGCAGGTCCTCGGCCGGCACGATACGGCTCAGCAGTCCGCACGAGAGCGCCCGTTCCGCGGTCATGAAGCGGCCGGTCAACATGTACTCTGAGGCGACCGAGGCGCCGACCAGGCGGGGGAGGAAGTAGCTGCAGCCCAGGTCGCAGCCGCCCAGGCCGACCTTGATGTAGGCCGCGTTCATCCTGAGGTCGGGCGTGCCGAGGCGCACGTCGCTCGCCAGCAGGAGCGAGAACCCCGCCCCGCAGGCGGCGCCGTTGCCGAGCCCGACGATCGGCTGCGGGCAGGCGCGCATCAGCTCCAGCAGCCCGGCGATGGCGCGCTGCAGCCGCCAGAAATGCTGCAGCTGCCCGCGCTCGGGGTCCTGTGCCCAGCCGCCGAGATCGAGCCCGGCGCAGAACGCGCGCCCCTCCGCGCGCAGGACCACCACGCGCACCTCGGTCCGTTCGGGCAGGGCGGCGAAGTAGTCCCGCAAGGCGAAAGTCATCGCCTCGTCGAAGGTGTTCAGCGCCTGCGGGCGGTTGAGCGTGACGATGTCCACGGCTTCGCGCCGTTCGACGCGGATCGGATCTGCGGCCATGCCTTGCCATAGCCGCCGCCCGCCCGCGCGCCCAATCACCTTGCGGCAATTGCGCTTGCTCACAGCAGCGAGAGTTGCCCGTCCACCGAGGGCCGCCGGAACTGCGTGCAATCGAGCGCGACCTGCGGCCCGGTCATGCCCAGCCGCGCCGCCGCGACGCGGAAGCGGCGGCGGAACAGGTCGGCCCAGACGCCCTGCGGCTTCATGCGGCTGAAGAAGTCGGGGTCGTTGTCCCGCCCGCCGCGGATCGAGCGGATCGTCGCCATGACCTTGCCCGCGCGTTCGGGGAAGTGGGTGTCGAGCCATTCGCGGAACAGCGGCGCGACTTCGTGGGGCAGCCGGATCACGATCCAGCTCGCCGCGCGAACGCCGCGGCCGGCGGCCTCGGCCATGATCGCTTCCATGAAGCTGTCGGTGATGGAGGGGATGACCGGCGCGACCGAGACATGGACCGGGACTCCTGCGGCCGCGAGGCGCCCGAGCGCCTCCATCCGCTTCGCCGGAGAGGCCGCGCGCGGCTCCAGCGTCTGCGACAGGCGCGCGTCGAGGCTGGTGATGGAGATGCCGACGTGCACCAGGTTGCGCCGGGCCAGCGCCTCGATGAGGTCGAGGTCGCGCAGCACCCGGTCGGACTTGGTGGTGATCGTCACCGGGTGGCCCGTCTCCAGGCACAGCTCCAGCACGGCGCGGGTGATGCGATAGCGCGCCTCGATCGGCTGGTAGGGATCGGTGTTGGTGCCCATCGCGATCGGCGCGGGCTTGTAGCCCGGCTTCGCCAGCGTCGCGCGCAGCAGCGCCGCCGCGGCCGGTTTGGCGAACAGCCGGGTCTCGAAGTCGAGCCCGGGCGAGAGGTCGTGATAGGCATGCGTCGGCCGCGCGAAGCAGTAGATGCACCCATGCTCGCAGCCGCGATAGGCGTTCACCGAGCGGTCGAAGGGCACGTCGGGGGACTGGTTGAACGAGAGGATCGAGCGCGGGTGCTCCTCGGTCACCGTCGTCAGGGGATGCCGTGCGGGCCCGTCGATCGCTTCGGCGGCGTCGAGCCAGTCGCCGTCCGCCTCGCGCGCGGGCAGGTGGAAGCGCGCGCTGGTCGCGCCACTGACTGCACCTCTGCCCTTCCATGGCTTCATGATGCGGAACATACAGCGAACAAAAGTCTGGCGCGAGTCCTTTCTGGCGGGCCCGGTTGATCTTCCGCCGCCGCACCCCTAGGCCGGTCGCAAAGGGGAACACGATGGCAGGCGCAGCGCGCAGGGTCGGAGCCGAGACGTCCGCGACGCGGGCGCTCATCATCGCGGCCACCAACCAGTTGATCCGGGACGAGGGCTACGCCGCCGTCAGCAGCCGCCGGGTGGCGGCGCGGGCCGGGCTCAAGCCCTCGCTGGTGCACTACTATTTCCCCACCACCGACGACCTGCTGGTCGCCGTCTCGCGGCAGGGCGCGGAGGAAAGCGATCGCATGATCGAGGCCGCGCTCGCCTCGGACGATCCGCTGCGCGCCTTGTGGGACTTCTTCATCGACACCAGCCGGACGGCCATGGCGCTGGAGTTCATGGCGCTGGCCAACCACCGGCCGGCCGTGCGCGCCTACATGGCCGAGCACAGCGAGGAGATGCGCGCCCGCCAGGTGGGGATCCTCAGGCACATCCTGGGCGACCGCGCGGAGCGGCTCGCCGGCTTCGACCCCGCCGGGCTCAGCGTCGTGCTCGCCGGGATCGGACGGGCCATCGTGATGGAGGAGGGGCTGGGCGTGCGCACCGGCCATGCCGAGGCCCGGCGCATCGTCGAAGGGTGGCTGGAGACCCTGGCACCCCGTGCCGGACACGTCGCCTGACTGGCCGCCTGAGTTGCCGCCCGACATACCGCGCCGGCGCTGATTGACCGCTCCCGCGGAACGAAGCGTCCATGGCGGATTGATTCTTCCGCGCCCATGGCGAAGAACGTGGTAACAGCGTTCTCGTACAGGAACCTTGGGAGACATACCATGTCGGTCGACACCGCGACCCTGCTCAGGGCAGAGCACATCAAGCCGAAGATCGGCAGCCGCATCCTCAACACCAAGGAGGAGCTCCTTTCGGGCGAACTCGCCGGCGCGCTCCGCGAAGAGCTGGAAGCGCGCGGCATCCTGGTCTTTCCGCAGATCCACTTCGACGATGCGGAGCAGATCGCCTTCACCAAGACCCTCGGCGTCTATGCGCCCGAGGGGCCGGACGGCGGGCCGAGCAAGATCACGCTCGACGTCAAGGAGAACCCCAGCAGCGCCGAGTACCTGAAGGGCTCGCTCTACTGGCACATCGACGGCACCCGCAACGAGGTTCCCATCCTGGCCTCGCTGCTCTCGTGCAAGGTGCCCAGCCCCAAGGGCACCGGCAACACCGGCTTCTCCAACACTTATGCCGCCTACGAAGCGCTGTCGGACGAGGACAAGGCCTACTACGAAGACCTGCGCGTGGTGCACGGCCCCTGGGCCTCGCTGTTCTACTACGAGCCGGAGCCGAGCCTCGCCAAGCTCAAGGGCATGCAGGGCATCGGCGAGAAGGTGCTGCCGCTGGTGTGGAAGCATGCGTCGGGCCGCAAGTCGCTCGTGCTCGGCTGCACCTGCCACCATGTCGAGGGCGTCGACCATCTCGAAAGCGCCCGGATCATCCACGGCTTGCGCGAATGGGCGACCAGCGAAGATTTCACCTACAGCCACGAGTGGGAAGTGGGCGACCTGGTGATCTGGGACAACACCGGCACCATGCACCGCGCCGAAGCCTACGATCCCACCTGCGGCCGCATGATGCACCGCACCAAGCTGGAAGGCGAGGAGCCCTGGACCTTCGGCTGAGCCTTTCCGCGGGAGAGTGGAGCCGGGGCTGCGACAGGCTCAGCCTGAGCGGATGAGGGATTCATCAGTCGGCGCGTCGGTGAGCGGCTGGTGATAGACCTCAGCGAGGGGGGCTAGGCACGCCGCGGGTGGTTCAAATTGGCGGAGGGGTCGCGTGTCCACGCGCGCCCCAGCTCGCCCGCTCATCCTGAGCCTGTCGAAGGGTGGCGAACCC
>NZ_JBHLWK010000018.1:0-208312 GCF_042432915.1 Novosphingobium soli
TCGATCTTGCCCAACGGGGGTCGTCCACACATGAATCATACCATTGGCATCATCGGCGCAGGCCTTGGCGGCTTGACGTTAGCTCGCGTCCTTCATCGGCACGGGGTCTCGACGACTATCTTCGAAGGGGAAGCCTCTCCTTCGGCGCGCACACAGGGCGGCTTGCTCGACATCCACGAGCATTCCGGCCAGCGCGCGCTGAAGGCGGCGGGCTTGTTCGATTCCTTCCTGCACCTTGTGCGTCCAGGCGAGGATGCCAAGCGCGTCGTCGCCTCAGACGGCCGGCTCTTGTTTGACAAGGTGGGAGATCCGTCTTCGATGCGTCCGGAAGTCGATCGCGGCGAGCTTCGCACGATGCTTATCAAATCGTTGCCCGACGGGACGATCCGCTGGGGTTGCAAAGCGACCGCGATGACTCCTCTCGGCGAGGGACGACACGCGATCGCTTTCAGCGATGGGACTGGCACAACGGTCGACCTGCTGGTCGGCGCTGATGGCGCCTGGTCAAAGGTACGGCCGCTCCTCTCTTCCCCGACGCCGCGTTACTCCGGCACCTGCTTTATCGAAATAGCACTGCTCGACCCCGTGAAGTATGCAGCGTCGATCGACGCGATCGGCAGCGGCACCCTGATGGCGGTCGCGCCGGGCAAAGGGATCATGGTGCACCGCTACCCGGACGGGACTGCCCGCGGCTATGCCGCGCTCAATAGGCCCGAGAACTGGATAGGGGCGATCGATTTTACCGACGTTGCAGCCGGACTTGGCCGCATCGCGCAAGAGTTCGACGGTTGGTCGCCGACGCTGACCGCGTTTATTCGCGACAGCTGCATCAATCCCGTTCCCCGTCCAATCTTCGCACTTCCGGTCGGCATGTCGTGGCCTCGCGTGCCAGGTGTGACCCTGATCGGGGATGCCGCCCATCTCATGTCGCCATTCGCCGGCGAGGGCGCCAACCTCGCGATGGAAGACGGCGCAAGACTGGCCGAGGCGATCCTCCGGTGTCCCAACAACGTGGAGGCGGCACTAGCTGCCTATGAGCACGACCTGTTTCCGCGAGCGGAAGCGGTCGCGATGGCGTCGGCCGACAATCTCGCGCGCTTTTTCGGCGAAGACGCGCCGCACAGCGTGATTGGTCTCTTTGAGGGGCGAGCATAATCATGCAGTTTAGCGGCCATCTCCAAGCATCGCTGACATTGCCGCCCGCCGCCGGGTCGCTGGCCGGCCGACGGATTCACGGCGGTTTTCGTCAAAATCTGATGCTCGTTTTGAGTTGGCCGAGACGGCTTGATCTGGTCGCAAGCCCACAGAGCCATTCGCCCGCGAACTCGCCCGCAATCGTTCTGAAGGTGGCCAAGGTGGCCATGGGTAGATCGAAAATATGGTTCGCTACCTTGGAATGGAAGGAGAGGATGCTCTCGCCCTCGCGGGGAATAAGGAGATCTGAACCCGATGGCGCCCAATTTCGGTGGTGAGCCGGACTTGCGCGTCTGGGACAATCCTGCTGTTCAGAAGCGACCGGTCGAAAAATGGCTTTAGACAGAAACCGCCATCAAATGGTTTCCTAGGCGGCGTGGACAAATTGAGACTTCCGGTTTCGCCCCATCCTCCCCCTTTGGGGGAGGGGAACCATGCGAAGCATGGTGGAGGGGCACGAGCGGTTTGCGTGACCTTGATCGGCAGGAGGTTCTGCTGCGGGCCAACGCGATGGCACGCACACCGAGGGTGCCCCTCCACCACCCTGCGGGTGGTCCCCCTCCCCGTTCCGGGGAGGATGGCTACGACGGCTTCCGCCCAATGGAGGACCTTCCAACCGGATAGGAGGTGAGGTAGTCTTGCACCATGTCCAGCGTTGTTTCAGCCAGTCGATCGCGAACGAGCAGCGCCAAGCGGAAAGCGAAGGTCGTTCAGCAAATTTCCCCTGTCGAACGGCAGGCCAGACCCGACAGCGTTGCTTTTGCGCAGCGCGAGGTCGCTAAGGATTTCGCTCTGAGGAAGTACCGCGAGGCAATGGCCTCCAAGCTCAAAGAATAGCGATGCCGCGACATCGCCCCGTTGCGGACGCCTCAAACCACGATATGTCACGTCAATGATCGAACCCGCACCCCGTCGCCGGGGTCGCTCTAGCGATACGTCTAACCTATTCCGTCACGCCGGCGGCACCGTCTTAGCACGTATGCGCGAACAATCGGAAAAGCAGTTGACCACCCCATTTCGGTCATTCCGTCGACACGGAATTTGTCCACGCGGCCTAGTCCCTGCCGGCCTATTGAAGCGTCGTTCGGCACTTGTCGCCAGCAGGATGTCGTTGTATCGCACGTGGCGTCGGGTGCCATGGTGCCTGACATAGATCGCGCCGGTGTCCCGGAAGGGACTTAATAGGGAACGCGGTGCGGACGGCGAGAGTCATCCCAATCCGAGGCTGTCCCTGCAACTGTAAGCGGTGAGCGAGATGCACATGTGCGGACGGGAAAAGTCCCGGTTCGCCAGCCACTGGGCCGGACGCTAAGTCCTGCGAGGCCTGGGAAGGCCGTGCATCAAGCGACGACCCGCGAGCCAGGAGACCTGCCGGCGCTAGGTCGCTCTTGCTTTGGTCCAGGGGATGGTCAGGGCACGGTAACTCTCCGTCTGAGCGACGAACCTGTGCGGTTGGGGCCGCAGGGGTCTGCGTTGGTGGGCGACATGCGCCCGTCTGCCGGCGCTGGCCCGCCGTTCGTTCGCCTGATGCCTGCCGGATGCGGCAGGTTGACGGCCGAGTGCCGGTCTGCCCCGCTGCCAAATGCTTGGGCGCGGGGGGAATGATAATGATGATGAAATTTGTGGCTCATGCTTCTGTGTTGGCTCTGGCAGCGACGGCAGCGCCTGTCTTGGCGCAATCCAATCCGACCCAGCCCACGACCGACGCGAAGGGCGACACCATCGTCGTCACCGCATCGCGTTCGGGTGATGCCGTGCCGATCAACCAGCTTGGTGCTTCGGTCACGGTGCTCGATGCGCAGGCACTGGAAACACGCCAGACCCGGATCGTGTCGGACATCCTGCGGGACGTACCGGGCGTTGCGGTCAGCCGGACCGGCGCGATCGGCGGCCTGACGCAGATTCGTATTCGTGGATCGGAGGGCAATCATGTCCTCGTCCTGATCGACGGGATCAAGGCCTCTGATCCGTATAATGGCGAATATGATTTCGGTACGCTGATCGCCGATGATGCCGCCAAGGTCGAAGTGCTGCGCGGCCAGCAATCCTCGCTCTATGGGTCGGACGCAATTGGCGGCGTGATCCAGTATATCACGCTGACCGGGGCAGAAGCCCCGGGCTTTTCCGCAAGGGCGGAAGGCGGGTCTTTCGGGACGTATACAGGAAGTGCCCGCGCTGCTGGCGTGACTGGCACGCTCGATTATGCCGTGTCCGGCTCTTACTACCACACCGATGGGACACCGACTGCGCGGTTCGGCACGCGCGACGTCGGATCGGACAGCGCCGGCCTTTCGGCCAAGCTGATTTGGTCGCCCACCGACAACTTCACGGTCACCGGCGTCGGCCGGTACAGCTACACAGATGCCGACACCAACAACAGCGAGGACGATCCGACCAGCCCGCTGTTCGGCTACACCGTCGACAGCCCCGGCGTGCACTTCAAGAACGAAGCCTTTTATGGCCTCCTGCGGGCGGAGCTTACGGCGCTTGACGGCCGATGGACCAATGCCATCTCGGCGCAATTGGCCGACACGACGCGCAAAGGCTACAACGCAGAGGGTTTCGATTACGGCGACAAGGGCCAGCGCTACAAGGGTAGCTTCGAGTCCAGCCTGCGGTTCGGAACCGAGACGGTCGTCCACCGCCTCACCGCTGCCGTAGACGTCGAGCGCGAGGAGTTCCAGAACACGACGCCGTCTGCCTTCGCCTTCCAAGGCAAGCGGCATACCGACAATGTCGGCATCGTCGGTCAGTACGAGTTGCTCATGAACGACGCCCTTTCGCTCGGCGCGTCGATCCGCCGGGACGAGAATGACCGGTTCGACGATGTCACCACCTGGCGCGCGCAGGGCAGCTACAGCTTCGCAACGGGCACCCGCATCCGCGGCGCTTATGGCACGGGCGTGAAGAACCCCGGTTACTTCGAACTCTATGGCTATGCGGACGGTCGCTACATCGGCAACCCGAACCTGAAGCCGGAAAAGTCGGAAGGCTGGGAGGCCGGCATCGAGCAGAGCTTTGGCGGCAATCTGGCGACGATCGGGGCCACGTATTTCGACAGCAGGTTGAAGGACGAAATCTACACCACCTATCCCGCGCCGGATTTCGTTGCGACACCGTCCAATCGCTCCACGCGGTCCAAGCAGCATGGTGTCGAAGTCTTCGTCAGCGCCCGGCCGATCCCGCAGATCCGGCTCGACGCGACCTATACCTGGCTCAAGGCTCGGGAGAACGGCACGGAGGAAGTACGTCGCCCGAAACATGTCGCCAGTTTCAACGCGACCGTCTTCAGTGAAGACGAACGGTTCTCGGGCACGCTGACCATGCGCTATAACGGCCGTCAGAGCGACGTGGCCTATACCGACCCCAGCTACGTTCCGGTGCGTGTCTCGCTGAAGGACTATGTGCTGGTGAACTTCAGCGCCGAATACAAGATCAGCGAAGGCATCGCCCTGTTTGGCCGGATCGAAAATCTGCTGAACGAAGACTATGAGGAAGTGTTCAGCTTCGCCACGCCCGGCCGGGCTGGCTATGGCGGCGTACGCGTCCGCTTCTGATGCGGGCCGCGGCACTTCTAGCGGCGCTCCTGCTATCCGCGCTGCCGATTCCGGTCGGCAGCGCGGAGGGACAGGGCCGACCGGCCAAACCCGTGCGGGTCATGTCGATGAACCAGTGCGTGGACCAGCTGGTCCTTGCCCTGCTTCCGCCTGAGCGGATCGCGTCGGTCACATGGCTGTCACGTGACCCGGATGGTTCGCTGATGCATAGGGAGGCGATGCGGGTCGGCGTCAATCATGGCCTGTCCGAGGAAGTCGTGCGGCAGAAGCCGGACCTCGTGGTCGCGGGCAGTTTCACCACGCCCGCCACTCGTTCGCTGCTGAAACGCATGGGATACCCGATGATCGAGGTCGATCATGCCGAGAGCTTCGACGACATAAGGCGCATCACCCGGCAGGTCGCTCGGGCCGTGGGAGAGGAAGCGAAGGGCGAGGCGCGGATCGCCCGGATGGACCTGCAGCTTGCCCACCTCGCCCGCGATCCCGGGCCGCGCCTGCGCATCGCCGCCTGGGACGGCGCCGGTTTCAACGCCAGCGATGGCTCGCTCTACAACGCGGTGCTTGAAGCGGCGGGCGCGGTCAACGTTGCCAACAGACCGCCGGCGACCAGCTATGGACGTCCGGATGTGGAAGTGCTGCTGGCAACCGCGCCAGCCCTGTTGGTGAAGGGCGCTGGGCTCGGCCGCAAGCCCGGGCTGCGCGACAATACCGAGCGGCATCCATTGGTACGCCGCTTTTGGGACGGCGCGCGCACGCTGACGATCCGGCAGGCCTATTATCAGTGCGGCACACCAATGGTCGGTGACGCCGCAATGGCCTTGCGCACCGAACTGCGGAACGCCGCAGCGCGGGTGAAGACGCCTTTGCCCTTCGCACCCGCGAGATCGTTATGAACCGCTGGCTCACGCCCGTCCTGACGCTGCTGCTTGTCGGAGCCGCATTGCTCTCGATTCTTGCCGGTACGGTGTGGCTGACGCCGGGGCAGGCGTCGAACGCGCTGTTTTCCGCGACGCCCGATCTGCCCGGCTTGATCGTGCGGGAGATTCGCCTGCCACGTATCATCCTTGCAATGGCAATCGGTGCGAGCCTGGGCTTGTCCGGCGCTACGCTTCAGGGGCTGCTGCGCAATCCGCTCGCCGAACCGGGGCTGCTGGGCGTGACGTCGGGGG
Source organism: Novosphingobium soli (assembly GCF_042432915.1). NCBI lineage: Bacteria > Pseudomonadati > Pseudomonadota > Alphaproteobacteria > Sphingomonadales > Sphingomonadaceae > Novosphingobium > Novosphingobium soli. The sequence continues at coordinate 5,921 of NZ_JBHLWK010000018.1, forward strand.
CCTCATTGGGTGCGGTCATCGCCATCTATTTCGGATTTGCCTCCAGCTTCGGTTTGGCGACTCCGCTGTTCGCGCTAACGGGTGCTTTCGTAACGGCGGGCATCGCGCTCATGCTCGCGCGGAGCGGCGGTACCTTGGCCCTGATCCTGACCGGCGTTGCGATCAGCAGCATCACCATGGCGCTGGTCATGCTGGCTCTCAACCTCGCCCCCAATCCCTATGCCGCCTATGAGATCATGACCTGGCTGATGGGATCGCTCAGCGATCGTAGCTGGGACCACGTCACGCTCGCCCTGCCGTTCGTGGTGCCTGGTCTTCTCATGCTGCTGCTCACCGGGCGGGCGCTCGATGCGCTGACGCTCGGCGATGTTCAGGCCGAAAGTCTGGGCATCCCGGTTGCTCGCATTCGTCTGCTGGCGCTCGCGGGGACGGCACTCAGCGTCGGGGCGGCGACGTCGATCGCTGGATCGATCGGCTTCGTCGGCCTGATCGCGCCCCATCTGGTCCGCCCGCTCGTCGGCCATCAACCGGGCCGGGTGCTGCTGCCGGCGATGCTGGCTGGCGCACTGCTTGTGACCCTTGCCGACGTGGCGACGCGGACGATAGTGCTGGGTGGTGCGCCGCTCAACATCGGCGTGTTCACCAGCCTTTTGGGTACGCCTTTCTTCCTCTGGCTGATCCTGCATGTGCGGAGGATGACGGCATGAGCGATCTCATTCTCGATCATATCCGCGTGCGGCGCGGCGAACGGACCATCCTCCATGACATTTCACTGCGATTCACCGCCGGGGGGCTGACCGCCGTCATCGGCCCCAACGGCGCAGGCAAGAGCACGATGCTGGACCTAGCGGCAGGTCTGCTCGTGCCTGATGCGGGTACGGTTCGACTGGGCGATATCGCCCTGGCAACGATCGGTCGCAAGCTGCTGGCGCAGCGCCGCGCCTATCTTCCACAGCGGGCAGGCGTGGAGTGGCCAATCAGCGTCGAGCGGGTCGTGGCGCTTGGCCTGACGCCCAGCCTTCCAGCTTTCGGAGTGTTGCCGGATAGACTTGTCCCTGCAGTGGAGGAGGCACTGGCCGCCTGCGACTTGCTTGCCTTGCGCGATCGCCCCGCCACGGCGCTCTCGGGTGGTGAACTCGCGCGGACCATGCTCGCGCGCGCGATCGTCGGCGATCCCGAATTGCTCATCGTGGACGAACCCACTGCCGGCCTCGATCCCCGTCACGCAATCGATGCCATGCGGCGGCTGCGGGCACGAGCCGACGCTGGGCGGACGGTAATCGTCGCCATCCACGACCTCGATCTGGCGCTGAATCACGCGGACAACATCGTCGCCATCAGGGACGGCCGCCTGCTGACGCAAGGGCCCGTAGCGGAGGTGGTGACCGAAGACCTGCTGGCCACGCTCTATGATGTGCGCATTCGTATCCTGCGCGACGCCGATGGAGTGGCCGTCCGCTTCCTTGATGACCGGAGATCTGGATGAGCCTGCCGCACGATCCCTTCGACCTGATAGCTGATCTGCTGGGTGATCCCGCGCATGGCTGGAGCATCGGCAGTTTCGGCGCCATCGGCGAGTTCATCCGAGACCCCGATGAGCCCGTGGATTTGGTCCACACATCGGATCGGCTGGAAGCCTGCACGGCGCGCGGCGCCATCCGGGTCCAGCGTGGTGCGGCGTTGACCCCGATCGCCTGGGACAGTCTCTCGGCAGATGGGGAAAGCTGGGGGCACGCACTGGCCTTCTGCGTACCGTGCAAGCCAAGCGGCCCGCGCGTCGTCCGCGACCTTGGGATAGACGAACAGGCAATCCGGATCACCGAGCGGAGTGACCGCCTGTTCGATCTGGGTGTCGGGTCGGGTGTCGTTACCATGTGCCTTCGCACGCAGGACGCGGGCCTGATCGCCGCGATGGAAGCAACGCAGGGTCAGTCGGTGTTTAGCGATGGGACGGTCATGGCGGAAGTGCTGCGCGCACAGCCGCATCGCGTGCTGCTGTCTCCGGCGGGCCGGGTAGAGGTGTTTCAGCCGATCCCGCCGCCGGACGGCAAGTCGCCCGAAGGCCCGCATACCCATCTGCTGCCAAAGCTGATTTCCCAGGATCGCGGACATTCGGCGAACGTGCCCATCCCTGAAGGCTGGCAATCGGCGCTGAACGTCCATCCCGCCTCGCCATGGCGTACGCCGCTGGGCGAGCGCAAGCCGTTCGACGCTGCGCTCGACCGTGCCTTCGCCCCGCTGCTGGAACGTTTCGGACTGGACGAAGATCGGCGCACGGCGAACGCGGTTCGTTCCATGATCGAAATCGGTGCTGCGCCGGAATTCGCCGACTGGCCCGACAGTCGGCGCGGCCGCATCAAGGCGCGGATCGAACTGCGCCGCCTGGCGGCCGACGGCGATCTGCGCGTAAGGGCTTGGCTGAAGATGTTCGATCGCGGTGGCACAGAAGCGCCTCGGGACCAAGAGGAAGAGCTTTGAGTCACGTCTTCTCGATGGAAGCCTTGCAGCAAGGAGCGCGACAGTCTCAGTCTCATGGAATTGAAAGCTGCATCATGGCGGGTCGCAATCGCTTGGAAATGCTCGATCAAACGGCTTGGAGGACGTGGCGTGGCCGCATTGATTGCCGAATGGCTCAAAGGGGATTCTGAAAGGCTTGAGATTTGAAATTCACGGCTGGAACGCCTCTGACATTCGGCTGCTCATGTCCGTGGCACCAGAATTTCCCAATGTTCTGAGTGCCCGTCTTTTGCCTCTATGGGGCACCACCTACCTTAAGGCACTTCCACCCACACATCGGCGGTTTCCCACGGGACAGGCTTTCCAGCGTGGGAAGCGCTTGGGTCAAGGCTGAAGCGCGTTTGAGCTGGTGCGGGTGCTCGACCCGCGCATAGCAGTCCAAGCCTATCGGAATCGATCCCTGCGTCCCGTGCGAGGCTCTACATGCGATCCTTGCCGTCCCTCAGCAGTGCCGCGACTTGTGCCATGCAGCGCTTGCGGTGATCCGTCGCTGCTCCTTCGTCCAGGCCCAGGGACCACTTGCGCATGCCCGCGACCATGGCCGAGAACAGCGCTGCGTCGCGTGGCGATACGACCCGGTCCGGTGCGAGCATGGCTTCGAGCACCTTTCCGCTGGTGCGTCCGCGCCAGTAGCGCAGCTGCGGCGCGAAGGGGCGCAGCGATGGGTTGCGCGCGACCGCGAGCAGCAGTTCGTCCATCGCACAGAGGAGCGCCTCGGGACTATGGGGCGGCAGTGGGTCGAACTCGGAGGGCTGGTCCGGCCCTTCCTGCGCGAGATCGCCCGGTGCGCTCGACGCCACCGTTCGGCGGTAGATCGTCTCGAAGGCTGCGCGCACGAGGTCGGCGCTGGAGTGGCAGTTGTGCGAGATCACGCCGAGCGTCAGGTTCGCCCGTGCCGCCACCGCGCGATGGGTCAGGCCGCTGATGCCCTGTTCGGCGACGATGTCGGCGGCGGTGTCGGCGATCCGTTCCATCGTCCCGCTGAACGCGGTGAGCGGTGGCATCTCCCGGTGCGCCTGCTCGGCACCGAAGCGGCGCCACTCACCGCCCGGTGCCAGTCGGCCCTCAAGCCAAAGCACCCATCCGGCGCAGGTCTCCTCAAGGCAAGGGCGGTCGATGGTACGCTGCCACTGCATGAGGTGCAGCAGGCTTTCGCCCTGGAAGAAGTGCGTCGTCAGGGCGGAATGGTCGCCCAGTCCCGCCCGCGCGCTGAGGTCGCTCCAGAACTCGGTCCAGAGCATCGCCCAGCGGCGCGCCAGGGGGGCGTGGCGCGGCGAACGCGCGGCCATCAGTTCGCAATCGCGCCAGGCGAACGCGACGGCGCGCTGCGCTTCGCAGAAGTCGTCGATGAGGGCGGCCATCAGCGGCGCGAAAGCGTGCGCAGAGAATCGGGGCAGGGCCGCCAGAGCGGTGCGCTGCTGATCGCACCACGCTCGGGCGAGAGCCAGCGCATGCTCTTGCGCGCTCACATACAACTGTTCCATGCTTCCGAAGTGATGATAGATGCTGGAGATGGGGGCATCCGCCCGTGCCGCCAGCGAACGCACCGAAGCGTTGCTGCTCCCGCATGTCCAGCAGGCTTCGATCACCGCCTCGATCAGCCGATCGCTGGTGGAAATCCCGGGTCCGTCTTGCGTCTTGCGTGTGCGCGGCATCGCGTTTCGCGATGGCGCAGCGCGCGGCTTAAGGCAAGTGGGACTTTGCTCTCAATTCCGGAGCCTGTTCCAGGGCATTCGCAATGTCACCAAAGTGAGATACAAACGCCACTCAATGTACATACAACCGTTCTAGTTCGCCCCCATTCCATCACTTGGGGGTTTCATGTCGACCAATTCGCTGCGCCGTGCGCGTACCATCGCCCTTGCCGGGTCATCGCTCTTGAGCCTGCTCGCCTGGCCCTCTTTGGCCCATGCGGAGGAGGCCGAGGATGCAGGCGCCGGCCTGGGGGAGATCACCGTCACCGCGCAGAAGCGGGAGACCGATCTGCAGAAGACCCCGGTGGCGATTTCCGTGCTCGATGCAACCGACCTCAAGAACCGCGGCGTCGTCAGCCTCAAGGACCTGCAGGACGGGGCCGTGCCGTCGCTGCGGATCGCTCCGTTCGCCTCGCGCAACTCGGCGCTGGCGGTCGGCATTCGCGGCATCGTGCCGTTCGATTCCAACCAGCCCAGCCGTGATGCGGGCGTGGGCATCTATATCGACGGCATCTATCTCGGTCGCTCGCAAGGGCTGGGCGCCGCGCTCTATGACGTGGAGCGCATCGAGGTGCTGAAGGGCCCGCAAGGAACGCTCTTCGGCCGCAACGCGACGGGCGGCGCCGTCAGCATCGTCACCCGCAAGCCCAGCGGCGAGTTCCACCTCGCCCAGACCGGCGGGATCAGCAATTTCGGTGGCTACAAGTCCGAGACACACCTCGACCTGCCCAGCTTCGCCAACGTCAGCGTCAAGCTGGACGGAATCGTCGTGAAGCGCGGCGGCACGCTCGACAATCCGCTCGACGGCGAGGAGGACTACAACCAGCTCGACCAGCGGGGCCTGCACGCCGGCGTTCTGTGGGAGCCGAGCGGCAGCTTCAGCGCGCGCTACGACTTCGACATCTCGCGCGATGCGAGCACGCCGTACTACATGCAGGTGCTGACCAAGTCGGCCAGCATCGTCTTCGCCGACGTGACCAAGGTCCAGCCCGACCGCGTGGGAACCGCCGACGTCGGCGTGCCCGAGCAGGAGAGCATCGGCAAGACGCACGGCCATGCGCTGCACCTGGACTGGACGGTCGTGGACGGCGTGGTGCTGCGCTCGATCTCCTCCTACCGCAAGCTCAGCCAGAGCCAGTACGACAACGGCGGCGCGCACCAGGGCTCCTACGCCCCCAACACCAACTTCGGCCGCTACAGCCTCGCCGACATGCACCAGGAGCAGTACAGCCAGGAACTGCAGGCGGTCGGCTCGTTGCCGCGGATCGAGTTCGTGGCCGGCGCCTACTACTATCACGAAAAGGGCGACGACTGGGCCTGGGCGCCCTATACCATGCGCTGGGGGGCGAATGCCGCGGCGCTGCCGACGCGGTTGCCCTCGCTGGAGGCCGGGCAGGTCACGCCGTTCCCCGACCGCGCCAGTGACGCCGTGGCGGAGAGCTTCGCGCTCTACGGTCAGGCGACCTGGACTCCTCCGCTGCTGGCCGACGCGCTTCACCTGACCGCCGGCGCGCGCTACACCCGCGACAAGAAGCACGGCGACCTGTTCAAGGTGAACGGCGCCGACACCGACTTCAGCTTCCGCTTCTCGAGCAGCCGTGTCGATCCGACCTTCACGCTCGCCTTCGACGCCAGCGACACCGTCCATCTCTACGCCAAGTGGGGCACGGCCTATCGCGCAGGTGGCGCCAATTCGCGATCGGTGACGTACCGCGCCTACGATCCGGAGGAAGTCGAGACGGCGGAAGCGGGCTTCAAGGGCGAGTTTCTGGACCGCCACGTCCGCCTGAACCTGGCCGCCTATCGCACGATCTACAAGAACCAGCAGATCGACTTCAACGCACGGCTTTCGGCGGTGCCCGGCGGGCCGACGCGCACGACGATCGAGACCGTGAACGCAGAGGGCAACGGCACCATCAAGGGCTTCGAGGCGGACCTGACGATCGCTCCGGTGGCCGGCCTGACCCTCACCGCCGCCTACGCCTATACCAAGGGTGACCTAGAAAAGGCGGTCAATCCGTTCAACCCGAGCGCCCCGCCGCAGAACGTGTTCCTGGTCTATACCCCGAAGAACGCCTTCAGCGGCGCGATCGACTACAGCCTGCCGCTGCCCGAAGCGACCTTCGCCGGCGCGACCTTGCGCGCGCACGTCGACGCCAATGGCGGCGACGGCTACCATTCGCAATCGAGCGACACGATCCTGACCGACAGCGCCTTCCTGGTGAACGCGCGGCTCTCGCTTGCCGACATCGACCTTGCCTCGAAGGCGGCGCTGCAGGTCTCGCTGTGGTCGCGCAACCTGTTCAACGAGGCGCATACCTTCTTCAAGACCGGTACGCCCGAGACCCTGATCAGCGGTATCTTCAACGAGCCGCGCACGTACGGCGTCGAAGCCACCGTCCAGTTCTGACGACAAGACAAAGAGGAGAGAGCACAATGAAGCACTATCGATTGCTGGCCGGGCTTCCCCTGGCGGCACTGACCTCGGTCAGCGCCTGGGCGGGCACCGTGACGGACATGAAGGTGGAGCGCGCCGCGCCCGACAAGCTGGTCGTGCGCTGGAGCGACGCCGACCCGGTCGACGTGTTGCAGGCGGATCGGCCCGATGCCGCCCCCGGCGAGGCGCGCCTGGTCTCCGGCAAGGACGCCGACGGCCGCTTCGAGGCGACCGTCACGCCCGGCACGCGGCCCTACTTCCTGCTGCGCGACAGCCGCACCGGAACCGTCTCGCGCGTCGCCGAGCGCGTCCTGCCGCTGGAGCAGGGCTCCAACTTTCGCGACATCGGCGGCTACCCCGCAGCGGGCGGCAAGCACGTGCGCTGGGGCGTGATCTTTCGCTCGGGCGGCCAACCGATGCTGACCGAGGCCGATGTGTCCGAGATCAAGGCGCTGGGCATCGTCAACCTGATCGACCTGCGGTCGGACGAGGAGCGCGTGCTCGCGCCGACCAGGCTAGACGGCATTCGCTACAACGCCGTGGGTTATTCGATGGCGCCGATGCTCGCGGGGATAGGGCAGGGCGTCAGCCAAGCTCCCGCCGCCAAGGCAGCCCCGAGCGACGCCCTGAAGGGCCTGGCGGAAGGCTATCGCCGCTTCCCCGTCCAGCTTGCGCCGCAGGTCCGGCTCGTGTTCGACCGCCTGCTCGGCAAGGAGGGCCCGGTGCTCTACAACTGCTCGGCCGGGCAGGACCGCACCGGCTTCGTCTCGGCCATGGTGCTGAGCGCGCTCGGCGTGCAGCGGGAGACGATCTACGCGGATTACCTCCTCTCCACCCCGTCGCGCCGCCCGCAGTGGGAGCTGCCGCCGATTACCGAGGCGCAGGCGAAGGGCAACCCCATTGCCGGCATGTTCGCGCGCTTCCAGAACGATCCCGCGCACGCCAAGCCCAATCCGCTGGTGACCGCGGACGGCACGCCGTTCCTGGCGAATGCCTTCGCCGAGATCGACAGCCGCTACGGCTCGGCCGAGGGTTATCTGAAGCAGGAGATCGGCCTCAACGACGCCGACCTCGCCAGCCTGCGCTCGACCTACCTGGAGTGAAACGAACCTCTTCCGGGTGGCGGCACATCAACCTGGTCGGCGGAGACCCCTGGTCCCGCCTTGCGCCGCGCGCTCGCGAACTGTCGGCGTAGATCGATACTCCCTGGGGTGCGGTCTACGATCCGTTCCAGGCGACATGACCGATGACGTTCGGCACGGAATATCCTCTCAGAAGGCCGTGCCGCCGTTCACGCCGAGCAGCTGGCCGGTGACGTAGCCGGCGTCTTCGGAGGCGAAGTAGGCGCAGGCCGCCGCGATTTCCTCGGGGCGGCCGAGGCGGGGGATCGGGTAGCTGGCGATGATCTGCTCCCAGGGCACGGGGAACAGGTCACCGTCGATCGCGCGGCGCGCCATCGGCGTGTCGATGAAGCCGGGCGAGACCGAATTGACCGTGATCCCGTGGCGGCCCAGCTCGACCGCCATCGAGCGCGTCATGGAGATCACGCCGCCCTTGCTCGCGGTGTACAGCGCCATGTTGGGCGCGCCGGTCTGCGCGCCGAAGGACGAGATGTTGACGATCCGGCCCCAGCCCGCCGCGACCATGTCGGGCAGGGCAGCCTGGATCAGCACGAAGGCGCCCTTGACGTTGACGTCCATCAGCCGGTCCCAGTCCGCCTCGGTCACTTCGGCCACCGGGGCGAAGCTTTCCAGCGCCGCGTTGTTGACGACGATGGTCACCGGGCCGAGATCGGCGCGGGCCTTGGCGACGGCGGCCTCGATCTGGGCACGAACGCCCAGGTCGGCCTTCAGCGCGATGGCCTTGCCGCCGCCGGCTACGATGTCCGCCGCGACCGCTTCGGCCCCGGCGCCGTCGATGTCGAGCACGCCAATGGTGTGCCCGTCGCGCGCGAAACGCAGCGCCGTCGCCTTGCCCATGCCGGAGGCGCCTCCGGTGATGATGGCGGTTCTGGAGTCGGGGCGCATCACAGCATCGTCGTCCCGCCTTCGACGCCGATCGTCTGACCGGTGACGAAGTCGGAATCGTCGCTGGCGAGGAACACCGCAGTCGGCGCGATGTCCTTGGGCTCGCCGAAGCGGCCCATCGCCACCTTGGCCAGCTCCTGGTCGTAGGTGCCGCTGTCTTCCAGGTACCAGATCGACTTGGGCGTCAGTGCCGAAGGCAGGATGGTGTTCACGCGGATCTTGTGCTGGCCCCACTCCTTGGCCGCAGTCTTGGTCAGCACGCGGATCGCTTCCTTGGTGGCCGCATAGGCGAGGAAGCCCGGCTCGCAGCGGATCGAGAAGCCGGTGCCCATGTTGATGATCGAGCCGCCGCCCTGCCTCACCATGTGCGGCTGGCAAAGCTGCATGAGATGAAGCGACCCGAAGAAGGCCGATTGCATGTCGATCATGCAGTTCTCCTCCATCTTCGGGTCTTCGATGGGGAGGTAGTCGGTAAAGGTATGCGCGTTGTTCACCAGCACGTCGACGCGGCCCCATTCGGTGATCGCGCGGCCGACCGTGGCGACGGCGTGTTCCCGGTTGCCGGCCAACGCCTCGAGGGCGATGGCGGTGCCGCCGGCTGCCTCGATCTTGCTGACCACCTCGTCCAGCTTGCTCCGGGTGCGGCCGGTTATGAGCACCCTTGCGCCTTCCGCTGCATAGCCGGTCGCAATCGCCTCGCCGATGCCCTGGCCCGCGCCGGTGACGATCGCGACCTTGCCCGCAAGGCGCTGCGACTCACTGCCCATTGCACTCTCCCAACGTGTTCGTCTTGATGTTAGCAAGCCCCGCGTGAAGTCAAGAGCGGTGATCGCCGTGGCCTTTACGCGCGGTTGTCGGCACGATAGGCGGAGGGGTAAGGATGAGGGCCGCGTGACGACGACAAAGCCGGGACCAGCCAGACGCATGGGGCCGCCAGGGTCGGAAGTCTGGCACACGATGCTCGACGGCGCGGAAGAGATTCTGCGCGAAGAGGGCCACGCCGCATTGACCTCGCGCCGCATCGCCGAGCGGATCGGCGTCAAGCAGCGGCTCGTCTACTACTACTTCCACACGATGGACGACCTCGTCGTCGCGTTGTTCAAGCGCCTGTCGGAACGTGAAATGAACCGGCTGCGCGCGGCGCTGCAGTCTCCGCATCCGCTTCGCGAGATTTGGGATGCCCACGTCGGCAGCACCGACGCGCGCCTGATCTCCGAATTCATGGCGCTGGCCAACCGCATGGATGACCTCCGGTCCGAAGTCATCCGCTTCATCGAGGATTCGCGCGCCCTCGAGATCGCGGCGATCGAGGCCGCGATCGCACGACGGGACGTGTCGGGCAGCGTTCCGGCTCCGGCGCTGGCGGTGCTTGCCAGCAGCGTCGCCCTGGCGCTGAGCCGCGAGCGTCAGCTGGGGGTCTCTGCCGGTCATGAGGCCGTCCTGGATCTCGTCGGCGCGTTCCTCGCTCCACCGAACTGAGCGCTCGCCGCAGACATGCGCGCCGGGGTCTGACCGTCCGACGCGCTGCTACCTGCCCGCTTGGGGTCACGCCTCCTGCGACCGAGCGCGCCAGCCGGCCCAACGGCGCAGGCGGGGCGAAAGGCGCTTGAGGGCGGCTTCGGTCGCCACCGCCGCCGCCAGCGACACGCCGAACAGCGGCATGGCGAGCGCGAGGACGAGCACCAGGAGGACGAGCGCCCAGGAGTGTCGCAGCGGCGCCAGGCTCGGCGGGGCGCCCAGCGCGTCGGTCGGGCGCCTTCGCCACCACAGCACCACGCTGGAGAGGCACAGCAGCACCAGCCCGAGCAGGACCGCCAGGTTGACCAGCTGGTTCGCCAGCCCCATCCACGCGCCTTCGTGGATGGCGACGCCGGTGCCCACCACGCGGTCGATCCAGTGGCGGTCCGCGAAGCGCTGCACGCCCACCAGCCGGCCGTCGGCGGCGATCTCGGCACTGTCGCGGCGGGGGCGGTTGTCGGCCTGGCTGCGGACCTGCCATGGCCCGTTTGCCGCGGTCGGAGGGCTGACCTCCACCGGGCCGGCAAATCCCAGCTGCGCCGCCCGGGCGACCACGGCGTCGAGCGCGGCCGCCGGGGGCGCGGTATGCGCCATCGCCATGCCGTGGTGCTCGGCATGCTCGGACATCATCGCGCGCATGCCGGCGTCCTCGCGGGCGCGCAGCGCCGCATCGGCGCCGGCGCCGGCCGACCAGTCCTGGCGGGGCGAGGCGGTCCCTGTCACCGCGCGCACTTCGCGGAAGTAGTCGCCCCAGGCGACGGCCCAGGGCAATCCGGTTGCGATGAGGAACAGCGCCGCCAGCGCGATCCACAGGCCGGTGACCGCGTGGATGTCGCGCCAGAACAGCGCGCGGCCCCGGCGCAGCCGCGGATAGAGCACGCCCGCAAGCCGCAGGGAGCCGCGCGGCCACCACAGGAACAGGCCGGTCAGCAGCATGACCACGGTCCAGCAGGCCGCCGTCTCGACGAGGGCCGAGCCCCAGCGCCCGGCCAGCAGTTCGCCGTGGAGGCGGAAGACGAGGCGCATCAGGCGGTCTTCCTCGGGCACCTGGTGGAGCACCGCGCCGGTTCCCGGGTGGACCCAGACGCGAACGTCCCGGCTGCCCTGGCCGACCAGGACTTCCACGGCATCGCCGGGGTCTTGCGGCAGGACGTACTTGTGCAGCACCGCGCCCGGCACCGCCGCCACGGCCCGCGCGGCGATCGCGTCGGGCGCCAGACGCGGCATTAGCGCCGTGCTAACGCCGCGATAAGGGGCATATAGCGCCGCCTCGATCTGCGGCTTGAACAGGTACAGCCCTCCCGTCACCGACAGCCACAGCACGAAGGGCACGCACAGCAGCCCGGCGTAGAAGTGCCAGCGCCACACCGCGCGATACCAGCGCTCCGCGCGCGGCGCGCTCACAGCCGCCACCCCGCTTCCACCAGGACGCTGCGCTGCGGGTAGGGGTGGTAGACCCAGGCCCTGTCGTTGGTGATGTTGTCCACCCCGGCGCTGAGGCGCAGCTGCTCCGTCACCTCCCAGCTCACCCGCGCGTCGAGGGCGAACAGCTCGGAGGTGTAGCCATAGGTGTCGCCGCGCTGGAGCCCGAAGAGATCGGTGTTGGGCCGGCTGGCATAGCGCACGCCGACCGACAGCAGCACCGGCTCCGCGACGCGGTAGCGCAGGTTCGCGTTGAGCCGCCAGCGCGGGATGCGCGGGAACTGCACGCCTTCGGCTGCGGGCGCGGCATCGTTGCGCACGGTGACCGAATCGATCCAGGCGGCGTTGGCATCGAGGTCCAGCCCCGGCACCAGCACGTCGCGCGCCTCGGCGATCAGCTCGAAGCCGTACTGGCGCGTCACGTCGATGTTCTTGAAGCTGGAGGTGCTCACCCCGTTCTGGTTGAACCCGGTGAACGAGAAGATCGTGTCGCGCACGCGCTGCCAGAAGGCGGAGGCGGTCAGCTTCACCGGGCCGAAGTCGTGCGCCACGAGCAGGTTGGCGTCGGTGGAGCGCTCCGGCCTGAGGTCGGGATCGAAGCTGTTCGGGTTGAAGCTGCCGTTCCCGTCGAGGCTGCCCTGGAACAGCTCTCCCACCGTCGGGAAGCGGGTCGCCTTGGCCAGGCTGAGCTGGACGCGGGTGTCGGGATCGACGGCCCACTCCAGCGAGGCCTTCGGCTGGAAACCGTCGGCCTGGCGGCTCGCGTAGCGGTTCTCGACCGGCGTTCCCGCGTTGCCCACGCGGGCGAGGCCGCCGTCAAACGCGCGCCAGTCCTCGTAGCGGGCGCCCAGCGTCAGCGTGACCGGATCGAGGGGCACGCGCAGCTCGGCCCAGGCGGCGAGATTGCGGGTCTTGCCGAAGGTGCGGCTGGAGAAGGTAAGGCCCTCGTCGCTGCGCCAGCTCGGCAGCGCGGAGTTGGTGAGATCGGTGCGGTAGAGATTGGCGCTGCCGCCTCCCGCCAGCGTGATGCCGCCCAGCGCGGCGGTCAGCGCCAGCTCCCCCGTCCACCACGAGGTGGGGCCCTGCCGTGCCAGTGTGCCCGGGCCCCGGTCGCGGCCATGGGCGTAGCCGGTGGAGGTGAAGCCGTCCGCACGCAGGATCTGGTAGGTCGAGACGTTCGCCTGCACCGTCGCCACATCGGACAACGGCGCGGCCAGCTTGAGGCCGGCCAGCAGCTCGTCGCGCACGGTGCGCGACCAGTTGGCCCCGCTGGCGGTATAGGTGCGTCCGCCCAGCGAGACGCGGCCGTCGCACACCCGATTGCCGGCGCCGTCGCGCAAGTAGCAGTCCGGCGCGGTCTGGCTGTCGAGATTGTGCCAGTAGGCGACGAGCAGTTCCCCGCTGACGCCCGAGGCGCCGTCGTAGCCTAGGCGCAGCTTGGCCTGGTCCTGCGTGATCTCGGCCGGGCTCTGCGCCGCGAAGATCGGGTTGCCGGCGGTGCCGGGAGCATTGGCGATGGCCTGCTTCGGATCGACCACGCCGCCGGTCACCGCCAGTCCCGCCGCGCCGCCGGTCACGGGGGAGAGGCCGAAGACCATCTGCGGATGCCCGGTGTTGCGGAAGTGGCGGCCCGAGAGGCGCAGCGACCAGGGCCCCTCCTTCTGGCGCAGCCCGAACCCCGCCTCGGCCGAATAGCCCCAGTAGCTGTCCTGGGTGTCGTACTGGTCGTAGGGCTGAACCATGCCCTGCACGGTCGCGAAGGCCTCGGTGCGCTCGGGCGAACGGGTGGTGACGTTGACCACGCCGCCCATCGAGTTCCCGGCGTAGCGGGCCGAGTAGGGGCCGTAGACGATGTCGAACTGCGCGACCTCGCCCGGGCCGACGACGCCCCACTTCGGGGCGTAGGCGAAGGAGTTGCCGAGGAAGTTGGAAACCGGGAAGCCGTCCACCATCACCAGCGTGCGGGCGCTCTGGGTCGAGTGGGTGCCGCGAAAGCCCGGCACGCCGTTCGAATCGCCGGCGAAGCGGGTGCGCACGAAGAAGTCGGGCGCGTACTTCATCAGGTCTTCGACGTTGCGTGCGTTGACGCCTTCGAACTGCTCGTCACCCAGGCTGACCGACAGGCCCCGGGCATCGAGGCTGATGTCGCGGTCGCGCTGGCCGACGACGAGGATGGTCGGGTCGGAGACGGTGCGGTCGGGGGCCTCATCGGCCCAGGCATGAAGGGGGAACAGGGCGATCGGGGCTGCGCCGATCGCAAGCAGGATACGGGTCATGGAGAACACCTGAACGGCCCGCGGCGGCCGTGGCGGCCTCCTGGCGAGCAAGCACAAGGGTGCCGCGGGAACTTTGTTCCGCGGCGTTGCCGAGAGTTCAGGAGAAGGGGGGCGGGCCCTGGCTGGGCGGTCGGATCTGCGCGCCGGTGGCCGGAAGCGCCAGCGGTCGGCGCAGGATCGCCGCGACGAAGACGAAGGCCAGCGCCACGACCAGCAGCGGCGCCAGGTCCGCTCCCGTCATCGCCGCGCCCAGCGGGGCGAAGGCGCAGGGGTGGTCGGCGGTCGCGGCGCCGTGCTCCTGGTGGCCGCCCTTGGTCGGAATGACGATCGTCATCGCCGTCCCGGCGGGCATCGTGCCCGAGCACAGCGCGACGATCAGCCCGGTCTCCGGAGCGGCGGGCATGGTGCCCTGCGGCACCAGCGCCTTGAGGCACAGCACCGCCGCCAGCAGCAGCGCCGCCAGCGCCGGGCGGTCCCGGAAGAAGTGCCTGATCGTGCCCACGCAGGGGGGCTTAGCGCGTCGGGAAGGGCGTGTCACGGTCTGTCCGATCGCGTCCCTGTCGCCTCCCCCGGCGTTCGACAGGGGCAGGCGACGGGACGTGGCGGAGGTCGCTCAGCCGATGATCGACTTGACCTCCAGGTACTCGTGGAACCCGTACTCGCCCCACTCCCGCCCGTTGCCCGAGCGCTTGTAGCCGCCGAAGGGCGCGTGGAAGTCGAACCCGCCGTTGACCCAGATCGCGCCGGTGCGCATCTTGCGCGCGACGGCGCGGCATTGCTCCACGTCCTCGCCCGAGACGTAGCCGCCGAGGCCGAAGTTCGAATCGTTGGCGATCCGGACCGCATCGTCGACGTCGTCGTAGCCGATGATGACGAGCACCGGGCCGAAGATCTCCTCGCGCGCGATGACCATGTCGTTGGTGCCCACGAACACGGTCGGCTTCACGTACCAGCCCTTGTCCAGCCCCTCGGGACGACCGGCGCCGCCGGCCACGAGCTCGGCGCCTTCGGCAAGGCCCTTCTCGATGTAGTCCTGGATCACGTCGTACTGGCTCTTGGAGACCACCGGGCCCATCGCGAAGTTGCCGGTCGGGTCGCCCACGGTGACGCCGTTGGCCGCCTCGGCGGCGATCGCCTTGACCTCGTCCATGCGCGAGGAGGGCACCAGCAGGCGCGAGCCGGCCGAGCAGGTCTGGCCCGAGTTGCCCATCATGCCCGCCGTGGCGCCGGCCACGTTGGCGGGCAGCGAGGCGTCGTCGAGCACGATCCAGGCGCTCTTGCCGCCCAGTTCCAGCCCGACGCGCTTGACGGTGTCGGCGGCGTCCTTCTGGATCTGCACGCCCACCGTCTCGGACCCGGTGAACGAGATCATGTCGACGTCCTCGTGCTTGGACAGCGCCGCGCCGATCACCGATCCCTGGCCCTGCACCATGTTGAACACGCCGGCGGGAACGCCCGCCTCGTGCAGGATCTCGGCCAGGATCTGGGCCGAATACGGGGCCAGTTGCGGCGGCTTGAGGATCATCGTGCAGCCCGCCGCGAGCGCGGGGAAGATCTTCACGCAGGTCTGGTTCATCGGCCAGTTCCACGGCGTGATGAGCCCGCAGACGCCGATCGGCTCCTTGCGGATCAGGGTGGGGCCGCGCTGTTCCTCGAACGGGAAGGCCTTGAGCACCTCGATCGCGGTGCCGAGGTGGCCCTTGCCGAGCAGGGTGTGGAAGCCGCAGGCGAGCGAACGCGGCGCGCCCATCTCCTCCATCACCGCCTCGCCCAGCTCGGTCTCGCGCCGGAGGTACTCGGCCTGGATCGATTCGAGCAGGTCCACGCGCTCCTGCACGCTGCTCTCGCCGTAGGTGGCGAAGGCGCGGCGGGCGGCGGTGACCGCCTTGTCGACGTCGGCCGGGGAGCCGAGCGAAATCTCTCCCGAGACCGCCTCGGTGGCGGGGTTGATGACCTCGGCGGTCTTCGGCGAGACGGGATCGACCCAGCGGCCGTCGATGTAGAACTGCGTGTAGTTGCGCATGATGCCTCTCCCAATTCCTCCCCATGGCGGGGAGGGGGACCACCCGCAGGGTGGTGGAGGGGGCACTCTCGCATGACGAGATGTCACGGTATCGGGAGGGTGCCCCTCCACCAGCTTCGCCGGTCCCCCTCCCCCAGCAAGCTGGGGGAGGAATGCTTCGTGTTACTGCGTGCCCTCGGCGTACCAGGTGCGGAATTCGGAGTAGTTGGGCATCTCCTCCGAGTTGGCGGCGGGGTCGATCGGCACGTGGATGACGGTGCAGCCGCCACGCTCGTAGGCGCGGGCGATGGCCGGGCCAATGTCGGCCGCCTTCTCGACGTATTCGCCGGCGGCGCCGAAGCCCTCGGCGATCTTGTCGAAGCGGACCTTGTCGGACCAGTGGACGCCGGTCTCCTTGGTGCCGTGGCCGAAGGTGCGCTTGTAGACGCCCACTTCGAGGCCCCACTGGAAATCGACGCCGACGATCACCACCAGCGGCAGGTTCTTGCGCACCGCCACTTCCAGCTCGCCCACGTGGAACAGGAACGAGGAGTCGGAGGTGATGAGCATGCCGGGGCGCTGCTTGCCGGTCTCGGCCTGGTCGGCGAGCATGGCGCCGGTGGCGTAGGGCAGGCCGGTGCCGATGTGGCCGTAGTTCTGGTTCCAGATGACGTCGCGGGGCTTGGCCTGCGAGTACGTCCACTGGAAGATCACCGTGGCGCCGCCGTCGCGGATCAGGATGCCGTCCTTGGGGAAGGCCTTGGTCGCCTCGGTGACGAACTGGCTAGTGTGCATCTTGGCGCTCGAGCCGTCGGACTTGGAGGCGGCCTCCTCGGCCAGCTCCTCAAGCTGCTGGGCGTCGCGCTGGATGTACTCGGACAGCGACTGCGAAGCCTTGCGCGGCGTGTCCTTGAGCGCGCGGACCAGCTGCGGCACCACCGCGCGCACGTCGCCGACCAGCGGCACGTCGATCGGGCGGTTGACGCCGATGGCGGTCGGGTCCTGTTGCACGTAGATCCACTTGCGGTTCGCCTCGTTGTCGACCCAGTGGCGCCAGCGGCCGTAGTGGCTCGGCTCGCCCAGCTCGGTGGCGAGCGCCACGCAGCAGTCGCTCTCGACCACGGCGTCGATCGAGGCTTCGGAGAAGCCGTAGGGGAAGGTGCGGTCCTCCAGCCCCTCGATGAACGAGGTGCCGCCCGAGGTCTGGATCACCGGGCACTGCATGAGGTCGGCCAGTTCCTTGACCGCCGCGCCCGACTTCGAGGTGTGGACGCCGTGGCCGACCAGCAGCACCGGGTTCTTGGCGTTGCGGATGATCTCGGCCGCTTCGGCGATGCGGTCGCCGTCGGCGCCCTGGTTGGTCAGGCGATAGCGGTGCGGCGGCAGCACCGGCGGCAGGTCGAGCTCTTCGAGGATGACGTGCGCCGGGTACTCGATGTAGGCCGGCCCGGGCGTACCCGACATGGCGACGCGGATCGCCTCGCGCACGATCTCGTCGGTCTGGTCGGCGTACTCGATCGAGCTGGAGAACTTCACCGAATCCTCGATCATCGGCTCCTGCCGGACGAACTGGATGCGGCCCCGGCGCACGCGGCGCTCGGTGATGCGGGCGCGCTGGCCGCCCATGAAGATGACCGGGTCGTTCTCGACCTTGGCGCACTGGATCGCGGGCATCATGTTCGCCATGCCCGGCCCGAGCGTGCCGATGCACAGCGCCGGCTTGCCGGTGATGCGCGCGGCGGCGGCGGCCATGTGGCCGGCAGAGGCCTCGTGGTGCGGCGAGACGACGGTCCAGCCGCGCGTCTCCGCCTCCAGGAACAGATGCACGAAGTTCGGATCGGGGATGCCGAACAGGGTGCGGATGCCCTCGGCCTCGAACAGGTCGAGGATGCGCTTGTAAACGGGCGTGCCCTTCCTGGCGGTCGCCGGCGCTTCAGCCTGCGGCTGGTCGTCGTACATCGTAGTGCCTTTCTTCTCGATCCGTTGCGTTCGCGAATTCTGCGAGGGAGGGCGGTCGCTCTCTCGCCGGTCACCCTCCCCAGGTTCGGCTTGGGCAGGTGGTTAGCCCAAGCCTTCCGGCGCTGTCAGGTGAAATCAACAGCGCTGTTCACTTCGACTCGCCTGCCATCGCCGGGGCGACGCTGGCGAGCACCTCCTCGTTGTGCTGCCCGAGCATCGGCGCCGGTCCGCGCACGCGGCCGGGAGTGGCGGAGAACCAGGTCGGCACGCCCGGGAAGCGCACCGGGCCCTGCGGCGTCTCGACCTCCTCGAAGAAGCCGATGGCATCGAGGTGGGCGTTGTCGAACAGCTCGTCGGTGGAGCGGAGCGGCGCGCAGGGGATGTTCAGCGCCGACAGCGTGTCGAGCCATTCCTGCGTGGTGCGGGTGAGGAAGGTCTCGCCCAGCAGGCCGTAGACGCGGCCGATCTGCCGGGCCCGCTTCTCCAGCGTGGAGAACTCCTCGCTCGCCCAGGGCGGGTTCACCGCCGCGACGAAGGCGTTCCAGTGCTTGTCGTTGTAGACCAGCGCGGCGACGTGGCCGTCGCGGGTGCGGTAAGGGCGCCGGTTCGGCTCGACCGCGCGGTGGTAGTGCGCCGGCGTCGTCGGGGGCGAGAACATCGCGCCGTTGGCGTGCTCGACGAGCATGAACGAGGACATCGCCTCGAACATGGTGACCTCGACCTCCTGGCCCTCTCCGGTCCGCTCGCGGTGGAACAGCGCCATCATCGTGGCGTAGAGCGCGTGGAGGCCCGCCACCTTGTCGGCCATGATCGTGGCGACGTAGCCCGGCTCGCCGTTCATCAGACCCTGGACGTGGGGGATGCCGCACTCGGCCTGGATGGTGTCGTCGTAGGCGGGCTTGTCCGCCTCGGGCCCGCGGCGCGAATAGCCGTAGCAACTGGTATAGACGATGTCGGGGCGGATCGCCCGCACCGCCTGGTAGTCGAAGCCCAGCTTGCGGATCGCGCTGCCGCGCATGGAGTGGATGAAGACGTCGGCGGTGGCGATCAGGCGGCGCAGGCTTTCGCGGTCGGCGTCCTGCCGCAGATCGAGCATCAACCCCCGCTTGCCGCGGTTCACGTTGACGTAGATGCCGCCCATGCCCGGCACCGGGCCGGCGGTGATCCAGCGGGTGTTGTCGCCTTCCGGCGGCTCCACCTTGATGACCTCGGCGCCCATGTCCGCCATGATCTGCGTGGCGTAGGGGCCGAAGACCACGCTGGTCAGGTCGATCACGCGCACGCCTGCCAGCGGACCCGCGCTGGGTGGGGGCTCCGCCCGGGGTGCCGCGTGGGATGTCTCGTGCGACATGCTCTCCGTTCCCTCTCGCTTCTCTGCACCAGCGTTAGCGCAAGGGGACGGGCAAAGCCATGCGGATTTACGTTCGCTGGTCCGATATCGGCACGGCGCCGTTGTCTCCACCCGCGCCGGCTGCTAGTTCCGCCCGGTGCCCGGCACGGCGCCGGGACGGGAAGAGGACTCGACACTCAGGTGGACTTCGCACTCAGCCAAGACCAGCAGGACATCCGCGAGGCGGTCCTCAAGCACTGCTCGCAGTTCTCGGACGAGTACTGGCTCGAAAAGGATCGCAGCGGCGAATTTCCGTTCGAGTTCCACCGGTCGATGGCGCAGGCCGGCTGGCTGGGCGTCGCCATGCCCGAAGCGGTGGGCGGTGCCGGACTCGGCATCACCGAGGCCGCGGTGATGATGCAGGCCGTGGCCGAGAGCGGCGGCGGCATGACGGCGGCGTCCGCCATCCACGGCCCGGTCTTCGGGCTGGAGCCGGTCCACCTCTTCGGCACCGCGGAGCAGCAGCAGCGGATGATCCCGCCGATCCTCTCGGGCGAGGAGAAGATGTGCTTCGCGGTGACGGAGCCGAACACCGGGCTCGACACCACCAGCCTCAAGACCCGCGCGGACAAGGTGCCGGGCGGCTACCGCGTCAACGGCGAGAAGATCTGGATCACCAACGCCCATGTCGCCGACCGCATGCTCCTGATCGCGCGCACCACGCCGCTGGAGGCGGTGAGGAAGAAGACCGAGGGGCTGACGCTGTTCTACACCCGGCTCGACCGGGCCCATATCGAGCATCAGCTGATTCCCAAGATGGGCCGGCACGCGGTGGGCTCGAACATGCTGTTCATCACCGACCTGTTCATTCCCGAGGAGGACCGCATCGGTGCCGAGGGGCAGGGCTTCAAGATCCTGCTCCAGGGCCTCAATCCCGAGCGCGTGCTGCTCGGCGCCGAAGCGACGGGGCTGGGGCGCGTGGCGATCAAGAAGGCCTCGAAGTACGCGCAGGAGCGCGTGGTGTTCGGGCGGCCGATCGGGCAGAACCAGGGCATCCAGCATCCGCTCGCCAAGGCCTGGATGCAGGTGGAGGCGGCGAGCCTCATGGTGTTCAAGGCCGCGACCATGTTCGACCAGGGCCTGGACTGCGGCACCGAGGCGAACGCGGCCAAGTACCTGGCCGCGGAGGCCGGGTTCGAGGCGTGCCAGACCGCCGTCATGTCGATGGGCGGCATGGGCTACGCGCAGGAATACCATGTCGAGCGCTACCTGCGCGAAGTGATGATCCCGCGCATCGCACCGGTCAGCCCGCACCAGATCATGAACTACATCGCCGAGAGGGTATTGGAGCTGCCGCGATCCTATTGAGGAGGTTTCTGGATTAGGTGGTTTTTCGGCCTTTGGGGCATGAAGATAGCTTGGCCCTTCACGGCCAGTGGTCCCGGATCAGGTCCGGGACGACGATTGGAGAGACAATGCCGTTCCAGCACGAAGCCATCGCCGCCCGCTCCTGGCTCTTCGCTCCGGGCGACAGCGAGAAGAAGATGACCAAGGCGATGGAGGGCGAGGCCGACATCGTGCTCATCGACCTGGAAGACGCCGTGGCGCCGGACGCCAAGGCCGCCGCGCGCCCGCTGGTGCATGACTTCATCAACGCCAACCCCGGTCAGCGCCAACGCCTCTGGGTGCGCATCAACCCGTTCGACGGCCCGCACACCCTGCACGACCTTGCCGCGGTGATGCCGGCGCATCCCGGCGGGATCATGCTGCCCAAGGTTTACAGCCGCGCCGAGGTCGAGAAGCTCGACCACTGCCTCTCGGCGCTGGAGGTGGCCAACGGCATCGAGGAGGGCTCCACCCCCGTCATCGTGCTCATCACCGAGACGGCCGAGGGCATGTTCCACACCGGCACCTACAAGGGCGCCCCGCGCGTGGTGGCGCTGACCTGGGGAGCGGAGGACCTGGCCGATTCGATCGGCGCGTCGTCCAACCGCAATCCGGACGGCTCCTATTCGTTCACCTATGAGCTCGCGCGCAGCCTTACCGTGCTCGGCGCGGCGACCGCGGGCGTGACCGCGATCGAGACGATCAGCGCCGACTTCAAGGACCTGGAAGCGCTGCGCACCCGCGCCGAGAAGGTCCGCCGCGACGGCTTCCGCGGCATGATGGCGATCCATCCCGCGCAAGTGCCGGTCATCAACGCGGCGTTCACGCCGACGGAGGACGAAATCGCGGAGGCGCAGGAGATCGTCGACGTCTTCGCCGCCAACCCGGGCGTCGGCGCCATCGGCTGGAAGGGCGGCATGCTCGACCGGCCCTACCTGGCGCGAGCGCAGCGGCTGCTGCGGCAGGCCGGGAAGCTCTAGGTGGAGGGGGCGGTGGCGGTCATCCTTCGACGGGCTCGGGATGCGCGGAAGGGGAGCGCAGCATGCTGTTCCTCCATGGAAGCAGCACCCAGTCCGCTCGTCCTGAGCCTGTCGAAGCACGCAGGCGCCACCCCATGATCCACACCACTCCCGAAGCGCTCGACCTCACCGCCTGCCTGCGCCCCGGCGACCACGTCGTGTTCGGCCAGGCCTGCGGCGAGCCGACCACGCTGGTCGCGGCGCTGGTCGCGCAAGGGGCGGCCATCGGCGATCTGCGCGCCTTCATCGCCACCAGCTTCTCGGGCCTGTTCACGCCGCAGAGCGCGCCGGCCTTCCGGCTCTCCTCCATGGGCGCGATCGGAGCGCTGCGCTCGATGACCAAGGCCAACCTGCTCGACGTGATCCCGGTCCACGTCAGCCAGGTGGCGCCGCTCATCACTGCGGGCGTGATGCCCTGCGACGTCGCGATGATCCAGGTCAGCCCTCCGGACGCAGAGGGCAACCATTCCTGCGGCCTCATCTCCGACTACGTGCGCGCCGCCGTGGACAAGGCCCGCGTCGTGATCGCCGAGGTCAACGACCAGGTGCCCTACGTGCCTGGAGAGATGATCCCGGCGAGCGCCATCGACGTGGCCGTGCAGGTCTCGCGCCCGCCGGTGGAGGTCGCGCCCGCCGCGATCGGACCCACCGACGAGGCCATCGCCCGCCTCTGCGCCGAATTCATCGAGGACGGATCGGTGATCCAGACCGGCGTCGGCGCCGTTCCGGACGCGATCCTGCGCCTGCTGCACGACCGCCGCGACCTCGGCGTCCACTCGGGCATGCTGGGCGATGGCCTCGTGGACCTCGCCGAAGCGGGCGTGCTCACCAACGCGCGCAAGGAGATCGACCGGGGCGTCTCGATCAACGGCGCGCTGATCGGCACGCGGCGGCTCTACGCATGGGCGGACCGGAACCCGGCGATCCGCATGACGCCGACCCACTACACCCACCACGCGGGCGTGCTGGAGCGGCTCTCGCGGCTCGTGACGATCAACTCGGCGCTGGAAGTGGACCTGACCGGGCAGGTCAATGCCGAGCAGTCGGGCGCCGCCTATCTCGGCGGGACCGGCGGGCAGGTGGACTTCGTGCGCGCCGGCGCCCGCTCGCCGGGCGGGGCCTCGCTGATGGTGCTTGCCTCGACGGCCAAGGGCGGGGCGGTCAGCAAGATCGTGCCCGCGCTCTCCGGCCCCGTCACCAGCGCGCGCAGCGAGGTGGACGTGGTGGTGACCGAGTTCGGCGCCGCCCGCCTCAAGGGCCAGACGCTCGCCGAGCGCGCCCGCCGCCTCGTCGCCATCGCGCATCCGGATTTCCGCGAGGAGCTCGACCGCGCCGCGTTCGAGATCGCCAGGAGAGGGTTCTGACCATGACCGCCGTCCGCTTCGACGCCCGCGAGGACGGGATCGCCGTCATCACCATCGACCGCCCGGAGCAGCGCAACGCGCTGACGCGGGAGGTGCGCGAAGGCCTGCGCGCCGCGTGGGCGCGGTTCGAGGGCGACCCGGCCCTGCGCATCGCGATCCTGACGGGCAGCGGCGACAAGGCGTTCTGCGCCGGCGGCGACCTCAAGGAGATGGTCGAGACCGGCATGGCCGTGCCGCCGCGCGACATGTACGCGCTGCCGTACGACACGATCGAGCTGTCCAAGCCGACGATCGCGGCGGTCAACGGCGTCGCCTTCGCGGGCGGCTGGATGATCGCACAGGCCTGCGATCTGTGCGTCGCCTCCACCGAGGCCAAGTTCGCCATCACCGAGGTCAAGGTGGGGCGCGGCAGCCCCTGGGCCGCGCCGCTGATCCACATGATCCCCCAGCGCGTGTTCATGGAAATCGTGCTCACCGGCAAGCCGATCACCGCGAGCCGCGCCTACGAGATCGGCCTGGTCAACCGCCTTGCCGAGCCGGGCACGGTGCTGGACGCCGCCATCGCGCTGGCGCACGAGGTGCTGGAAGGCGCCCCGCTGTCGGTCAAGGCCGCGCGCGAGACGGTGATGCTCTCCACCGAGATGGGCCGCACCGCCGCGCTCGCGGCGGCCCGCGCGGCGCACGAGCACGCCTACAACTCGCACGACGCGCAGGAAGGCCCCCGCGCCTTCGCGGAAAAGCGCAAGCCGGAGTGGCAGGGGCGGTAGGCCACGCGGCTCAGCCTGAACTTGTCGAAGGCCCGGCGGCGTGGCGCCGTGGGGCGGGATGGTTCGACAAGCTCAGGATGAGCGGTGCAGGGAAAAGTTCCGGGGCGCAACCGGCCGGGGACGGAACCCGCGCGCCCCTTGACGGCGCATCCCCACCGGGTCCTATGCGGCTCCCGATCTCCTGAAAGCCCCCGCTACGATGCCGCAAGATCCGATGGTCCAGCTCACCCTCTTCACCCAGGCGGTCGAGGCGCTGGGTGGGCAGCGCGGCACTGCCCGCATCCTCGGCATCGAGGAATCGGCGCTGCGCAGGCGGCTGGCGGGGGAGGAGGCGCTCGACAGCACGATCCTGCGCGACATCGCCCGCGCGCTGATCGACCACGCCGATCGCTGCCGCAAGATCGAGCGCAAGCTCTCTCCCGCCTTCTCGGAAAACCTGACCGCGGAGCAGGCGGAGCGCTTCGGCGGCGGCTGAGGCCGCGATCCTCCCCATCGGCTTGGCCAACGGGGAGGATGGCGTCGGTCAGCTCACCGTTTCGCGCGTCTCGAACGCCACGCCCGGCAGCTCGGGCGACCGGCGCCAGTCCGCCAGCATGTCGCGCCAGGCGTCCCAGCCGGGCAGGTAGCCCTTGAACAGGGCCCACTTGAGTTCCTTGTCGCCCTCGTTGTTGAAGTAGCTGGGCGTGCAGCCCTGCTGGAACTCCGACATGTCGACCTCGTTCTCGCGGCAGTGGCGGACATAGGCCTCCACCCCCTCGCGGGTGGCGGAGAACTTGTCGGCGCCGCGGCGCAGGGTCTCGCCGATCATGAACGCGAGGTGCTCGGCCTGGCGGGAGAACTGCTCGGTGGTGCTCGAGTTCGTGGCGCCCTGGATGTAGCCCATGTAGAACATGCCGGGGAACTGGTCGGTGGTCACGCCATGGAGCGTCGAGGGGCCGTTGGCCCAGTGCGCGTAGATCGACAGGCCGTTCTCGCCCTCGACCGTGTCGATGCCCCAGCGGCGCTTGAGATCCGAGGTCACCTCGAAGCCCGAGGCGAAGATCATCAGATCGACCTCGTACTCGACGCCGTCGGCGATGAAGCCCTTCTCGGTCATGCGCTCGACCCCCTGGGTGGGGGAGACGTCGATGACCTTGACGTTGGGCTGGTTGAAGGTGGGATAGTAGTCGTTGTTCGAGAGCGGCCGCTTGCACATGAAGCGGAACCACGGCTTCAGGATCTCGGCCGTCCGCTTGTCCTCGACGATCGAATCGACGCGGCGGCGCAGGCGCTCCATCACCTGGAAATCGACCACCTCGCGGCGCGCCATGAGCTCCTCGATGCCGAGCTGCGGGAAGCCGTCGGCCTCCAGTTCGAGGTTGAGGTTGCGGCTGATCTCGGTCCAGATGTCGCAGATGAGGTCGGGCTCGCCGGGCAGGAAGAACTGCTGCGCGCCGCGGTGGAAGTTGGCCATGCGCTCCTGCTGCCAGCCGGGCTGGAGCGACGCCGCCCAGTCGGGATCGGTGGGCGGGTTCGGCCGCTCGTCGATGTTGGAAGGCGTGCGCTGCAGGACGTAGAGCTGCTTGGCGTACTTGCCGAGGAAGGGCACGGCCTGCACCGAGGTGGCGCCGGTGCCGACGATGGCGACGCGCTTGTCCTTCAGCTTGTCGAGCACGGGATCGGTCCACGAACCGCCGGTATAGTCATGCTCCCAGCGGCTGGTGTGGAACATCTTGCCCTTGAAGTCGTGGATGCCCGGGATGCCGGGCAGCTTGGGCATGTTCATCACGCCGCCCGCCATGACCACGAAGCGCGCGCGGATGTCGTCGCCGCGGTTCGTCTTCACGTGCCAGCGCTTGATCCCCTCGTCCCAGGTGATGCTTTCGACGAGGGTGTGGAACAGCGCCTTGTCGGCCAGCCCGAAGTCTTCCGCCATCTTCTGGCAATAGGCCTGGATCTCCCAGCCGTCGGAGAACTTCTTGCTCGGCATGAAGCCGGTCTGCTCCAGCAGCGGAAGGTAGCAGTAGGCGTCGTTGTCGCACTGCACGCCAGGGTAGCGGTTCCAGTACCACACGCCGCCGAAGCCGCCCGCGTGGTCGATGTTGCGCACGTCCGTCACGCCCTGCTCGCGCAGGTGATAGCCCGCGAGGATGCCGGAGAAGCCGGCACCCAGGATGGCGACGTCGATCTCCTCCACCAGGGCGTCGCGCGCGGCGACGGGGGTGAAGGGATCGTGGGCGTAGTTGTCCGAGAAGTCGCCCGTCGGGCGCACGTACTGCTCGCCGCCCTCGCGGCGCAGGCGCTTGTCGCGCTCGGCCAGGTACTTGGCCTTGAGCGCCGGGATGTCGAGTTCCTCGGGCGCGGGGACGTCGGTCTTAAGGCAGGTCATTTCCTATCCCACTTTCTGTCGCGCAAGCGACGCGTTTCGGCAGCGCTGATCTTGTGAGCGGCTCTGGATCGCACCGGATTAGTTGTCAACAGTGTTGTTGATTAAGGAGTCCGATCGCGCCATGGCGAAGCTGTAGCCGATGTGGTCGACGTGGCCGTGAAGGCCGAAGTCGAGCACCTGCGGGTTCTCCGGACCCTTGTCGTGGAAGGCGGCGCTGGCGGCAGCGACGTCCTCGATCGTCCACTCGGGGCGATAGACGCCGCGGGTCTCGGCCACGAACATGCGCGCCACGCGGCCCGCCATCGACGCGATCAGCTCTCCGGTCACCGCGCAGCTCTCGTGCGCCAGCCAGCCGACCACGGGCGCGACCAGCTCGGGCTCCATCGGCGGGTACCGCGAGATGTCCAGCCCCTCGGCCATGCGGGTCACCGCGCCGGGGACGATGGTGTTGCACTTGACGTCGAACGCCTCGCCCTCGAGCGCGGCGATGTTGTTGAGGCCGACCATGCCCGCCTTGGACATGCCGTAGTTGACGCATTGCGCGTTGCCGTAGAGCCCGCCGACCGAGCTGGTCAGCACGATGCGGCCGTAGCCGGCGTCGCACATCGGCCCGAAGGCGGCCTGGACGACGTGGAAGGCGCCGAGCAGGTGGACGTCCACCACCGCGCGGAAATCCTCGTAGGAAAGCTCGCGGATCGCGCCGTAGCGCACGTTTCCGGCGTTGTGGACCAGCACGTCGATGCGGCCCCAGGTGTCGAGCGCGGCCTGGACGATGGCGCGCCCGCCCTCGGGCGTCGCGACGCTGTCGGCATTGGCGATCGCCTCGCCCCCGGCGGCGACGATCTCGTCCACCACGCCCTGCGCCACGCTTGTATCCGGTCCGTCGCCCCGGATCGCCCCGCCGAGATCGTTGACGACCACCTTGCACCCGCGCGAGGCCAGCAGCAGGGCATAGGAGCGCCCCAGGCCCCGGCCGGCGCCGGTAATCACGGCCACGCGGCCGTCGAAACGCATCTCAGGGTCTGACATGGGCAGGCATCCTCTTGCAGGCGAGCGCCCGGCCTGCCGGAAATCGGCGGCTTGCCGCCTCCGAACGTCCGGCCTTCGGCGCTGCTGGATTGCTTATTCGTCTGGCGCACGGATATCCGCACGCCGACCCGCTTGGCAACGCCGGGCCCGTCGCCGGGGCGATGGCGGGCGGGGGGTGGCTGCGGATGCCGCGCATGCCGTTGCACCTGCTCCCTCGCGACGATACCACGGGCAAAAGGCCCGGCGCCGTCGGGGAGAGGGATGTATACATGCTCGAAGCCGCAGGCCGGAACGCCAATGCCGTAACCGCCAAGCCGGGAGAAGGCTGGGCCCTCCACCGGATGACGCCGGCCAGCCGTCTCAACGGCGCCAACGGCATCCGCACCGGCGCCGACGGGCGCATCTACGTGGCGCAGGTGGCGGGCAGCAAGGTCAGCGCCATCGACGTCGAGAGCGGCGCGATCGCAACGATTAGCCCCAACGGCGGCGGCATCGTCGGGCCCGACGACCTTGCCTTCGACGAGGCGGGCAACCTCTACTGCACCGAGATCACCGAAGGCCGGGTGTCGATGATGACGCCGTCCGGCGCGTACCGCGTGATCCACGGCGACATGCCCGTCGCCAACCCCATCACCTATCACCAGGGACGGCTGATCGCGGGCGAGCTGCGCATCGGCGGGCGCATCCTGGAACTGGACCGCGACGGCGGCGCCCCCCGCGTGATCTACGAAGGCGTGCCGATGGCCAACGCCTTCGAGGTGGGCCCCGACGGCAAGCTCTACTTCCCGGCGCAGGGTGCGAACGAGATCTGGCGCATCGCCCTCGACGGCGGGGAGCCGGAAGTGGTGGCCAAGGACCTCGGCGTGCCGGATTCGGTCAAGTTCCACCCCGACGGCTACATCGTCTCGACGCAGGTCTATTCCGGGCAGGTGCTCCGGATCGACCCGCGCACCGGGGAAAAGTCGGTGCTCGCCGACATCGGCCCGGGGCTCGACAACGTCGCCTTCGTGAACGGGCGCACGTTCGTCAGCCATATCAACGGCTCGATCACGGAGATCGTCGCGCCGGGGCAGACCCGTCCGCTGGTCGACAAGGGGCTGCAGTGGCCGCTGGGCCTGGCGGTCGACGCGAACGGCCACGTCCTCGTCGCGGACGGCGGGTTCTCCTACCTGCTGCGTCCCGGCGAAGCGCTGCAGCTGGCGGGCATGCTGTTCTCGCCCGGCTTCCCCGGCTGGATCCGCGACGTCGCCGCGAGCGGACCGGACGAATGGATCGTCACCACCGCCAACGGCGATGTCGCCCGCTGGAAGCCCGCCGCCGCCGAGAGCGAGGTGCTGGCGAGCGGCTACGACCGGCTGATGGGCGTCGCCGCGACGAGCGGGGGCGTCGTCTTCGCCGAGTTCGGCACCGGCAAGGTCCACGCGATCGAGGGCGCAGGCCCCACGCAGCTCGCGTCCGGGCTCGACCGGCCGACGGGGGTCGCGGTCGCCGCGGACGGCCCCGTCTACGTGGCGGAGAGCGGCGCCGGGCGCATCGTCCGGCTCGCCGGCGGGCGCAAGGAGACCGTGCTCGACGGCATGGCGCGGCCGGAGGGTCTGGCGATTTCCGAGGGCACGCTGTTCGTCGCCGACCCGGGTGCCAACGCGCTGGTCGCCTGCGACCTGGCGAGCGGCGCGCGCGAGACGGTCGCCAGCGACCTGCCGATGGGCGGGCCCGGTGGGCTCCAGCCGGTCCAGCTGGGCGGGGTGGGCGACATGTGCGGCCCGATGAACACCTTCACCGGGGTCGCCGTCGCGCCCGACGGCACCGTCTACCTTTCCGCCGACGCCGAGGGCTCCGTCCTCGCCCTGCGCCGACTCTGACAGGAAAGCTCCCGCGATGCTCAAGCAGATCTGCTTCTTCAGGAAGCGCCCGGACATGACCATGGACGCGTTCATGGACTACTACGAGAACCAGCATTCGCAGCTGGCCAAGAAGATGGGCGCGTCGCCGGCGATCCCGGGCGCGGTGCGCTACGTGCGGCGCTATCTCGTGCCGGAGAAGAACCCGGTGACCGGGCAGGTCCACGATTGCGGCTACGACTGCATCATGGAGATCTGGTGGAACAGCCGCGAGGACTTCGAGCGCTCGCAGGCGATCATCGCCTCGCCCGAGCGCCTGCCGATGACCAAGGCGGACGAGGAGCGGCTCTTCGCCAGCCACGACAATCCGGTCGCCACCTGCATCGAATACGATTCGCCGATGGGGCCGAACGGCGAGGCGACGCACGTGGAGCTGCGCTATGGGGCGTGAGACCACGACGCCGGGGCTGATCTGAGCATGCACGCGCCCGCGCCGCTCTCGGCTCCCCCGCCCACCGCGCGTGACGAGTGGCGGGCGAGCCCGCTGCTGCCGGTGGCCGCCGGGCTGGGCTATGCCACCAGCGTGATCCACATCTACGGCATCGGCCCGTTCTACGGCCCGGTGGCGCAGGAGTTCGGCTGGAGCCGCACCGAGGTCACCTTCGGCCTGACGCTGGCGACGCTGGTGCAGGCTGTGGGCGGCGTCTTCATCGGCCTGGCCGTCGATCGCTGGGGCCCGCGCCGGTTCGGCGTGCTGGGCCTCGTGCTGCTGGGCATCGCCTTCGCGCTGCTGGGCAGCACGGAGGGCTCGCTGCTCAACTGGTACCTGCTGTGGGGCCTGGTCGCGCTGGCGGCGCTGCCGGTGCAGGCCTCGGTCTGGACGAGCGCGGTCGCCTCGCGCTTCACCGCCTCGCGCGGGATGGCTTTCGCCGTAACGCTGTGCGGCGCGTCGATCGCCGCCGGCGTGTTCCCGCCGATGGCGACCTGGCTGATCGGCGAGCTCGGCTGGCGGGCGGCCTTCCCGGTGCAGGCCGCCATCTGGCTAGCGGTGGCCTTTCCGGTGATCGTCCTCTTCTTCCACGGCCGCTACGACAAGGGACGCAGGCAGAAGGCGCAGGACGCGGGCGCGAAGCGGGCCGACCTGCCGGGCGCTACTTTGCGCGAAGGGCTGACCTCCAGCGTCTACCACCGCCTGTTCGTCGCCAGCCTGCTGTTCACGTTCACCGTGATCGCGCTGGTCGTCCATTTCACCGCCATCCTCGGCGATGCGGGCGCGAGCCCGATGACCGCCGCCGCCATCGCCTCCTTCGTGGGCTGGTTCTCGCTCGCGGGGCGCCTGGGGACGGGGGCGCTGCTCGACCGCCTGCCCGCCTCGCTGGTAGGAGCGGCGGTGTTCATGCTGCCGGTGATCGGCTGCCTGCTGCTCCTGCTGGGCAGCGGTTCGCTCGTGGTGATGGGGCTGGCCTCGGCGCTGATCGGCCTGACGCTGGGGGCGGAGATCGACGTCGTCGTGTACCTGCTGACCCGGCACTTCGGCCTGCGCAACTTTGGCGGGCTCTACGGCGGGCTGCTCGCGGCGCTGTCGATCGGCACCGCGATCGGGCCGCTGGCCGCGGCGCAGGTCTATGACCGGACCGGCAGCTACGCCGGGTTCCTGTGGCTCGCGCTGGCCTTCATGGCCGCGAGCAGCGTTGCCATCGGCACGCTCCCGCGCGGGCGCGAGGCCTACGCGGCGCACTGAGCGCAGGGTGCCTAACCGCACCGGCGATTTGCCCTGCCATGCCGATAGTGAGATAATCGCCGCAAATCGGAACAAGCAAGCGAGGATACCCATGGGCGAATTTGGCAAGATCGTTCAGGCGCCCGAGGAACTGGTCGTCCCGGTCAACGTCCCGGCCGAGGCCTACGTCTCTCCCGAATACGCCCGTGCGGAGGTGGACCGCCTGTGGCGCAAGGTCTGGCTGCAGGCCGGCCGGCTGGAGGACATTCCCGAGGTGGGCGACTTCATCACCTTCGACATCGTCCACGATTCGGTGATCGTCGTGCGCGTCTCCGCGGACGAGATCCGCGCGTTCCACAATGTCTGCCCGCACCGCGGCCGCAAGCTCGTGGACGTGCCGGCCGGCCAGCGCAACGCGCGCGGCAGCCGCAAGACCTTCATCTGCGGCTATCACGGATGGACCTTCGGGCTCGACGGCGCCAACACCTACGTCGAGCACGAGGAGGACTGGCAGGGGCACCTGTGCAGCGGCCGCGCGGACCTGGGCACCGTCAAGGTGGACACCTGGGGCGGCTGGATCTGGATCAACCTCGATCCCGAGGCGGCGCCGCTGGCGGAGTACCTCGATCCTGCCGCCACCATGCTGGAGCCCTACGGCCTCCAGAACATGCGCCCGCGCTGGCGCAAGTGGGTGGTGTTCGAATGCAACTGGAAGGTCGCGATGGAGGCCTTCTGCGAGACCTACCACGTCTCCACCACCCATCCGGAGTTCATGGAGTTCGGCCAGTTCCGTGGCTGGGCGCGCAACCAGGGCCTGCACTCCAACATCGGCTACGACGCGCCCAAGGGCCAGGAGGAGGACTCGGGCAAGCTGCGCCTTGGCGCGGGCGAGGATCCGCGCCTGACGACGGCGGAGATGCAGAACTTCACCTGGGCCAACGCCAACACCAACACCACGACCACGCTGGTGGCGGTGGCGAACCGGCTGAAAGACGAATTGCCGGAAGGCACGCCGCCGGCCGAAGTCTCCGCCTACTGGATCCAGACCGCCCGCCGCGAAGACGCCGAGCGGGGGGTGTTCTGGGCGCAGGTGGACCCGCAGCACACCGCCCGGGCGGGCACCGCATGGCAGATCTTCCCGAACTTCCAGATCGGCCACGCGGTCAACAACATGCTGTGCTACCAGGCGCGGCCCTACGGCACCGACCCGGACAAGTGCATCTTCGAGGCCGCGGTCTACGAACTCTATCCCGAGGGCGAGGCGCCGGAGACCGAGTGGGAGTACACCGAGCCGGCCGACTGGCCGCCGGTGCTGCAGCAGGACTTCGCCAACATGGCGGCGGTCCAGCAGGGCATGAAGAACGTCGGCTTCCGCGGCGCGCAGCCCAATCCCTACATGGAGCGGTCGGTGGCCTCGCTGCACATGAACCTGTCCCGCTACATGGGGACCGGCGCGCCCAAGACGTATTGATCCGCGGCGCGGACCGCCGTTCGCGCAGCGAGGATGACCCGATCCATGCAGTTCCCCCTCGTCCACGTCAGCTGGGCCCTGGCCGACAACGCCGGGCGGCCCGCCTGCGACGCCTTCTTCCGCGACGTCTTCGGCGCGCAGACCGCCTACGAGATCCTCGTGACGCCCGAGACCGAGCGGCTGGGGCTCGACCGTGAGGAATCGCTGCTGCTGATCGGCGACACCATGGTGATCCCGATCGCTCCTGCCGGGCGGGGCGCGCAGGCCGGCAACCCGCTGGGCGACATGCTGCGCCGCTCGGCTGCGCCGATGCGCTGGATCGGCCTGGCGCTCAAGGCGAACGACCTGGGCGCCGCCGATGCGTGGTTCGCCGGGCGCGGGTTCAAGCGGCACTACGATCCGGGGATGGAGGCGCACTACTTCCTGGTCCCCCGGGGCCAGGTCCTGGGCATGCGCCTGGAGATCGTGCGGCAGGACATGCCCAACGATCCGCGCCGGGATGCGGCGTGGCGCCCGTCCGGCACGGACCCGCTCGGCATCGAAGGGCTGCAGGCGGTCGGCGTCAGCGCGCCGTCCCTGGCCGAGGCCCGCGCGCTCTTCGCGGACACGCTGGAGTGGCCCGAACTGGGCGTGCGCGACCTGGCCGAGGGGCGCTGCGCCGCCTTCGCCATGGGAGACACCGTGATCGAGGCGCTGGAGGGCACCGAGGACTCCGCGCTCGCCCATCACGCGCAGGCGGTGAAGGGGATCTACCACCTCGTCTTCAAGGTGCGCGATGCGGCGGCCGCGGCGTCGTACCTGCAGGGCAGGGGGCTGCCGCTGGTGGGCGACGTCGCGGGCCGCTTCGCCATCGCGCCGGAGGCGGCGCACGGGCGCCTGATCTGGCTGACCCAGCACCAGCCGGCGGGCTATCCGCAGGCCGGCTCCAAGCTGGCGGAGTTCGCGGGGCCGGCGCGCTGACGATCGCGCCGAGTAGAGAGCCTTCTCGCTCGCTCTACTTCGCTTCGGCGATCAGCTTCAGTGCCTCCGGGCTCGTCCAGTCGTTGCCGCCGGTGTAGCGCCAGACTTCCTTCCCCTGCCGGTCGAACAGCACCGTCACCGGCAGGTTGCCGCCGTACTGGAAGCCGAGGTCGCCCTGCTCGTCGATCCACGGCTGGATCTGCTCCAGTTCGCGCCGCCGCAGGATCTCCACCACCTTGTCGGCCTGGCCGGTGTCCTGCGAGATCGGCAGGATCGTCACGCCCAGCTCCTGCTCGCGGTCGATCAGCGCGTTGAGCGTGGGCATCTCGGCGATGCACGGCGCGCACCAGGTGGCCCACAGGTTGATGAGCAGCGGCTTGCCCTTGAACGAGGAGAGTTCCAGGCTTTCGCCGGTGTTGTCGACCAGGCTGACCACCGGCATCGGCTCGCCCTTGTGCGAGCGGTCGAGCTTGTCGTCGGCCTTCGCCGGCGAGGCCTTCGGCTGTGCTGCGTCCTGCGAAGCCTGCGGTTGCGCCTCCTGGCCGCTTTGCCTATCGCAGCCGGCGATCACCAGGGCCGAGGCCCCGGCCAGCGAATACAGGATGAGCGACTTGAGCGATCGGGAAGACAGCAAGGGCGGGAGCTCCAACCAGATGTGGGGCGGACGGTTCGCGCAGGGACCGTCGGCGATCATGCGCGAGATAAACGCCTCGATTCCCTTCGACAAGGCGCTGTGGCGGCAGGACATCGCGGCGAGCAAGGCGCACGTCGCGATGCTGGGTGCCTGCGGCATCGTCTCCGACGCGGACGCGGTGGCGATCCGCGATGGCCTCGACGCGGTCGCGGCCGAGTACGAGGCGGACGGCGTTCCCGAGGACTGGGACCTCGAGGACATCCACATGACCACCGAATCGCGCCTCGCGCAGCTGATCGGGCCTGTCGCGGGGCGTCTCCACACCGCACGCTCGCGCAACGACCAGGTGGCGACCGACTTCCGGCTCTGGGTGCGCGATGCGATCGACCAGGTGGATGCCGGGCTTCAGGCGCTGCAAGCGGCGCTCGTCACCCGCGCCGGGGAACATGCCGACAGCATCATGCCCGGCTTCACCCACCTCCAGACCGCCCAGCCGGTGACCCTGGGCCATCACCTGATGGCCTACTACGAGATGATCGCGCGCGACCGCTCGCGCTTCCACGACGCCCGCAAGCGCATGAACCGCAGCCCGCTCGGCTCCGCGGCGCTGGCCGGCACCGGGTTCCCGATCGACCGCGAGATGACCGCGCAGGCGCTCGGGTTCTACGGCCCGACGGCGAACAGCCTCGACGCCGTGTCCGATCGCGACTTCGCGCTCGACTACCTGATGGCGGCCAGCCAGTGCGCGCTGCACCTCTCCCGCCTGGCCGAGGAGTTCATCATCTGGGCGAGCCAGCCCTTCGGCTTCGTCGCGCTGCCCGATGCGCTGTCGACCGGCAGCTCGATCATGCCGCAGAAGAAGAACCCCGACGCGGCGGAGCTGGTGCGCGGTCATGCGGGCCGGATCTCGGGCTGCCTGATGGCGCTGATGATGACGATGAAGGGGCTGCCGCTCGCCTATTCGAAGGACATGCAGGACGACAAGCCGCCGGTCTTCGAGGCCGCGGGTCTGCTCGCCCTGTCGATCGCGGCGATGACCGGCATGGTCGCCGAGACCCGGTTCCGCACCGAGCGGATGCGCGCCGCCGCCGAGCTCGGCTTCGCCACCGCCACCGACCTCGCCGACTGGCTGGTGCGCGAGGGCGACATCCCGTTCCGCGAGGCGCACCACATCACCGGCGCCGCGGTGAAGCTGGCCGAGCAGCGCGGGGTGGCGCTCGACGCCCTGCCGCTGGACGACCTCAAGGCCGTCGACAGCCGCATCGACGAGCGCGTATTCAAGGCGCTCTCGGTCGAGGCTTCGGTCGCCGCGCGCAAGTCGCACGGCGGCACCGCGCCCGAGCAGGTGCGCCTGCGCGTGGCCGAGGCGCGCGCAGCGCTGGGTCTGGAGTAGAGGCATGAAGAAGGCTGCAGTTCTCGTCATGCTCCTGGCGCTCGCGGCATGCGGGCAGCGCGCCGCCCTGGCGCTCAAACCGGGGCAGCAGCTGCCGCCGGCACCCTATGGCCGCTCCGACCGGCCCGAGCCCACGGAGCTGCTGACGACGCCGACCATCGCCATTCCCGAGCGCAGCGTCGAGCTGCGCACCCGCTCCGAGCAGCGAGAGGACGATCCCTTCGACCTCCCCCCGCCCGAAGCGCCCCAGCCCGAGTAAGGCCCGCAGTCTCCATGGATCATTTCGAAATCGTCGACGGCGAACTCCACGCCGAACAGGTGCCCCTGTCCGCCATCGCGCGCGAGGTCGGCACGCCGGTCTACGTCTATTCGCGCGCCACGCTGGTGCGCCATGCCAAGGTCTTCCGCGAGGCGCTTTCGGCGCTGCCAAAGGTCCACATCGCCTTCGCCGTGAAGTCGAACCCGAACTTGGCGGTGCTGCGCGTGCTGGCGCGCGAGGGCTACGGTGCCGACGTCGTCTCGGAAGGCGAGATGAACCGCGCGCTCGCCGCCGGGATCAAGCCGGAGGACGTCGTCTTCTCGGGCGTCGGCAAGACCCGCGCCGAGCTGATCGCCGCGGTGCGCGCCGGGATCGGCCAGTTCAACCTGGAGAGCGAGGAGGAGGGCGTCGAGCTGTCCGAGATCGCCGCCGCCCTGCGCACCCGGGCGACTTGCACGCTCCGCGTCAATCCGGATGTCGATGCGCGCACCCACGCCAAGATCTCGACCGGCAAGGCGGAGAACAAGTTCGGCGTCGCCTATGACCGCGCGTCCGGCATCTACGCGCGGCTCTCCGCGCTGCCGGGCTTGGAGATGCGCGGGCTTGCGGTCCACATCGGCAGCCAGATCACCGACCTCGAACCCTCGCGCCAGGCGTTCCTCAAGATGGGCGCGCTGATGAACGCGCTGCGGGTGCAGGGCTACACCGTCTCGCACATGGACCTCGGCGGCGGTCTCGGCGTGCCCTACAAGGCCGGCGACGACCTGCCGACGCCGGCAGACTACGGCCGCATGGTGAGCGAGGTGGCGCAGGGCTGGGGCGTCACGCTGATGTTCGAGCCGGGCCGGGTCATCACCGGCAACTCGGGCGTGCTGGTCACCGAAGTGGTGCGGGTCAAGAAGGGGACGGGGAGCCCCTGGGTGGTCGTCGACGCGGCGATGAACGATCTCGCGCGGCCGGCGATGTACGACGCCTGGCACGATTTCGCGGCGGTCAGGCCCGGCGGCGAGACGATGACCGCCAACATCGTCGGTCCCATCTGCGAAAGCTCCGACACCTTCGCGCTGGGCCGCGAGATCGACGCGGTGAAGGCCGGCGACCTCGCCGTGTTCCGCACCGCCGGCGCCTATGGTGCCACGATGGCGAACACCTACAACAGCCGCCCGCTGGTCCCCGAGGTGATGGTCGACGGCGAGCGCTGGGCGATCGTCGCCAACCGCATCGAGCCGGCCACGATCCTGGCGGCCGAGCAGGTGCCCGACTGGCTGGCGTGACGCCGGCCGCCTGAACGCCCGCCCCAACCCCCGCCCCAACCCCCGCCCCAACCCCCGCCGCGGAAGGCCGAGAGCATGATCGAGACGCTGCCGCTGTTCCATCGGGTCGCCGGGCAGCCGGTGGTGGTGCTGGGCGAGGGCGAGGCGGCCGAGGCCAAGCGGCGGCTGGTCGAGCGTGCCGGCGGCGTGGTCGTGACCGAGCTCGACGCGGGCATCGCCCGAGGCGCCCGGCTCGCCTTCGTGGCGCACGAGGACGCCGCCGCGGCGGAAGCGGACGTCGGCCGCGCCCGCGCCGCGGGGCTGCTGGTCAACGCCACCGACCGCCCGGCGCTCTGCGACTTCACGGTGCCCTCGATCCTCGACCGCTCGCCGGTACTGGTGGCGATCGGGACGGGGGGCGCTTCGGCCGGGCTCGCCAAGCAGCTGCGGCTGCGGCTGGAGGGGCTGCTGCCGCCATCGCTGGGCCGCCTTGCGCAAGGGCTGGCACAGGCGCGCGCGGCGCTGCGCAGGCGCTTTCCCGAGGCCGGCGACCGCCGCCGCGCCCTCGACGCTGCACTGGCGGCGGGGGGCGTGCTCGATCCCCTGGCGGAGGCAAGCGCCGCCCGCGTGGAGAGCTGGCTCGACAGTCCCGACGCACCCCGGGGCGGCATGGTCGCGATCGCGCTGCGCAGCGACGACCCGGACGACCTGACCCTGCGCGAGGCGCGGCTGCTCGGCACCGCCGACATGGTGGTCCACGCCGCCGACGTGCCCGAGGCCGTGCTCGAGCGCGCGCGCGCCGATGCCGTCCGGCGGCTCGGGGGTGCGGAGCAGGCCGAGGGGGCAGAGGGTCTGGTGGTAGTCCTGGCGCGGGCAGCCCGGCCTTAGAACATGCCTCCGGCGAGCGCGTCGATGGCGCCTTGCAGGATCACCGCCGCGGCCGCCGAATCGATCCGCTCGGCGCGCTTGGCGCGGCTCATGTCCTGCGCGATCAGGCCGCGCTCGGCGCCGGTGGTGGACCAGCGCTCGTCCCACAGCAGGATCGGCAGCCCGAGCACCGCGAGGTTGCGCGCATAGGCGCGGCTCGACTGTGCGCGCGGGCCTTCCGAGCCGTCCATGTTGAGCGGAAGGCCGATCACGATCCCGCGGATCGCGCGCTCGCGGATCAGCGCTTCCATCAGGGACTTGTCGGCGCCGAACTTCCCGCGCCTGAGCGTCTTGCCCGGCGAGGCGAAGCGCCATCCGGCGTCGCAGAAGGCGGTCCCGATCGTCTGCGTGCCGAGGTCGAGCCCGAGCAGCGCGCCCGCCTCGGGCAGCGCGTCGCGAAACGCCAGCGCGCCGGTGGTGATCAGCGCGGTGTCGCCTGCGCCGTGGCCTGCGCCTGTGCCCTTGCCTGCCATGCCGTGGTCCGCCTTTCGAAATCGGCCCTCAGATTGGCCCAGAACAGGGTCACGTCATAGAGGTGGTAGTTGTTCCCGGGAAGCACGTAGGGCCCGAGATCGAGCTTGGGCGGCGGACCGATGTGGAGAAAGCCGTCGGGCCCGCAGGAGGCGGGGACCACCCCGCGCGCGAGGGTGCCGCTGCGGGCCTCGACGTCGGGGACGAGGGTGCCGAGATTAGCCGCGGCAGGGACGCTGGAGCCGGGGGTGCCGGTCAGCGGGTTGGTGCACAGGAACGCGCTTCCCGCCACCGAGCCGCCGTTGAGCCCGGTACGGCGCCCGTAGGCCTGCACCAGCATGTCGGTATCCGCCGGATCGGCCACGCTCAGCCAGCTCGCCACGCAGCCCGGCTGGTCGGCGCGCTGGCAGGCGGGAAGACCCATGCGCGGCAGGTCGTGCTGCAAGGACACCGGCCAGCCGATCACCCATGCGCCCACCACGCGCTCGGCCAGCGGCGTCCCGGCGATCCGGTCGCGCAGTAGACGCCGCAGCAGGAAGGCGCCCTGGCTGTGCCCGGCCAGCGCGATCGCCTTGCCCGGCGGGACATGGCGCAGGAACACGTCGAAGGCGGACAGGACGTCGCCATAGGCAAGGTCGATGGCCCGCGCCGCCTCGGGCTTGGCGGTCAGGAAGGCGCCCACCGCCGCCTGCCGGTAGCGCGGCGCCCAGATCGCCTCCGCCACGTTGAACGGGCTCGCCATGCCCTGCACGAAGAGCGCGGCGCGGTTGCGGCTCGTCGCGTCCTCGAGCGAGGCGTTCCAGGCGTCGCGGGCGATGTAGCTGGTGGGGTGGATGAAGAACACGGCGACCGGCAGCTTGCCCGGCGCAGGCGTCATGCCCGCGGGACGCCACGCCGCGGGGTCGCTGCGCAGGCCGGGGCGCGAGACCCACATGCCCGGCTTCTCCCATGCCTCGGGCGGCAGCGCCTGCTGGGGGGCGAAGGCGACGCCGGGCACGAAGGCCATCTCGGTCAGGTCCTCCGACCAGATCCGCAGCGCCAGGAGGAGCAGCAGGAGCAGGATCGTCACGCCGCAGATCAGGTACAGGAACTTGCGCGCCATGCCTCAGGCGTTCTCCAGCTTTTCGATGTCCTCGCCGGGATCGCCGCCGTTGCGGGCGGCCTCGCGCTCGAGCCAGATCTTGATCATCGCCACCAGCGGGTCCGCGAGGGCCAGCCCCAGCAGGCCGAACAGCACGCCCATGATGAGCTGGGCGGCCAGTACCAGGGCCGGAGGCAGGTCCACCGTCTTGCGCGCGATGTAGGGCACGATCAGGTAGCCGTCGATGAGGTGGACGAGCAGGTAGACCAGGATCGTGTAGAGCCCCATCTCGCCGCTGACAGAGAACCCGACCACGACCATGATCGCGCCGGAGATGGGCGCGCCGATGTTGGGCAGGAACGCCAGCAGTCCGGTGATGAGCCCCAGCAGCGCCGCCATCGGCACGCCGAAGAACTGCAGCATGGCCCAGGTGAAGAATCCCTCCACCGTCATCCCGATCACACGGCCGAACAGCAGGCGGCGCAGCCCCCGGCCCATGACCTGGACGGTGCCCTGGAAGTGGTCGCGCCGGTCCACCGGAAGCATCCAGGCCACGCCGCGGCGATAGAGCCGGGGCTCCATCGCGAAGTAGATCCCCAGTACCAGGATCAGGAACAGGGTGGTCAGGCCCCCGAACAGGCCGCCCAGCATCGCGGTGACCTGGCCGATGCCGCCCATCGCCTCCTGCGCGATGCTGCGCACGTCGCGCACGCGCACGTCCATGCCATGGCGCTGGAGCCAGGCGAGGCCCCGGTGGTACTGGCTCTCGATCGTGGCCGGCAGCTCGGCCGCCTGCTGGGCAATCTGGCTGCCGGCGAACTTGCCCAGCCACAGCACAAAGGCGATCGAGGCGATCAGCACCACCGCCACGCGCCAGCCGCGCCCGACCGGCAGGACCCGCGCGAGCATCCGGGCGCCGCCGTCGATCAGCGCGCCGAACACGACGCCGCCGAAGATCACCAGCAGCGACTGCGACAGCATCACCGCCAGCGCGAAGAGGGCCGCCATTCCCAGCCACACGAAGGCCTTGCGCGCCTCGTGCCGGATCAGCGGATCGGTGATGTCGGTCGGACCGGCGCGGCGCGGGGCGGCCTCGGGTTCTTCCGGATCCGGTTCCGAGGCCATCAGTGGCCAGCCGCCGCCCGGTCCCGGTCGATCCGCGGGCGCAGGCTGGTGAACGCCCGCCCGGCCCGCATCGCGCTCCACCAGCTCAGCGGGTTCCAGGTCTGGGTGCCGTCGAGCGAGAAGGTGATGAACTCGGCCCGCCCGCCGATGTCGGAGAGCGGCACCGGCCCGCCCAGTCCGCCGTCGCCCTCGCCACGGGCATTGACGTAGAACGGCGCGCGGCTGTCGGCCGAACGGTCCCGGTCGTCGCCCATCAGGAAGACATGGCCTTCAGGCACGGTGATCTCCCCGTAGTTGTCGAGGCTCTGGGTGAAATAGTCGATCACCTGGTAACTCGCGCCGTTGGGCAGGGTTTCACGATAGGTCGGCAACTCGTAGACCTCGCGCCCGCTGGGGAGGCGGGTACGGTAGGCCGCAAAGCCATCGTAGCAGTGCCCGCTCTCCTGCCCCTCGCAGGTGAGCGCGTCGTCGGCGGCGATCTGCACGGGAGGCTCGATCTCGCGCGGGATGAACCGGCCGTTGAGCCGGATGCGCCCGTCCACCACGGCGATGCGGTCGCCGGGCAGGGCGACCACCCGCTTGATGAGGTCCGCCTTGCGATTGCGCGGCACGACGATGACGATGTC
The DNA here is from genome assembly GCF_042432915.1 of Novosphingobium soli. Classification (NCBI taxonomy): domain Bacteria; kingdom Pseudomonadati; phylum Pseudomonadota; class Alphaproteobacteria; order Sphingomonadales; family Sphingomonadaceae; genus Novosphingobium; species Novosphingobium soli. Next base: position 46,797 of record NZ_JBHLWK010000018.1, read on the forward strand.
GCCGTATTCGGGCGTGCGGCCGAGGATGCGGTGCTCCGAGCGCGGCAGCAGGTGGAAGCTCAGCGACGACCAGTTCCAGCCGTAAGGGTACTTGGACACGATCAGCCGGTCGCCCACGAGCAGCCCGGGCATCATCGAGATCGACGGGATGTAGAACGGCTTGGCCACCAGCGAGTGTAACGCCAGCACGCCGAGCAGCATCAGTGCGAGCCCGCGCAGCTCCTGCCACCAGTTCGTCCCCTCGCGCTCCGGGGTGCCCCGGTCGGCAGGCGCGGTGTGCGCCTGGGCAGTCTGCTCGGTCATCATGGCGGGGAACTCGGGTTCAGGCGGGGGAGAGCGGGAGGGCTTCGATAATCACGAAGGCCTGGGCCCAGGGGTGGTCGTCGGTGAGCGTCAGGTGGATCGCCGCCTTGTGCCCGGCCGGCGTCATCGCGTCGAGCCGGGCCTTCGCGCCGCCGGTGAGCGCGAGCGTCGGCGCACCCGAGGGCGCGTTGACGACGCCGATGTCCTTCATGAACACGCCCGCCTTGAAGCCGGTGCCGACCGCCTTGGAGAACGCCTCCTTGGCGGCGAAGCGCTTGGCGAGCGTGCCGGCGACGGTGTGCGGGCGGCGCGCCGCCTTGGCCTGTTCGACCTCGGTGAAGACGCGGTGGAGGAAGCGGTCGCCGAAGCGGTCGAGCGAGTTCTGGATCCGCTCGATGTTGCACAGGTCGGAGCCGAGGCCGATGATCACGCGCTCTTATCCATTCACCGCACCTCGTCCATCAGCATGCGCATCTTCTTCACGCTGGCCTCCAGCCCGATGAAGATGGCCTCGCCGATGAGGTAGTGCCCGATGTTGAGTTCCGCCAGCTGCGGGATGGCGGCGATCGGCTGCACGTTCTCGTACGTGAGGCCGTGCCCGGCGTGCGGCTCGATCCCGTTCTTGGCCGCGAGCGCCGCCATGTCGACGATGCGGCGCAGCTCATGCGCCACCTGTTCGCCCTGGGCGTGGGCATATTCGCCGGTGTGGAACTCGACCACCGGGGCGCCGAGCTTCATCGCCGCCTCGATCTGGCGCGGCTCGGGCGCGATGAACAGGCTGACGCGGATGCCCGCGTCGACCAGGCGCCCGACGATCGGCGCGAGGCGGTTGTGCTGCCCGGCGGCGTCGAGCCCGCCCTCGGTCGTGCGCTCCTCGCGCCGCTCGGGCACGATGCAGGCGGCATGGGGGCGGTGGCGCAGCGCGATGTCGAGCATCTCGTCCGTCGCCGCCATCTCCAGGTTGATCGGCAGGCCGGTGGCGTCTGCCACGCGCTGGAGGTCCTCGTCGCGGATGTGGCGGCGGTCCTCGCGCAAGTGGACGGTGATGCCGTCGCCGCCGGCCTGCGCGACGATGCGCGCGGCGCGGGCCGGGTCGGGGTGCTCGCCGCCGCGCGCGTTGCGGATCGTCGCCACGTGGTCGATGTTGACGCCGAGGCGCAGGCGGGGCGGGTTGAGGACGCTCATCCGTTTATCCGGAGCTTGGGGGAGGGGCTACTGCGCGCGGCTGCCCGGCTTGACCGCCGTCGTGGCGGCCAGCTCGGGCGGCAGCTCGTCGGGCGCGTAAGTCGGGAAGTTGAGCGCCACCAGCGGGAAGAACGGCACGCCCAGGTCCACCGCCCCGGCCGAGCGGTCGACCAGCGCGGCGGCGGCGATCACCGTGCCGCCGGCCTCCTCGATGGCCTTGATCGCCTCGCGGCTGGAGAGGCCGGTGGTCACCACGTCCTCGACCATCAGCACCTTGTCGCCGGGCTCCAGGGCGAACCCGCGGCGCAGCTCGAAGGTGCCGGTGGGACGCTCGACGAACATCGCGTCGACGTGCAGCGCACGCCCCATCTCCTGGCCGATGATGACGCCGCCCATCGCCGGCGACACCACCTTGCCGATCTGCTTGCGGATGTCGTGCGGGAGCCGCGCGGCGAGCGCGACCGCGAGGCGGGCGGCACGGTCCGGGTTCATCAGCACGCGCGCGCACTGCAGGTAGTGCGCGCTGTGGCGGCCGGAGGAGAGCAGGAAATGCCCTTCCAACAAGGCCTTGCTGGCGCGGAACTCGGCGAGGACCTCTTCTTCGAGCATTCGGAACATAACCTCTGTGCGATTTGCGTGGCCATGGCGCGGTTCGGGCGGCGCCAACGTCAAAATTTCCCCTAGAGGCGCTTGAGACGGGCGGCAAGCATGCGTATAGCCACGCCCAAAGGGGGCAGGAACGCCTTCATAACAGGGGTGCGCGCGAGGCGGGTCGAATCGCCTGCGCGTTCGAAGGAAGTGGAAGCGCAAACAACCATGACATCCGGCAAGACTTTCCGTGGCGCGGGCTGGGCCGTTACGGCCCTGGGGCTCACCCTCGCCAGCGTCCTGATCTCGGCGGCTCCGGCCAGCGCGCAGGATGCCGCCGCTTCCGCTCCCGCCGCCGGCAGCTACACTCCGATGAAGCCGACCCCCGGCGTGGGCATGCCGGTCGACGGCGGCATCGGCCTGCAGCAGCAGTACTCCAAGCTGGGCGAATACGCGCACTGGATCCACGACGGCGTGCTGATGCCGCTCATCGCGCTGATCTGCCTCCTGGTGCTGGTGCTGCTGATCGTCATCGCGCTCAAGTTCAACCGCCGCGCCAACCCGATCGCCTCGAAGACCAGCCACAACACCATCCTCGAAGTGGTGTGGACGCTGCTTCCCGTGCTGATCCTGATCGGCATCGCGGTCCCCTCGATCGACCTGATCGCCAAGCAGTACAAGCCGGCGCCGGAGAACGCGCTGACCATCAAGATCACCGGAAACCAGTGGTTCTGGACTTACGGCTATCCGGACAACGGCGACTTCGAGGTGATCTCGAACATGCTCAACCTGCCCGGCCAGCCCACCATCAACAACGGCGTGCGCGAAGTGGGTTCGCGGCCCTGGGACGGCCCCTCGCACCTCGAGGTGGACAACCGCATGGTCGTGCCGGCAGGGGAGCCGATCCGGCTGCAGATCACCGCGGCCGACGTCATCCACTCGTTCGCCGTGCCCTCGCTGTGGTTCAAGCTCGACGCGGTGCCCGGCCGCATCAACGAGAAGGTGCTCTTCATCGAGAAGCCGGGCGTCTACTACGGCCAGTGCTCCGAGCTGTGCGGCGCCAAGCACGGCTACATGCCGATCGCGGTCGAGGCGCTGCCCCGCGCGCAGTACAATGCCTGGGTGCTGACCCATCCCGGCGGCGCCATCGACGGCACCAAGGCGGCCGCCGCGGCAACCGGCCCGGCCTCCGATGCCCTCCCGGCCGTGGCGACCTCGGAGGCGGCTCCCACCGAGTCCGCCGTCGACGCCGTCGCCGAAGCCGAATAAGACAGAACACGAGAGGACAGGGTTCTCCCCATGGCAACCACCGCTGACCACTTCCAGGCACACTCGGAAGACCACGGCCACCACGACCACGATCACAAGCCGGCGTTCTTCGCCCGCTGGTTCATGTCCACCAACCACAAGGACATCGGCACGATGTACCTGATCTTCGCGATCTTCGCGGGGGTCATCGGGGGCATCTTCTCGGGCATGATGCGGGTCGAGCTCAACGAGCCGGGCATCCAGTACCTCGACACCTTCGCGCGCTGGTTCGGCGCCGTGAACCCCGACTTCAACTCGACGCTGCACGTCTGGAACGTGCTGATCACCGCGCACGGCCTGATCATGGTGTTCTTCATGGTCATGCCCGCCATCATCGGCGGCTTCGGCAACTGGTTCGTCCCGCTCATGATCGGCGCGCCGGACATGGCGTTCCCGCGCATGAACAACATCTCGTTCTGGCTCACCGTGGCGGGCTTCTGCTCGCTGCTGTGCTCCGCCTTCGTGCCGGGCGGCACGGGGCTTGGGGCCGGCACCGGCTGGACCGTCTACGCCCCGCTCTCGACCACCGGCTCGCCCGGGCCGGCGGTGGACTTCGGCATCTTCGCGCTGCACCTCTCGGGCGCGGGCTCGATCATGGGCGCGATCAACTTCATCACCACCATCTTCAACATGCGCGCGCCTGGCATGACCATGCACAAGATGCCGCTGTTCGTGTGGTCGGTGCTGGTCACCGCCTTCCTGCTGCTGCTCTCGCTCCCGGTCCTCGCCGCGGCGATCACCATGCTGCTGACCGACCGCAACTTCGGCACCACCTTCTTCGACCCCTCGGGCGGCGGCGACCCGGTGCTCTACCAGCACCTGTTCTGGTTCTTCGGCCATCCCGAAGTCTACATCATGATCCTGCCGGGCTTCGGCATCATCTCGCAGATCGTCTCGACCTTCTCGAAGAAGCCGGTGTTCGGCTACCTCGGCATGGCCTACGCCATGGTCGCGATCGGCGTCGTCGGCTTCATCGTGTGGGCGCACCACATGTACGCCACCGGCCTGTCGGTGAACACCAAGATGTACTTCACCGCCGCCACCATGGTCATCGCGGTGCCGACCGGCATCAAGATCTTCTCGTGGATCGCGACGATGTGGGGCGGCTCGGTGGAGTTCAAGTCGCCCATGATCTGGGCGCTCGGCTTCATCTTCCTGTTCACCGTGGGCGGCGTCACCGGCGTCGTGCTGGCGAACGGCGGCATCGACGACGTGCTGCACGACACCTACTACGTCGTGGCGCACTTCCACTACGTGCTCTCGCTGGGCGCGGTGACGGCGCTCTTCGCCGGGTTCTACTACTGGTTCCCGAAGATGAGCGGCAAGATGCACTCCGAGCTGCTCGCGCACCTGCACTTCTGGGTGTTCTTCGTCGGCGTGAACATGATCTTCTTCCCGATGCACTTCCTCGGGCTGCAGGGCATGCCGCGCCGCTACCCGGACTATGCCGAGGCCTATGCCCACTGGAACCACGTCGCCACCGTCGGCTACATGGTGATGGCGGCCAGCCTGGTGATCTGGTTCATCAACATCATCTACGCCTTCGCCGCGGGTCGCCGCGCCGAGGACAACTACTGGGGTGAAGGCGCCACCACGCTGGAGTGGACGCTGTCCAGCCCGCCGCCGTTCCACCAGTTCGAAACGCTGCCGGTCATCGGCGAGACGGCGCACCACTGATGGCGGGGCCCGCCCCCCGGGGGCCGGGCTCCACGATCTCCCTTCCCGCTTGCGGGTGGGGCCGGGGGAGGGCACGTGCGCCCTCCCTTCCTTGTTTGAAGCACTGCATTGGCTGACGATCGCGACATGGACCAGGTTCTTCCCCGACCCCTCCCGCAGGCGGGAGCGGCGCCCCTGCCGGCCGACTGGCGCGACCTGTTCGCGCTGACCAAGCCGCGCGTGATGAGCCTGGTGATCTTCACCGGCCTGTGCGGCCTGCTCGCCGCGCCCGTCGCCATCCACCCCGTCCTCGGCTTCACCGCGATCCTGTGCATCGCCATGGGCGCCGGCGGCGCCGCCGCGCTGAACCAGTGGTGGGAGGCCGATCTCGACGCCGGAATGAAGCGCACCGCGCAGCGCCCGCTGCCGCAGGGCCGGCTCGACCGCACCACCGCGCGCGACTTCGCCGGCGTGCTCTGCGCCGCCTCGGTGTTCCTGATGGGCTTCGCGATCAGCTGGCTCGCGGCGGCGATCCTGGCGGTCTCGATCGTCTACTACGCGGTCGTCTATACGATCTGGCTCAAGCCGCGCACGCCGCAGAACATCGTCATCGGCGGCGGCGCCGGTGCGTTCCCGCCGCTGATCGGATGGGTCGCGGCGACGGGGCAGATCTCGCTGATGCCGGTCGTGCTGTTCGCGATCATCTTCTTCTGGACCCCGCCGCACTTCTGGGCGCTCGCGCTGTTCGTGAAGACCGACTACGCCAAGGTCGGCATCCCGATGATGCCGGTGGTCGCCGGCGAGCGCTCCACCCGCCGCCAGATCCTGGCCTACGCGGTGCTGCTGCTGCCGCTGAGCGCGCTGCCCTGGTGGCTGCCGGGGGAGGAGCACGCGGGCCTTGTCTACGGCGTCTCTGCCCTGGTGCTCTCGAGCGTGTTCCTGGCTCTCTCGATCCGCGTCGGCCTGCGGGAGCGGACCGGCCTGGACGACACGATGAAGCCGGAAAAGCAGCTCTTCGCCTACTCGGTGCTCTACCTCTTCGCGCTGTTCGCCGCCCTCGTCGCCGACCGCTTCATCGCCCTTTGACCGGAACCACGATGCCCAACCCCCACGACCCCCGGACCGTCGAGCAGATCCGCCGCAGCCGCAACCGCGTGCTGGCGCTGAGCCTGGCCGGCTTCGTGATCCTCGTGTTCTTCATCTCCATCGCGAAGATGAGCTGATGGCCGCGCGCACCGCGTCGGGACGCAACCGCAAGGTCGCGCTGACGGCGCTGGCCGCCGCGCTCGCCATGCTGGGGCTGGGCTTCGCCTCGGTGCCGCTCTACCGCATCTTCTGCCAGGTGACCGGCTTCGGCGGCACCACCCAGCGCGCGGACGAGGCGAAGGCCGCCACCGTGCGCGATAGCGGCCGGACGATCTCGATCCGCTTCGACGCCAATGTCGAGCGGGGCATGCCCTGGCAGTTCAAGCCGCTCCAGCACACCGATACCGTCTCCATCGGCGCGCGCGACATGGCGCTGTTCTGGGCGAAGAACACTTCGGCCCAGACGGTGACGGGCACCGCCAGCTTCAACGTCGAGCCCGAGCAGGCGGCGCGCTACTTCAACAAGATCCAGTGCTTCTGCTTCACCGAACAGACGCTCAAGCCCGGCGAGGAAGTGCGCATGCCGGTGCTCTACTACGTCGATCCGGCGATCCTGGACGATCCCGACAACAAGGACGTGGAGCAGATCACGCTCAGCTACACCTTCCACGTGACCGCGGTGGGCGGCAAGGAAAGCGCCGGCGCAAAGGCACTGGACCGGAACGGGGCGGGCGGTTAAGGCCCGAACGGGAACCGTCTGCGCAATAATACCCTTGGGGCAGCAGACGGGATTGAGATTGGATGAACGGGGACGAAGGCACCATGGCAGGCACGAAGCACCACGATTACCACATCCTTCCGCCGGACATCGCGCCGCTGGCGACCACGATCGGCGCCTTCGTGTTCACGTCCGGCATGGTCCTGTACATGCACGACATGCCCGGCGGCGCCTTCGTGCCCTGGGCGGGCCTCGCGATCCTGCTCGCCTCGATGTTCATGTGGTTCTCCAAGATCGTCAAGGAGGCCCATGCCGGCGACCACACGCCGGTCGTGCAGCTGCACCAGCGCTACGGCATGATCCTGTTCATCGCTTCGGAAGTGATGTTCTTCGTCGGCTGGTTCTGGGCTTTCTTCGACTTCTCGCTGTTCCCCTCGGAACTGGCCGAGACGGTGGCCGGGCAGTGGCCGCCCAAGGCGATCGAAGCCGTCATGGATCCGTTCGCGCTGCCGCTGCTCAACACGCTGATCCTGCTGTGCTCGGGCACCACCGTCACCTGGGCGCACCATTCGCTGATCCATGGCGACCGTGACGGCCTCAAGAAGGGCCTCTGGGCGACCGTGCTGCTGGGGGTGCTGTTCTCGTTCATCCAGGGCTACGAGTACCTCCACGCGCCCTTCGGCTTCGGTGGCAACACCTATGGCTCGGCCTTCTACATGGCCACCGGGTTCCACGGCTTCCACGTCATCGTCGGCACGATCATGCTGATCGTGTGCCTCAAGCGCGCCTACAACGGCGACTTCACCCCCCGCCAGCACTTCGGCTTCGAAGCGGCGGCGTGGTACTGGCACTTCGTCGACGTGGTGTGGCTGTTCCTCTTCGTCGCGGTCTACATCTGGGGCGGCTGGGGCTACCCGACGCACTGATGCCGCAGGACGACGACCAGACCACCAAGGGGCAGCCGAGCACCGCTTCGGCTGCCCTTTTCGGTTGCTGCCCGCGCTGCGGCGCCCGCACGCTGTTCGCCGGGGTGGCCCGCTTTGCGCCGCGCTGCCCGTCGTGCGGGCTGGACTTCTCGCAGTTCAACGTGGGCGACGGGCCGGCCGCGTTCCTGACGCTGGTGATCGGCACGTTGATCGCCATCCTCGCCATCTGGCTGCAGCTCTCGGTGTCGCCGCCGTTCTGGGTGCATGCGCTGCTGTGGGTGCCGATCTCGACCGCGCTGACGCTGGGCGGGCTGAGGGTCACCAAGGCCTGGCTGCTGGGGACCGAGTACCGCCGGCAGGCCGGCGAAGGCCGCTTGCGGGAAGACTGATGCGCCGCGTTCCCGTCCTGCCCACGCTGCTGGTGCTGGCCGCCGTCGCGGTCATGCTCGCGCTCGGCGTGTGGCAGCTGCGCCGGCTGCACGAAAAGGAGGCGCTAATGGCGCGCTATGCCGCCGCTAATGCAGACACCAGGCCGGTCTCGTGGAGCGGGCGCGGCGTGGGTCAGCACCTGCTCTACCGCCGGGCGCGCCTGCGCTGCGCTGCGGTCGAGGAGCGGAGCGGCATCGCCGGGCGCAATGCCGCCGGACAGCCCGGCATCGCCCAGACCGCGCGCTGCGCCCTCGCCGGCGGCGGCACCGCGCTGGTCGTGCTGGGCTGGTCGCTCGACCCGCTGGCGAAGGTGGACTGGCGCGGCGGACCGGTAACGGGCGTGATCGCCCCGGGCCCCCGCCTCGTCGCCGATCCGCCCCTCGCCGGGCTGGAGGCGAACGCGCTGCCCGATCCGGCCGAGATCCCCAACAACCACTTGTCCTATGCGATCCAGTGGTTCCTCTTCGCGGCGACGGCGGTGGTGGTCTACGTCCTGGCCCTGCGCCGGCGCGGCTAGCGGCGCGGCTCGCCACACGTTTCTTTCCCGCCACCGGCTACGGACAGGCTTTTCATTTCCCGCCGCCATCGCTAACCGCGCTTTCCCATGGACTACATCAGCACCCGCGGCCGCGCTCCGGCGCTCGACTTCGAAGGCGCGACCCTCGCCGGCCTCGCCTCGGACGGCGGCCTCTACGTGCCGCGCACATGGCCGCGCTTCTCCGCCGAGGAGATCGCCGCCATGGCCGGGCTGCCGTATGCCCAGCTCGCGGCACGAGTGATGGCGCCGTTCGTCGCAGGCAGCCTCACGGAGGAGCGCCTGCTGGAGCTGACCACCGAGGCCTACGGCCGCTTCGCGCACGACGCCGTGACCCCGCTGGTCCAGCTCGACGGGCAGCAGTGGCTGCTGGAGCTGTTTCATGGTCCCACGCTGGCGTTCAAGGACGTGGCGCTGCAGTTGCTCGGCCTGCTCTTCGAGGAGTTCCTCGGCCGCTCGGAGCGCAACCTGACGATCGTCGGCGCGACTTCGGGCGACACCGGGTCTGCGGCCATCGACGCGGTGGCCGGGCGCGCCAAGGTCGACATCTTCATGCTGCATCCCCGGGGCCGCGTCTCGGACGTCCAGCGCCGGCAGATGACCACGGTGCTGGCGCCCAACGTCCACAACCTCGCGCTCGAGCACGCCAGCTTCGACGATGCCCAGGCTATCGTGAAGCGCATGTTCAACGACCAGGCGATGACCGGGCGCTTCGCCATCGGCGCGGTGAACTCGATCAACTGGGCTCGCCTGATGGCGCAGGTAGTCTACTACTTCGCCGCCGGGCTCCAGCTCGGCGCGCCGCACCGCAAGGTCGCGTTCTCGGTCCCGACCGGGAACTTCGGCGACGTCTTCGCCGGCTACGTGGCAGCGCAAATGGGCCTGCCGATCGAGCGCCTGATCGTCGCCACCAACGTCAACGACATCCTCCATCGCGCCCTCGCCCAGGGCGACTACTCGCAAGGCACGGTCACGCCCACCGCGGCGCCTTCGATGGACATCCAGGTCTCGTCCAACTTCGAGCGGCTGCTGTTCGATCTCAACGGCCGCGACGGCCTAGCGCTGGCCGAGCAGATGGCGGGCTTCGAGGCGACCCGGGCGATGCAGCTGACCAACGCGCAGCGCGAGGGGGCCGCGGCGCTGTTCGCCTCGGCCCGCGCCGATGCAGACGAGATGGCCTCCACCATCCGCTGGGCCTGGGAGCACTGCGGCGAGCTGATCGATCCGCATACCGCCTGTGGCCTGTTCGCAGCGCGCACCGCCGGGATCGCGGCGGAGGTGCCGGTGGTCACGCTGGCGACGGCGCACCCGGCCAAGTTCCCCGAGGCGGTCGAGCGCGCCACCGGCCAGCGGCCCAGCCTGCCCGCGCGGGTGGGCGACCTGTTCGAGCGCGAGGAGAAGTACGTCACGCTGGGTGGCACCTACGAGGCGGTGGCGGCGTTCGTCGCCGAGCACGCCAGCCCGAAGGTGTGACAATGGCGCGCGCGTGGTGCTTCGACACGCTCAGCACGAGCGGGATGGGAGAGGCGGGGACTCCGCGCATCCCGAGCCTGTCGAAGCCTGCGATCACCACGGAACTCCGGCATGGCTGATCTTGCGACCCAGCCGCTGATCCTCGCCGGCGAGGGCTGGGCCGACTACGGCCTCGTCGATTCGGGCCACGGCCGCAAGCTGGAGCGCTACGGCGCCTTCCGCTTCATCCGTCCCGAGCCGCAGGCGATGTGGACCCCGCGCCTGTCCGAATGGGGTGCCCATGGCGAGTTCGTGCCCGGTTCCGACGAGGACGGGGGCGGGCGTTGGGTGTTCGGCGGTCCTGTGGATCGCGGGGGGGCGTTCGACAAGGCCGTCCCGCGCGAAGGCTGGCCGCTGGCGTGGAACGAGGTGGCCTTCACCGCGCAGTGTACGCCGTTCCGCCACCTCGGCTTCTTTCCGGACATGGCGCCGGTGTGGGAGTGGATGCGCGCGATGCTGGCGGGCCGCGACGACGCGACCACGATGAACCTGTTCGGCTACACCGGCGTCGGCACCCTGGCGCTCTCGGCGCACGGACCCGTCACCCATGTGGACGCCTCCAAGAAGTCCGTCGCCCAGGCGCGTGAGAACGCCGCATTGGCGGGGCTGGAGAGCCGCCCCGTGCGCTGGATGATCGACGACGCGGCCAAGTTCGCCGCGCGCGAGGTGCGGCGGGGCAAGCGCTACGACGGGATCATCCTCGATCCCCCCAAGTTCGGTCGCGGTCCGACCGGGGAGACCTGGCGGCTGGAGGAGAACCTGCCCGGCCTGCTCGCCGACTGCCGCAGGCTGCTCGACGCGGACAGCCGCTTCCTGTTCCTCACGGTCTATGCCGTGCGCATGTCCTCGCTGGCGCTGGCGGGACTGATGCAGGAGCTGTTCGCCGGCCTGCCCGGGACCATCGAGCACGGCGATCTTGCGGTGCGGGAGGACGGCGAGGGCCGGCTGCTGCCCACCGCGATCTTCGCGCGCTGGTCGAACCCGGCGTAGCGACGGGCGGCTCGCCGCCCCGTCTGCAACGTGGCGGTCGGCGCAAAATCGTCTAAAGGGCGCGCCATGGCCGATTCGCTGATCCTTGAAGTCGCCGATTTCGAGCAGGATGTCCTCACCGGCATCTACTCGGAGGAGACCGGCAAGCCCCAGCCGCTGCGCTTTACCATCTCGGTGCGGCTCAAGCCGGCGGACCACTATGCTCCCGACACGCCGCTGTCGGCGAGCAAGAACTACATGGACCTGAAGTTCGCCGCCTCGGAGGCGCTGCCGCAGGGCCTCCACTTCAAGCTGATCGAGGCGGTGGCCGACCACGTCTGCGACACGCTGTTCCTGCAGGACGAGCGGGTGGAGGCGGTGACGGTGAAGATCGTCAAGCTCGCGCTCACCGAGGCGAACGAGAAGATCGGCATGACGCTGACGCGGGAACGGCGTTGAGCGAGCTGCTGCACCTGGGGCCGCTGTCGGACGACGCGCTCGAGGCCGCGGCCGACTTCCATGCCCGCCTGCTTCCGGCGGTGGAGGCGACGCTGTCGGGCGGCGCCGATCCGCTGACACTGGTGTTCCTGCCCGGCGGCCACGCGCACCGTGCCTGGCGTCTCGCCGCGGTGCAGGGACTGGCGCGTCGCTTCGCCCCTTCGCGCGTCAATGCGGTGGAGAGTGACGAGCCCGAGGCGGTGGCCGCCGCGCAACGCTGGCTCGATGGCGCGGGAGGGGTGACCGGGCAATTGCTCGTGCTCGATGGAACTGGGGCGGGCGGAGTGCTATATCCCCTCGGATGAGCACGCCGCAGCCCCTCGTGGACCAGTTCCAGCGCCGTATCACGTACTTGCGGCTGTCGGTCACCGACCGCTGCGACTTGCGCTGCTCGTACTGCATGCCCGAGCGGATGAGCTTCCTGCCGCGCAAGGACGTGCTCACGCTGGACGAGATGCACGATCTCGCGCTCGGCTTCATCGCGCGCGGGATCACCAAGCTGCGCCTCACCGGCGGTGAGCCGCTGGTGCGGCGCGACATGATCGAGCTGGTCCGCGCGCTGGGCCGCCGCATCGGCGCCGACGACGGCCAGGGGCATCTCGAGGAACTGACCCTCACCACCAACGGCACAAGGCTGGCCGAATTCGCCGAGGATCTCGCCGCGGCCGGGGTGCGGCGCATCAACGTCTCGCTCGACACGCTCGATCGCGACAGCTTCGCGCGCCTCACCCGCCGCGATTCGCTGCCGCAGGTGCTGGAAGGACTGGCCGCGGCGAAGGCGGCGGGGCTGAAGGTCAAGCTCAACACGGTCGCGCTCAAGGGCATCAACGAACACGAGATAGCCGAAATCGTCGCCTGGGCGCACGGCCAGGGCTTCGAGGCCACGCTGATCGAGGTCATGCCGCTGGGCGAGGTGGAGGAGGATCGCTTCGACCACTATCTTCCGCTCGTCGCGGTGCAGGAGGATCTGGCGCGGCGCTGGACGCTCACGCCCAGCGGACACCGCACCGGCGGCCCGGCGCGCTACTGGGACGTGGCCGAGACCGGCGGGCGCCTGGGCCTCATCACGCCGCTGACCAACAACTTCTGCGAAGGCTGCAACCGCATCCGGGTCACCGCCACTGGCCAGCTCTACGCCTGCCTCGGCGGCAACGAGCGGGTGGACCTGCGCGCCGCGCTGCGCTCCGCCGACCCCCAGGCTGCGCTTTCGGAGGCGCTCGACACCGCGATGCGGATCAAGCCGGCGCGGCATGCCTTCGCCATCGACGCGCGGGGCGCCGCGCCCGCGCTGGCGCGCCACATGTCGATGACCGGGGGCTGACCTTGCCGGCGCGACTCGTGTTCCTCGGCCGGCTGGAGGAGTTGGCCGGGCGCCCGTTCCAGGACATCGCCGCAGGCGCCCCGCTGGACTGGGCCGACGTGCTGGGCTGGCTCGCCGATGCCTGTTCGGACCAACTTTCCGAGGCCGTCGCCGGCGAGAAGGTGAGGATCGCGCTGAATGGCGCGCTCGTGCCGGACAAGCAGGCGCTGGTGCTGGCCGACGGAGACGAGCTGGCTTTCCTGCCCCCCGTCTCGGGCGGCTGAGATGTCGGACGTCCGGCTCCTCACCGTCCCGTTCGATCCGGCCGCGGAACTCGGCGCCTTCACCGCCGCACGCCCCGAGGCCGGGGGCATCGTCAGCTTCCTGGGCCAGGTGCGCCAAGGCGGCGGGGTCGAGGCTCTGGAACTGCGGCACTACGACCCGCTGACGCTGCCGGCGATGCGGGAGCTGGCGATGCGGGTGCGCGAGCGCTGGACCCTCGATGGCCTGCTGGTGATCCACCGCAGCGGACAAATGGCGCCGGGCGAGCCCATCGTCCTCGTCGCCGCCGCCGCGCGCCACCGCCGCGATGCCTTCGCCGCCGCGGACTTCGCGATGGACCACCTCAAGAGCGAATCGTGGTTTTGGAAGCGCGAGAAGGTGGCCGGTGCCTGGCGCTGGGTCGAGCCGCGAACGCAGGACTTCGCCGACCTCGCACGCTGGTAACGGCGCCCGCCCCCTCCTGGGGCAAAAACTCCCGCATTTGACGCGCGTCAAGGAATCGCCCGGCGCCGGGGTGCATATGCCGATCACCCAAGGAGATCAGCATCATGTCGCAGCGTCTAACCCTCAAGGAGCTTCAAGGCCTCGCCACCGTCACCGCCGCTCCGGCGCGCACGCGGGTGGACCGCAGCTTCGGCCTTCCCAATGGCCTCTACCTCGCCACGGTCGGGCTCTACCTCGGCTTCATTGGCGTGATGGCCACGGTGTTCATGAACCCGGAACTGGCCATTCCCGTGGTCATCTTCGCCGGCTTCGTGGTCATGGCTTTCGGCCTCGCGGGGTACTGGACGCGGATGCAACCCCACAACGATGCGGCCGCGCCGACCTGGGGCCAGTTCGCGGCGCGCGGCATCGACACTCTGAGCGGAAGGCTCACGGCCAACGAAGCGGCCGTCCAGGTTCTCATGCTACCCGTGCTGATCCTGTGCTGGGGCCTGGCGATCGCGGTCATCGTCGCCTTCACCTGACAAGCGCCGCCCCGGCCGGGGGGCTTTGGGGCGGATCTTGCCAACGTTCGGAGAGTCCCACCCTCCTGCCGGGGGGTGGGACTTTTCGCGCGTCCGGATCAGGTGCCGAGGCGACCGGAGAGACGATCGATCAGCGCATCCTGCGCCGCCACCAGCGCGGCGACTTCCGCGCGGGCCTGGCCGATGGCCGCTGCGCTGGGCGATTCGTCTGCCGGCGCCACATCGCGCGCGTCGGCGTAGAGCACGTCCAGCTCGGCTAGCGGCGCCATGGTCGAGGAGCGGCTCGATTCGAGCCGGGCCACGGCGACCGAGGCGGCGCTCCACGAATCGGTGCCCGAGCTGCCCGCCGAGGCGACCGCGCGCTCCGCCACGGCGCGGTTGGACTGGAACCGGCGATCCGCCGCGCGCGCGGCGTCGACCAGCCCCGCGAGGCGGGTGACGAGGTCGGCGCTGGCGGGCGGCAGCGGCGGCGGGGCAGGCGTCGCCTCGCCCGCGGCGGGGGTTCCGGAGCCGCTGACGCGCTCGACATCGCGCACGGCGAGCGAGGGATAGTCTCCGGCGGTGGAGCAGGCGGCTGCCGCGACCGGCAGCAGGAGGGCGAGCAAACGGGCTTTCGCGCGGGTCATGGCGCTGCCATAGCATGGCCGAAGGCGAGCGGGAGGGGCTTTCGCCCGCCAAGTCCTCGGTTGACACGACTCAGTCGATCCACTAACGGCACCCACTCTTTCCGGCACCTCGCGTGAAAGCGGGGCGGTCGGCGCGTCGCCCGCAAAGCTCGGCAGTTCGGTGGAACCTGGGGTTCCGTGGAACGAGAGCGGCCGGGGCAGGTTTGTTTCGGCTCGTTTCGGGCACTTTTGAGATTAGGTAAGGGCACCATGTTCGCAGTAGTGCGCACCGGCGGCAAGCAGTACCGGGTTGCTGCCGGAGACAAGATCGCGGTCGAGAAGCTGGCTGGCGAAGCCGGCGACAAGATCACCCTGGGCGACATCCTGCTCGCCGGCAAGGACGGCGAGATCGCCGACGTCGCGAACGTGACCGTCGCGGCCGAGATCATCGCCCAGGCCAAGAGCGAGAAGGTCGTGGTGTTCAAGAAGCGCCGCCGCCACAACTACCGTCGCAAGAACGGCCACCGCCAGCAGATGACCCTGCTGCGCATTGTGTCCGTCGGCTGACCTGAGAATTCGGAGTAACCAGAAATGGCACATAAGAAAGCAGGCGGTTCGTCGCGTAACGGTCGCGACTCCGCGGGTCGCCGCCTCGGCGTGAAGAAGTTCGGCGGTCAGGAAGTGATCGGCGGCAACATCATCATCCGCCAGCGCGGCACGAAAGTGTACCCCGGCGTGAACGTGGGCATGGGCAAGGACCACACCCTCTTCGCGCTCGCCGAAGGGCGTGTGCGCTTCCACGAAGGCAAGCTCGGCCGCAAGTACGTGTCGGTCGACGCCATGGCGGAAGCCGCCGAGTAATCGGATGGTCGATGACAGGGCCATCCTGACGGGATGGCCCCGCCGCGCTTCCTGAGCGCGGCACAACGAGGGAGAGGGCCCCGCCCGTCTCCCTCTTTTCGTTTCTCCCTCCCGCCTCGCGACGGGGCGGCGCGCACCGGGCTTCGGCTTCGACGCGCGCGCCGTGCCCCGCGTAATCGGAATGTCACGCCCGCCCGCTAGGGGCGCGGCGGGGGACGGAGAGACGACATGTTCATTCGCAGCGAAAGGCTGTTCCTGCGTCCCGCGTGGCCGGAGGACCGGGCCGAGCTTCTGGCGCTGATCGGCGACGCGGCGATCGTGCGCAACCTGGCCGATGCGCCCTGGCCCGACCGGGCCGAGGACGCCGATCGCTTCATCGCCGCGCCGCAGGACCGCCTCCTGCCGCAGTTCCTGGTGACCGCCCCGGACGGAGGCGGCGCGCGCGTGGTCGGGG
Organism: Novosphingobium soli; assembly: GCF_042432915.1. NCBI lineage: Bacteria > Pseudomonadati > Pseudomonadota > Alphaproteobacteria > Sphingomonadales > Sphingomonadaceae > Novosphingobium > Novosphingobium soli. The sequence continues at coordinate 62,980 of NZ_JBHLWK010000018.1, forward strand.
GCTGCGGTCTCTCGAGGCGCGAGGGAGAGGTCAGCCTGGGCTACTGGACCGCCCGCGCCGAATGGGGCCGCGGCTACGCCACCGAAGCGGTGCGGGCGCTGCTCAGCCTCGCCCGCGCGCTCGGTCACGGCCGGATCCTCGCCAGCCACCCTGTCGACAATGCCGTAGCGGGGCGCGTGCTCGACAAGGTCGGCTTCCGGCGCACCGGGCGCGTGGTCGAGCGGTTCAGCACGGGTCGCGGCTATGCCGTCCCCTCCCGCGAGTACGAGCTGTGTCTCGATTCGGCGGCCGGCTGCGGCGGTGACGATGCCGCGCAGGATCTTCGCGCCGCTTGAACCTTGCCGAGTCGGCATGCGAGAGATGCTTAGGGAGTATCCCGGGGCGCCGCACTTATCCCCCGTTAATCCAACCGTGTCAGTTCTTTGCCAGTTGCTGAGCGCGAAGTGCAGCAAACTTCGTGCAAAGGCAGCCACTTGCGTGCATGATCGACACAGCGGAACAATAACGACGGAGAACCGTGGCATGTTCGTCCGCACGGAGAGGCTGTTTCTGAGACCGGCTTGGCCGGAGGATCTCGACGATCTGGTCGAGGCGCTGTCCGACGAGGACATCCAGCGCAACGTCGGCGTGGCGCCGCTGCCGCGCAACGTCGCGCAAGTTCGCGCCTATCTCGACCGGCCGCGGGATCCGCGACTGCCGCACTTCTTCATGTACTTGCGCGCGCCGGGCGGGCCGCAGCTCGTCGGCGGCATCGGTCTGGGCCGCTACGACGGCGAGGTGGAAGTGGGCTACTGGATCGCCGCAAGGCATCGCGGCCTCGGCTACGCGGGCGAGGCGCTGCGGGCTGTGGTCGGGCAGGCGCGGCTGCTGGGCTATCCGCGGCTGATCGCGAGCCACTTCGCGGACAGTCCTGCCACGCACCGGGTGCTGGAAGGCGCGGGCTTTCGCGACACCGGCGAACTGCGGCCGCGCTACAGTGTGACGCGCGCGCGCGAGTACGCGGCGCGGATCTACGTCGCCGACCTGGAGCGGCGCGCCAGCCCGCGCTTCGACACCGCCGTGGACGAGCCGAGCGCCGCTTAGCGGCGAACGGGTTCAGCTTTCGGCTGCGGAGCCGAGCCAGGCCGGGGCGAGATCGGGCGCGATGTCCTCCACCCGCAGGTGGTCCACGGCCAGCCCCAGCTCGGGATAGGCGATGCGGCGGCGCTTCTCGTCCGAGCGGTCGAGCGGCACCACCACGAGGCGGCGGTTGACCTTCTGCCGCCAGTTCATCCGGGCTGTGTTCTCCTGCCCGACGTAGCAGCCCTTGGTGAAGCTGACGCCGTTCAGCTCCACGGCGTTGCATTCCAGCCAGAGCGTCTCGCCGTCGCCCAGCTCGGCCCGTCCCTCGGCGACGCCGTGGGCCAGGCGATGGGCGCGCCAGGCGGCGTCGGCACCGGCTTCGTTCTCGGCGGCGTCGATCGGCGCGATCCACCGCTCTCCCAGCGCCGCGAGCCGCGGGTCGGGGGCGGCGCCGTCGCCGATGTGCGGGCGCCAGTGGACCGCGAGGTGGTCGTCACGAGCGATGTCGATCGCCTTGCGCAGGCGGTACATCGACAGGCGCTTCACCAGCGCGTCGGCGGCGTCGGCCTCGCAATCGACGAGCAGGCCATCGGCCGAGGGCCAGACGAGGAAGTCGAACAGCGCCTTGCCCTGCGGGCTCAGCAGCGCCGTCCACACCGGCAGCACGCCCGTGACGTCCGAGGTCACCAGACCCTGGAGGAAATCGGCGACGTTCTCCGCCGGCGCGCCTTCGGCGGGGCGGGGGGACAGCCGGATCACGGCACGGTCGAAGAGGCGGGTCGCAGTCATGGTCTCTAGGTGGGGCAACGCGCGAAGCGCCGCAAGGTGTCAGGGGCAGCGGGCCAGGCGCTCGCGGACTTCCTCCAGCACCCAGACGGCGGCGGGCCCGGGCGGGCTGTCCTTGCGCCACAAGGCGACCAGCGCATAGTCGATCACCGGCCGCTCGGGCAGGTGCAGCTCGACCAGCGCGCCCGACTCCAGGTCGGCCCTGACCACGTGGCGCGGCATCGAGCCCCAGCCGATGCCCTCGCGCAGCAGTGCATGCTTGGCGCCCAGGTCCGCCAGCCGCCACGAGCGCGGGCTGAAGACCGAGAAGTCGCGTCCGTCGGTGAGCGGCGAGCGGTCGGTCAGCACCAGCTGGAGATGCTTGCGCGCCTCCCCGGGGGCGATCCTGCCGGCGCGGGCGAGCGGGTGGTCGGGCGCCGCCACCGGCGTCAGCTCGACCGCGCCGAGCGTCTCGCGCTCGACATCGGGAAGGTCCACGATGTCCGGCCCGGCGATGGCCAGCGTGGCGCGGCCCTCGAGCACCAGCGCCGCCACGGCGCCGAGCGCCTCGACGTGCAGGCGCAGCGGCACGGTGGGAAAGCGGGCCTGGAAATCGCGCAGCAGCCGGGCGAGCATGTGGCCGGGCAGCATCACGTCCACCGCGAGCGACAATTCCGCCTCCAGCCCCTGGCGCAGGCTGCGCACCTTGGCGAGCAGCGCGTCGACGTCGTCCGAGATGGCATGCGCCTCCGACAGCAGCGCGCGGCCCTCGTCGGTCAGCCGCGGGCGGCGCGACCCCTCGCGGTCGAACAGGCGGACGTCGAGCTGGCTTTCGAGCTGGGCGATGGCGTAGCTGACCACCGAGATCGCGCGGCCCAGCTTGCGCGCGGCGGCGTTGAAGCTGCCTTCCTCCACCACCGCCAGGAAGCAGCGCAAGTGGTCGAGGCTGGGTGGAACAAGATCAACCATTCAAGATTCCCGAACAGGACGGTCGATTTAATCGCAATTATGCGATTGCTTGGCAAGGCCTAGATGGGGAGCAACCGGTCCTTGCGGCCGAACCTCATCGAGTGAAAACACCATGATCGAACTCCGCCCCTTCGACAGCATCGGCGCTGCCAACCACGGCTGGCTGGATGCGCATCATCACTTCTCCTTCGGCAACTACCACGACCCGGCGCGCACCAACTGGGGCCGTCTGCGGGTGTGGAACGACGACACCATCGCGGCCAAGTCGGGCTTCCCGCCGCATCCGCACAACGACATGGAGATCATAACCTACGTCCGCAAAGGTGCGATCACGCATCGCGACAGCCTGGGCAACACCGGCCGCACCGAGGCGGGCGACGTGCAGGTGATGAGCGCCGGCACCGGCATCCAGCACGCCGAGTACAACCTCGAGGACGAGGAGACGACGCTGTTCCAGATCTGGATCCTGCCCGACCGCCGCGGTGAGCAGCCGGGCTGGGGTGCGCGCCCGTTCCCCCGGGGCGACCGTGCGGGCCGCTTCGTCCCGCTCGCCAGCGGCATGGCCGGCGACGAGGACGCGCTGCCGATCAACGCCGACGCCCGCGTGCTGGGCGCTACCCTCAAGGCGGGCGACACGGTGACCTACCCGACGCAGCCCGGCCGCCATGCCTACCTGGTCCCTGCCACCGGCCGCATCCGCGTGGGCGAGGTGGAGGCGAACGCCCGCGACGGCGTCGCCATCACCGGCCTCGACGCGATCTCGGTCACGGCGCTCGAGGATGCCGAACTGGTTCTCGTGGACGCTGCCTGACATACCCCCCGCGGGGGCGATTCGCGCCGGTCCGGCCGGATCGCCCCCGCATCTGCATCTTCCTCCCCATCCTCCCAACACCTGAGCAGAGAAGGATAATTTCGATGACCGGACGCATTGCCAATCCCAGGATCGAGAAGCTGATCGTCGAGCGCTGGTCGCCGCGCGCCTTCGACGGCACCGAGATCCCGCAGGAGGACCTCGACACCATCCTGGAGGCGGCCGGCTGGGCGCCTTCGGCCTACAACGTGCAGCCCTGGACCTTCCTCTACGCCCGCAAGGGCGACGCCAACTGGGACCTGTTCCTGGCACAGCTGGTGGAGTTCAACCAAGGCTGGGCGAAGGACGCCGGCGCCATCGTCTACATCGTCTCGGACAAGTACATGCGCTCCGAGCAGGGTAACAGCGACAACCACAGCCACAGCTTCGACGCCGGAGCGGCCTGGGCGCTCGCCGCCATCCAGGCGCAGGCGCTCGGCTACCACACCCACGGCATGACCGGCCTGAAGTTCGGCGAGGCCGAAGCCGCGCTCGGCATCCCGGCGGACCACCGCCTCGAAGCGGCGTTCACCATCGGCCGGCAGGGCGACAAGAGCGTGCTCCCCGACTTCCTGCAGGAGCGCGAAGTGCCCAGCCATCGCAAGCCGCTTGCGGAGATCGCCAAGGCCGGCAAGTTCGCCTGATCCCCGGCAGGGCGCCCGCCGGCACTCCCCCCGATCGCCAGCGGGCATCCCCGGCCCGGTCCTCTCCCACGAGAGGGCCGGGCCGATGGCTTTGGGGAAAGGTGCGCCACGAAATCGCCGTGATCGCGTGGCGTGATGGTGCGACGCCGCCATCCGCGAGGCTCCATGCCCGACCTGCCGCCCGCGCCGCCCGCCATTGAAGCCCCGGCGTTCGACCTTGCCCGGCTTCCCCGCGGCCCCGGCCTGGACCTGCGGGCGGTGAAGGCCCGCTGCCCCGAGGGCCGCGCCGGCGAAATCGTCGTCTGCGCCCCTGATGAGAGCCGGGAGCGGATGCAGCTGTCGCGCGAGGCCGAGCGCCCGGATCCGCGGCCGCCGCGCGCGGAGATGGACCTGGGCGGCGGCGCCCGGCTCGACGTTCATCTCGATTCGGCGGCGATGCCCAACGGGCAGAGCGCGCAGCGCATCATGGTGGCGATCAAGCTGCCGTTCTGAAAAGCCGGGCTATCGCCGGGTAAGGCAAGCCTGGGCTCGCCAAGGCGGTCCACCTAGGCCATAGCGCCGCCGTTCCCGGACGATTGCGGGCGACGGATAAAAAGCAGTGCAGGAACATCGGGAAAGCTGGCGCAGGCGCGCCACCGGCCACCTCGGCTGGATTCGTGCGGCGCTGGGCGGAAGCCTCGGCATCGCGTTTGCCGGCGTTGTCACGCGGCTGGCGCTGGGCACCGACGTCGGGCCCTGGCCGTTCCTGGTCGCGCCGCTGGGCGCCTCGGCGGTGCTGGTGTTCTGCGTGCCCGCGAGCCCGCTGGCGCAGCCCTGGCCGGTGATCGGCGGCAACCTGATCTCTTCCGTCGTCGGCCTCGCGGCAGGCTGGCTGCTGGGCGATCCCTGGCTCGCCGCCAGCCTTGCGGTGGGCGTCGCGATCGCGGCGATGTCGCTGGCCCGCTGCCTCCACCCGCCCGGCGGCGCCTGCGCGCTGCTCTGCGCTCTGGGCGCGACGGACGCGGCGCCGTGGGACTGGACCTGGCTCGCCCCGATCGCCGCCAACGTGCTGCTGCTCGGCGGCTTCGGGTGGATCTACAACAACCGCAGCGGCCATCCCTGGCCGCACCGCCCCCGACGCGTCGCGCATGCGCCGCAGCCGGCCTACACCCGCGAGGACATCGTGGCGGTGCTGGAGGACTGGGACGAGGTGCTCGACGTCGAGGTCGACGACCTCGACGCCTTCGTCCAGGCGCTGCTGCGGCGCGGCCAAGCCTGACGCCGCCTTGAAAGCCCCGGCCCAGGCGCCTAGGTCGGGCCTCGTCCCGTTTCCCTCCGCCAGAAAGGCCCCCGCGATGAGCGCAGACGCACCCGAACTCGTCCTCTCCGGCGGCACCGTCCACACTCCCGGGGGGGCGGTGCAGGCCGACGTGGCGGTGCGCGAAGGGCGCATCCTGGGGATCGGCTCCTACCCGGACGCGGCGCGGCGGATCGACTGCACCGGGCTGGACGTGCTGCCCGGCGTGATCGACAGCCAGGTCCACTTCCGCGAGCCCGGGCTGGAGCACAAGGAAGACCTGGAGACCGGCAGCCGCGCGGCAGTTATGGGCGGCATCACGGCGGTGTTCGAGATGCCGAACACCAGCCCCAACACCGACACCGCCGATCGCGTCCACGACAAGCTCGCCCGCGCGCACCACCGGATGCATTGCGACCACGCCTTCTACGTCGGGGCGACCGCCGACAACGCGGTGGAGCTGGCCGAGCTGGAGCGCATCCCCGGGACCGCCGGCGTCAAGATCTTCATGGGCGCCTCCACCGGCAGCCTGCTGGTGGCCGAGGACGAGCAGCTCGCCCGCGTGCTCGCCCATGGCCGCCGCCGCGTCGCCATCCACGCCGAGGACGAGGCGCGAATGAACGCGCGCAAGGACCTGCGCATCGAGGGCGATCCCTCCAGCCACCCGGTCTGGCGCGACGACGAGAGCGCGATGCTCGCCACCCGCCGCATCCTGCGCCTGGCGCGGGCGGCGCGCCGCCCGATCCACATCCTGCATGTCACCACGCCCGCCGAGCTCGAAGTGATCGCGCAGCACCGCGACATCGCCACCTGCGAGGTCACGCCCCAGCACCTGACGCTGGCGGCGGAGGAGGCCTATCCGGCGATCGGCACGTTCGCGCAGATGAACCCGCCGATCCGCTCCGCCGCGCACCGCGAGGGGCTGTGGCACTGGCTGCGCCAGGGCATGCCCGACGTGCTCGGCTCCGACCATGCGCCGCACACGCGCGAGGAGAAGGCCAAGACTTATCCCGCCAGCCCGTCCGGCATGCCCGGGGTGCAGACGCTGCTGCCGCTGATGCTGGACCATGTCGCCAAGGGCCGGCTGACGCTGGAGCGGCTGATCGACATGACCTCCAGCGGCGTCCAGCGCGTCTTCGGGCTTGTCGGTAAGGGCCGCATAGCGACGGGTTACGACGCCGACTTCACCGTGATCGACCGCAAGGGCCGCTTCACCGTGACCGAGGACTGGGTGGAGAGCCGCTGCGGATGGTCGCCCTTCACCGGCATGGAGCTGGAGGGCCGCGTCGTCGGCACCATCGTGCGCGGCCACGCGGCGATGTGGGAAGGCCAGCTCGCCAACCGCGCGGTCGGCGAGCCGCTGCGCTTCGCGGGCGCGCTCTAGGTCGGCGGCGGAGCGGCGCCCGCGCTCAGGCGGGCCGCCGCCGGGCGAGGATGTCCCAGCAGAACACCGCGATCGCACTCCAGATGAACAGGAAGCAGACGAGCTGCACCGGCCGCAGCGGCTCGCCGAACACGAAGATGCTCAGCAGGAACAGCCCCGTCGGGGTGAGGAACTGGATGAAGCCGAGCACCGAGAAGTCCAGCCGGCGCGCGGCGGTGGCGAAGAGCATCAGGGGAATCGCGGTGAGCGGCCCGGCGCAGGCGAGCAGCAGGTCCAGCCGCAGCGAGGTGCCCATCGCCAGCCCCTGGGGCGTCGCGGCCTGCCAGGCGAGCAGGCCCAGCCCGGGCACCAGCAGCACCAGCGTCTCCACCGTCAGCCCCGGCAGCGCCTCCACCGGCGCGAGCTTGCGGGTGAGGCCGTAGCCGGCGAAGCTGAGCGCCAGCACCAGGCTGAGCCACAGCGTCTCCAGTGCGCCCTGCGCGAGCAGCGCCACACCGATCGCGGCGAGCCCCACGGCCACCCACTGCCGCCGCGTCAACCGCTCGCGCAGGAAGATCGTTCCGGCCAGCACGTTGACCAGTGGATTGATGTAGTAGCCCAGGCTCGCCGCCAGGACGTGGCCCTCCATGACCGCGACCACGTAGATCAGCCAGTTCGCGCCGATCAGCAGCCCGCTCAGCGCCAGCGCGCCCAGGATCCGCGGCGTCGTCAGCGCCAGCCTCAGTGCCGGGCCTTGCCTCAGCACGAGCACCATGGCGAGGCAGAACGGCAGCGTGAACATCAGCCGCCAGACCACCACCTCGAACGGCGCCACCGCGCGCAGGAGCGCGAAGTAGAGCGGGAACAGGCTCCATATCCCGTAGGCGCCGAGCGCGGGAAGCAGGCCGGCATAGGGCGGCGCGGGGCGGGCAACGGTGTTGGACATCGACGACAGCACTCTTCCTGCGGGGAAGACCTCCCCGCGCTGCCCTTAGAAGCGGGGGCGGGGTGGGGCAACCGCTCGCCTCGACGCTGACGGTGCCTCGCTTCGTCGCATATTCGAATCCTGACGGGCGCGTTGCGGTCCGTTCAGGATAAGAGGTCTAAAGATGAATGCGTAGCGCGGATCGACTCGGATGGCCGGTTCGCCCCCATGAAGAGGAGAGTTGAGATGAACGCATTCTTCAAGGCCTCGGCCATCGCCGCCGCGACCGCCAGCCTCGTCACCGCCCTGCCGGCCGTCGCGGCCGTGCCGGCGCACACCACCAGCTTCACCGCTCCCGGCGAGCAGACCTACGGCCAGAACCGCTATCGCACCTCGCGCGAGGACTGGCGCCGGGGCTACGGCAACCGCGACCGCTATCGCTACGAGGACCGCGGCTACCGCGGCCGCAGCTGGCGCGGCAACGACGGCCGCTACTACTGCCAGCGCAGCAACGGCACCACCGGCCTGCTGATCGGCGGTGCGGCGGGTGCGCTGCTGGGCCGCGAGGTCGACGGCGGGCGCGATCGCACGGCGGGTACCCTTATCGGCGCCGCGGCCGGCGCGCTGCTCGGCCGCGAGGTCGACCGCGGCGGTTCGCGCTGCCGCTGAGCCCCGTCGACCACACCGCCTACCACACACACCGACTGACAGGTTTCCCCGGGCGAACGGCGACGCACGGGGAAGCCGTCCGGGCCTTGCGCCCGGGCGGGAGGGCGTCCGCATCCGTGCGGGCGCCCTCTTTTCGCGTGCCGGCAAGCGAAGCCGCGCCGCACTTCCCGAAATGGGACGGACGCGATTCGGCCCCGGGGCCAGGGGGGTACTTTCGCGTTGTCCTGCGGTACGACTCGGGCGCCGCTGCGGCGGCCCGACAAAGGAACGCGACGATGATGACTGCCGCCCGCCCGCTCGCCCCTCCACTCGCCCGCCCGCTCGCGGTCGCGCTTGCGGCCAGCCTGGCGCTTGCCGGATGCGGCTCGGGCGGGAAGCAGCCTGCCGGGGAGAGCGATCCGGCGCTGGACGGCGGGCTCGGCGATCCGGTTCTGGTCGATCCGCAGGGTGGCAGCGACCAGCGCGCGATCGCCGTTCCCCCGCAGGATCGCACGCCCGAGGCGGTCGCCGCCGCCAGGCGCCAGGCAGCCGAGAGCGCCGGCGGCACGCTGCAGCCCCCGCCCGCGGCGGCGCAGGGCGGTGCCGGCGCGCTGGCCGAAGCTGCTGCCAAGACAGCGCAGGTCGCTCCGGCGACCAGGGCCGCCGGCACCGACTGTGCCGCCAAGGTCCGGTACTCCGGCGAGTGGGTCGCGCGCATTCCCGCTGAGCTGCCGGTCTACCCCCGCGCCGCGGTGCAGGAGGCCGCCGGCATCGACGGGGACGGCTGCGCGCTGCGCGTGGTGAGCTTCGCCACCCCGGTGAGCGTGGACGACGTGATCGGGTTCTACTACGGCAAGGCCACCGCTGCCGGCTACACCGCCGAGCACAAGCTGGACGGCTCCGACCACGTGCTGGGTGGCCGCAGGCAGGCCCGCGCCTACGTGGTCTATGCGCGCAAGCTGGAGGGCGGGCTCACCGAAGTGGACCTCGTCGCCAGCGGAAAGTGACGCGCAGCGCGCCTCAGCGCAGGCCGACGCCGATCGCCGCGCGCGGCTGGTCCATCTCGCCCGAGGCGACCGGATAGGCGCAATAGTCCGCCGCGTAAGTGCCGCTGGGACGGTGGTTGCCGGAAAGCCCGACGCCGCCGACCGGCGCGGCATGGCTAGGGCCGGTCGTGGGGCGGTTCCAGTTGACGATGCCCGCGCGCACGTTGGCCCAGAAGCGATTGTACTCCTGCGGCGTGCCCCCCACCAGCGAGGCGGCGAGGCCGTAGCGGGTGGCGTTGGCCTCCGCGATGGCCTCGTCGAAGTCGGAGACGCGGATCACCTGCAGCACCGGGCCGAACAGCTCGACGTCGGGCCGCTGGCGGATCGCCGTCACGTCGATGATCCCGGGGCACAGGAAGGGCCGCGAATCGTCCCCGCGGACGAGATGCTTGATCGCGCGGCCGCCGTGGCTGAGCAGGTAGAGGAAGCTCTCGGTCAGCCCGTCCGCCACGGCGTTGTCGATCACCGGGCCCATGAACGGCGCGGGATCGTCGAAGGCGCCGCCGCAGATCAGGCGGTCGGCCAGTCCCTTCACCTCGGCCATCAGCGCATCGTACAGCGTGTCGCGCACGATCAGCCGCCGCGCCGCGGTGCAGCGCTGGCCGGCGCTGGCGAAGGCGGACTGGACCACGATCGCCGCGGCGTCGGTCAGCTTGGGCGTATCCCATGCCACCAGCGCGTTGTTGCCGCCCATCTCCAGGGCGCAGAGCTTGTCCGGCCGCGCCGCGAGCCGGCGGTTGATGGCGATGCCGTTGGCGGCGGAGCCGGTGAACAGCACCCCGTCCACGCACTCGTGCCCGACGAAGGCCGCGCCCTCCTGGGGGCCGCCGGGCGCGAACTGCAGCACCGCGGCGGAGACGCCGGCACGGTGGAAGCAGCGCGCCAGGAGCTCGCCCGAGCCGGGCGCGCGCTCGCTCGGCTTGAAGATCACCGCGTTGCCTGCGATCAGCGCGGGCACGATGTGGGCGCTGGCGAGATGCGCGGGGTAGTTGAAGGGGCTGAGCACCAGCAGCACGCCATGCGGCTTGTGGCGCACCGCCATGACGCCCTGCAGCGCCGAGTCGAGCCGGCGCTGGCTGGTCCGCTCGGCATAGGCGCGGATCGAGATCTCGACCTTGGCGACCACGCCGTCGACTTCGGCGCGCGCTTCCCACAGCGGCTTGCCGATCTCGCGCGCGATCATCGTCGCCAGCTTCTCCGCATCCTTGCGCAGTTCGTTGGCGAAGCGGCGCAGCAGCTCCATGCGCGTGGAGAGCGGCTGCGCGGCCCACGCCGGCCAGGCGCGGCGGGCGCGCAGGACGGTCTCTTCGATATCCGCCACGGGGCCGCGCCAGACCTGCGCGCCGGTCGCCGGATCGTGCGAGGCGATCTCGCGCCCGGGCGCTTGCCGCGCGATGGCGGCGGGCGCTCGGCTTGTGACTGCACCGACCATTGCGGCTGTTGATCCGTTGGCTGTGGATGCGCGATGGCGGTCCATCGCACAGCGATTCCTACCGGGGGGTGAACGCGCAGACCCCGGTTGGGGCTGCCGAGCCGTCGAAGGGCGGGGGATTCGGGCGGCGGCTGCGCGTTCCCGCTTCAGGAGCCCACGCCGGCCGGCTCGGGGGCGGGGCCCAGCCGCTCGCCCAGGGTGCGGATCGCCGCCACCTTGGCGTAAAGCTCGCTCCAGTCGTCGTGCTGGTCGATCGCCGCCCAGATCCGCTCCACCTCCTCGATGACGAGGCCGGGCGGGGCGGGTTCCTGCCAGAACGGGTCTTCGGTCGAGGCCGTCGCGCGGTAGCCGGAGAGGGCCTCGCCCAGCGCGCCCTCGGCGGCGCGCCCGCCGCGGTGGTCGAAGAAGAACCGGTCGGGGGAGGCGCCGCCGTCCACCATGGCGCGCTCGGCTGCCTGGATCAGCGCGGTGTCGGCCTCGATCCCGCGCGGCTCGACGCCGAGGCGCCAGGCGAAGCGGCGACCCATCGCCTGCTGGTAGAGCGGGCCGAAACGATCGAGCGCGGCGACCAGCGGCTGGGTCTCGGCAAGCGCGCGCAGGGTGGCGGCGAGCTGGCCGCAGTTCCACAGCAGCGCCTCGGGCTGGCGGCCGAAGGCGTAGAGGCCGGCATGGTCGAAGTAGGCGGCGGTGAAGCGCGGGTCCCAGCGCGGCAGCCAGCGCCACGGTCCGTAGTCGAAGCTCTCGCCCGAGATGTTCATGTTGTCGGTGTTGAGCACGCCGTGGACGAAGCCGGCCACCATCCAGGCGGCGGCAAGGTCGGCCAGGCGTTCGACGACCTGGTGCAGGAGGATCACCGCCGGCTCGTCGCGGCCGGGGGCGTCGGCAGGCGGGGCGTTGCCGGGATAGGTCTGGAGGCAATAGGCGACGAGCGCGGCCATGTGCTCGGTCTCCTCCAGCGCGGCGAGGCGCTGGAAGCTGCCGATGCGGATGTGCCCGTGGGAGAGGCGCACCAGCACCGCCGAGCGGGTGGGGGAGGGCTCGTCGCCGCGCCAGAGCGGCTCGCCGGTCTCGATCACCGAAAAGGTCTTGCTGGTGTTGACGCCCAGCGCCTCCAGCATCTCGGTCGCCAGGATCTCGCGCACCGCGCCCTTGAGCGTCAGGCGGCCGTCGCCGTCGCGGCTCCACGGGGTCTGGCCCGAGCCCTTGGTGCCGAGGTCCAGCAGCCGGCCGTCCGCATCGCGCATCTGCGCGAAGAGGAAGCCGCGCCCGTCGCCGAGGTCGGGGTTGTAGTGGCGGAACTGGTGGCCGTGGTAGCGCAGCGCCAGCGGGCGGGGCAGGTTGCCGGGCAGCGCCTCGAAGCGGCCGAAGTGGGCGATCCAGGCGGCGTCGTCGAGCTCGGCGAGGCCGACGGCGGCCGCCCAGCGGTCGTTGCGCCAGCGCAACTCGTGGCGGGGGAAGGCGGCGGCGGGCACCGGGTCCCCGATCCAGCCGGCGATGGCCTCGATGCGCGGGTCGGGGCGGTAGGGCGCGGCTTGCGGTTGGCTCTGCATCAGGCGATAGTGGGACGCGTCCCGCCCGCGATCAAGGCGGGCGTTGATGGAGGTTGCCGTCCCGGCATGAAGGTTTTCGAAGATCGCTTCTGGTCGAGCCGCGACGGTCTCAAGCTCCATTTCCGCGATTATCCCGCTCCGCCGGAGGTGGGCGCGCGCCTGCCGGTGCTGTGCCTGCACGGGCTGACGCGTAATGCGCGGGACTTCGACGTGCTCGCACCGCGGCTGGCGCGCGAGCGGCGGGTGATCTGCCCCGACCTGCGCGGCCGCGGCGACAGCGAGTATGCGCGCGATTCGGCCACCTACACGCCGGCGCAGTACGTCGAGGACGTGCTGGCCCTGATCGAGCAGGAGCAGCTCGGCCGCTTCGTCGCGATCGGCACCTCGCTGGGCGGGCTGATGGCGATCTCGCTCGCCTCGGCGATCCCGGGGCGCGTCGCGGGCGCCGTCATCAACGACGTGGGGCCGGCGCTCGAGCCTTCCGGGCTGTCGCGGATCAAGGAATACGTCGGGCAGGGCCGCACCTTCCCCACCTGGGTCCACGCCGCGCGCGGGCTGGAGCACCTGCAGGGGGAGGCCCATCCCGGCCAGCCGCTGGACTTCTGGATCGGCATGGCCAAGCGGCTGATGACGGTGGCGGGCAACGGGCGCATCGTGTTCGACTACGACATGAAGATCGCCGAGCCGTTCCTCGCCCTCGACGTCGATGCGCAGCCGGACCTCTGGCCCGCGTGGGAAGGGCTGGCGGGGGTCCCGCTGCTGGTGCTGCGCGGGGCGCTGTCGGACCTGCTCTCCGCCGCCACGCTGGAGAAGATGCAGCGGCGCAACCCCTCGGCCGAGGTGCTCACGCTGGAGAACGTGGGCCATGCGCCGACGCTGGACGAGCCCGAATCGCTCGCCGCCATCGAGCGGCTGCTGGCACGGGCCGGCTGACTCCACCTTGTACCTGCTGCACCTCCATTCGAGCTTCGCGGCGGGCGGCAAGGAGCTGCGCGCGGCGCGGCTGATGAACGCCTTCGGGCCGGGCGTGGCGCATAGCGTGGTCTCGGCCCAGCCCGGGGCGCACGGCGCCCGCGTGGCGCTCGACCCCGCGCTCGACGTGCGCTTTCCAGATGATTTCCCCAGCCTGCAGGGCCGCCCCACCCCGGCGCGGCTGCTGCTTATCGCGCGCGCCATGGAGGGCTTCGACCTCGTGCTCACCTACAATTGGGGCGCGATGGACGCGGTGATGGCGCATCGCGTGTTCGGCGGCGCGCTGCGGCTGCCGCCGCTGGTGCACCACGAGGACGGCTTCAACGAGGACGAGGCGGACGGGCTCAAGTGCTCGCGCAACCTCTTCCGCCGGGCCGCGCTCGGGCGGGCCTCCGCGCTGGTGGTGCCCTCGCGCCGGCTGGAAGCGATCGCGCGGGAGGCCTGGGCGCAGCCGCGCGGCCGCGTGCGCCTGATCGCCAACGGCATCCGCACCGCCGCCTACCTCGCCCCGCCGCCACCCGACGCCGTGCCGGGGCTGGCCAAGGCGTCCGGCGAGCGGTGGCTGGGCACCCTCGCCGGGCTGCGCGCGGTCAAGAACCTGCCGCGGCTGGTGCGCGCCTTCGCCGCCCTGCCGCCCGAATGGCGACTCGTCATCCTGGGCGAAGGGCCCGAGCGCGCGGCCATCGCGGCGCAGGCGCGCGCGAGCGAGGTGGCCGACCGGGTCCACCTGCCCGGCTTCGTGCCCGACCCCTCGCGCGCGGTCGGCCTGTTCGACGTCTTCGCCCTCTCCTCCGACAGCGAGCAGTTCCCGATCTCGGTGGTGGAGGCGATGGCGGCCGGTCTCGCGGTCGCCTCGCCCGCGGTGGGCGATGTCGCGGCGATGGTCTCGGCACGCAACCGCAGCCTCGTCACCCCGCCAGGGGACGAAGCGGCCTTCACCCGCGCGCTGCTGGCGCTGGCCCAGGATCCGCCCCTGCGCGAGGCGATCGGCCGCGCCAACCGCGAGGTGGCGCTGGCGCTCTACGACGAGGACGCGATGATTCGCGCCTACGCCGCGACCTACGCCGAGGCGACCGGCCGTCCCGCTTTTCCCTGATGATTCCCATTCAGGCGCGCTTCACCGCGGGACGGACACAGACATCCCCGTTGAAAAGCCCCGCCCATCCGCTAAACAGCGCCGCAACCGTCCCGATTTTCCGCAGAAAGCGCCCGATCTTGGCTCTGCCTCCCGATTCCAGATCCCCGAATGCCCAGCGTAACGCCGCCCAGCAGGACGTCTTCCTGCGCGAGGTGGACGAGGCGGTGCGCCAGGACCAGCTCGAAGGCTTCTTCGCGCGCTACGGCAAGCCGCTGCTCGCGGCCATCGTCATCGGCCTGCTGGCCTTCGGCGGCTGGATCTACTGGAACCATCGCCAGACCCAGGCGCGCGAGGAGCGGGCCGAGGCCTATGTCCAGGCGCTCGACGCGCTGCAGCAGGAAAACCTCGACGCCGCCAAGGCGAAGCTGGCGCCGGTCGCCGCCGCCGAGGGATCGGACGCGAACATCACCTCGGCGCGCCTGCTGCTGGCGGGCATCGCCCTGCGCCAGGACCGCAAGGCCGACGCGCTCAAGCTCTACCGCCAGGTGGCGGCGGACGAGGACGCGCCGCAGCCGCTGCGCGACCTCGCCACCGTGCGCGAGGTCGGCGCCGACTTCGACGCGATGAAGCCGCAGGACGTGGTGAGCCGCCTCAAGCCGCTGGCCGCCCCCGGCGCGCCGTGGTTCGGGCCGGCGGGCGAACTGGTGGGCATGGCCTACCTCAAGCAGAACAAGAACGACCAGGCGGGCCCGCTCTTCGCCGCCATCGCCAAGGACGAGAACGTCGAGGACGGCCTGCGCAGCCGCGCGCGCCAGCTGGCCGCGGTGCTCGGCGTGGATGCCGTGGACGACGTGGTGGACGACAAGGGCGAGGCTCTCGACAAGCCCGCCGCGCGCCTGGTCCAGAGTGCGGATGCCGGAGAATAACATGGCTCGTGAGGAAGTGCGCATGAACACGTCGGTCCCGGCTGCAGGCGCGCCGCGCGCCCGCAAGGTCGTGCCTCTGATCGCGCTGGCGCTGCTCGCCGGCCTGTCCGGCTGCAAGCTGTTCGGCGGCGGCAAGGGCCCCGCCAAGACGCCCACTGTGGGCGAGCGGGTGCCGATCCTCTCGCGGATCGAGAGCGGCGCCAAGACCGACCCGACGCTCGGCGCGGTCTCGGTGATCCTGCCGCCCGCGGAAGTGAACGCCACCTGGGCGCAGGGCGGCAACACCCCCAACAAGTCCTATGGCCACCTCGCGCTGGGCGACAACCTGGCGAAGGTCTGGACGGTGCAGGTCGCCGGGTCGACCAACCGCCAGCGCCTCGCCGCCGCGCCGGTGATCGGCGACGGCAAGCTCTTCGTCATGGACACCGAAGGCGTGGTCCATGCCTTCGACGCGCAGAGCGGTGCCAAGCTGTGGAACCGCAGCTTTTCGGTCGAAGGCAACAACGCCAAGTCGGTCTTCGGCGGCGGCGTCAGCTTCGATGCGGACCGGGTCTACGTCACCACCGGCCTGGGCGAAGTGGCGGCGCTGAACGCAGCCGACGGAACGCCGATCTGGACCAAGAAGCCCGCCGGCCCGCTGCGCGGTTCGCCGACGATCGGGTTCAACCAGGTCTTCGTGATGACGCAGGACAACCAGATCGCCGTCCTCAACGCCGCGGACGGCGCCACGATCTGGCAGGAATCGGCCTCGCTCACCCAGTCGGGCGTGTTCGGCGTCGCCAGCCCGGCGCTCGGCCAGGGCACCGTGATCGCCGGCTACTCGTCGGGCGAGCTGGTCGCCTACCGCTACGAGAACGGCCGCCAGGTCTGGTCGGACGCGCTCTCGCGCACCTCGATCTCGACCGAGGTGGGCAGCCTCACCGACGTCGACGCCGACCCGATCATCGACCGCGGCCGCGTCTACGCGCTCGGGCAGGGCGGGCGCATGGCCGCCTACGAGCTGGTCACCGGCCAGCGCATCTGGGAGCTCAACCTCGCCGGCATCTCCACCCCGGCGGTGGCGGGCGACTGGGTCTTCACGCTCGACGACCGGGCCGAGATCCTTGCCATCGCGCGCACCACCGGCAAGGTCCGCTGGCTGACCGAGCTGCAGCGCTACGGCAATGCCAAGAAGCGCAAGAACCCGATCTTCTGGGTCGGCCCGGTGCTGGCGGGCAACCGGCTGTGGGTCGCCAACTCGCGCGGGCTGGTCGCCACGATCGACCCGGGCACCGGCGCGATGACGCCGTTCACCGAGTTGAGCGATCCGGTGTCGCTGGCCCCGGTGGTGGCGAACCAGACGCTCTACATCCTCGATGACTCCGGGCGGATCACCGCCTGGCGCTGAGCGCGGGCGGGGCTATTCTGCTTCGACAAGCTCGGCATGAGCGGGTGCGGGAGGTCCGGTCTGTCTTAGCACCTATGAGGCCGCCCCATCCTCCCCGTCGCGTAGCGAGGGGGAGGGGGACCGCCCGCGCAGCGGGTGGTGGAGGGGGCCTGCCAGACTCCCGCTCTTGACAGAACAAACCATTTAGGTTATAAGCCCCGACATCCCGAGCGGCGGTGTACACGTCGGCCCGGGTGTTTCGGGTCGGCGTCGCGGGCCGGGTACGGCGTACAAGTCGTGATCACGCCGCAGCGTCCGACCGGAGCGGTTCATCGGGCAGGGCGGCTTGCGGCCCTCCCCACCCCAGGTTTCCCGCAACCTTCGTCCCTTCTTCGCAAGGTCGGCCGCGGGAGGCCGGATACGGCGCCAGTTTGCGAGCCCGCACCGCCGATCCGAACCGCTTCGACCAGGGCCGAGCCGGGCTGCGCCGACTGCTACCCGGCCGTTCGCACGAGACGGTCTCCCCCGTGCCCCTGCACGGGCGCCCCGACGCCGGCCCGATGTCATTCTTCGGCTGCGTTTTCTTCGGCGTAATCCCGCACTCGCCAGCGGGCGCTTTCGCTTGGGCGCCACGATTTGCGCGGCGTTAACCATTCACCGCTAGGCCCGCGGGCATGAGCATCGCGCCGGTCCGACCCGAAAGCGACGTCTCGGCAGGCGTCGGCCTGTCGGGCCTGGCTGCGCTGGCCGCCTGGCTGCTGGTCTGCCGCAACTGGGCGAGCCTTGCCGAAGCGCTCTCGCTGCCTGGTCCGCGCGCGCCGCTGAGCGGGCCTTATGCCGCGGTGGCGACGCTGGTCCTCACCGGCGCGGCGATGACCGCCTGGTCGCTGCTGGTCGACAAGGTTCACCGCCGTCCCTCCACGGGCATCGACTGGACACGCCGCCGCCCGCTGGCCGAGACCCTCGACGTCTCGATCACCAAGCTCGCCGGTCTGTGGGCCACCTGGGCGGCGATCGCGTTCTTCTACTGCGTCGGGCGCTGGTACTGGGATGGCCAATACCTCTTCGCGATGCAGGTGCTGGGCGCCGCGGCGATCCCGCTGTTCCTGCTCTCGATCCCTTACGTCCTGTGGCTCGACCGCGTGCTGGTGGAGCCGCGCGACGCCGCCTGGCACTTCGGCGCGATGCTGGTGGGTCGCGGGGACTGGGCGGCGGAGCCGGTGCGCAGCCACTGGCGGGCCTGGGCGATCAAGGCGTTCTTCGGGGCCTTCATGATCTCGATCCTGCCGGGCGGCTTTGCCCGCGTGGTGGAAGGCGACTTCGCCGGCGCGATCCACGATCCCGTCGCGCTCGGCGCGTTGGTGATCGAGGCGCTGTTCCTGGTCGACGTCCAGATCGGCACCGTGGGCTACCTCTTCACCTTTCGCCCGCTCGACGCGCAGATCCGCAGCGGCAACCCGCTGCTCGCCGGCTGGGTGGCCGCGCTGCTATGCTATCCGCCCTTCGTCTGGGGCACGATGGGCCGCGCCGACGTGCTGGGCTACGAGGTCAACACCCCCGGCTGGGCCCACTGGATGGCGGCCTACGACCTGCTGGCGTGGGGCTGGGCGGCGCTGCTGGTGGGTCTGACCGCGATCTATGCCTGGGCCACGCTCGCCTTCGGCCTGCGCTTCTCCAACCTCACGTACCGCGGCGTGGTGACCAACGGACCCTACCGCTTCACCCGGCACCCGGCCTACCTGTCGAAGAACCTGTTCTGGTGGGCCTCGACCCTGCCGTTCCTCGTCAGCAGCGGTTCGCTGACCGACGCGGTGCGCAACACCGTGCTGCTCGGGCTGGTGAGCGCCATCTACTACTGGCGCGCCCGCACCGAGGAGGCGCACCTGCTGGCCGAGGACCCGAAGTATCGTGCGTACCACGCCTGGATGGGCGAGAATGCGGCGATCACCCGCGGCCTCGCGCGTCTCGGCGAACGCCTGCTGCCCCGCCCGCGCGGCTGACGGGCAGCCGCCGGCTGCTCAGAAGCTCTTGTGCGCGTAGATGCGCGAGAGGTCGCCGCCCCATTCGCCGTGATAGAGGTCGAGCAGCTTCTGCGCCGGCACCTTGCCGCTGGCGACGATCTCGGCCAGCGGTTCGAGGTAGCCGGTCTCGTTCTCGCCCGCGCCGTTGAGGCGCCCGCGTGCGGCGAGGCCCTTGCGGGCGATATCCAGCACCTCCCCGGCGATGTCGCGCAGGGTGCCGCCGCCCGGCAGCGGCGCGTCGAGGCCGAGGCGGGGTGCGGCGCTGCGCAGCGCCTCGCGGCCTTCCATGTCCCAGCCCTTGACGAGGTCCCAGGCCGCGTCGAGCGCGCCCTGGTCGTAGAGCAGGCCCACCCAGAACGCGGGCAGCGCGCAGATGCGGTTCCACGGGCCGCCATCGGCCCCCCGCATCTCGAGGAAGGACTTGAGCCGCACTTCGGGGAAGGCGGTGGAAAGGTGGTCCTGCCAGTCGGACAGGCGCGGCCGCTCGCCGGGCAGCACCGACAGCTCGCCCTTGAGGAAGTCGCGGAACGAGAGGCCCGCCGCGTCGATGTACCGGCCGTCGCGGAAGACGAAGTACATCGGGACGTCGAGCATGTAGTCCACGTAGCGCTCGTACCCGAAGCCGTCCTCGAACACGAAGGGCAGCATGCCGGTGCGCGCCGGGTCGGTGTCCGACCAGATGTGGCTGCGGTAGGAAAGATAGCCGTTGGGCTTGCCTTCGGTGAAGGGCGAGTTGGCGAAGAGCGCGGTCGCCAGCGGCTGGAGCGCCAGCGAGGTGCGGAACTTCTGCGCCATGTCGGTCTCGCTCGCATAGTCGAGGTTGACCTGGATGGTGCAGGTGCGCAGCATCATGTCGAGGCCCATCGTGCCCACCCGCGGCATGTGTCGCAGCATGATGGCGTAGCGGCCCTTGGGCATGATCGGCAGCTCTTCGCGCGTCTTGTCCGGCCACATGCCGAGCCCGAGGTAGCCCTTGCCGATGCGCTCGCCGATGGTCTTGACCTGGGACAGGTGGCGACCTGTCTCGGCGCAGGTCTGGTGCAGGTTCTCCAGCGGCGCACCGGAGAGCTCGAGCTGCCCGGCGGGCTCCAGGCTGACGTTGCCGTCGGCGCCCTTCATGGCGATGACGTTCGCGGTGCCCCCGGGGCCTTCCTCGACGAGCGGCTCCCAGCCGAACTCGGTGAGCGCCATCAGCAGGTCGCGGATGCCGCCGGGCTCCGCGTAGGACGGCGCGTGGCGGTCGGCGAGGTCGTAGACGAACTTCTCGTGCTCGGTGCCGATCCGCCACGCCTCGCGCGGCTTTTCGCCCGCGGCCATCGGCGCAGCGAGTTGGTCCAGCGTCTCGATGACCGGATCTTCGCGATCCGAAACCTCACGGGTGCTCATGGGCGCGGATTAGTGCGCGGCGCGGGCGGACGCCACAACTTTTTGTACCGCTCGGTCTAGGATTGGGTCCCGGACCAGTCGCCGGCGCTGGCCATCCACAGCGCGGTGGCGGCGACGCAAGCGGTTTCGGCCCGCAGGATGCGCGGGCCAAGGGTGATCGCGCGCGCCTGCGGATGGCCGCGCACGAGCGCGCGCTCGGCCTCGTCGAACCCGCCCTCGGGTCCGACCAGCAGCGCCGCCGGGCCCGCCTGCGCGGCGAAGGCCGCCGCCGCGGGGGCGCCGCCCTGCTCGTCGGCGAAGAACAGCGTGCGCTCCTGCGGCCAGTCGCGCAGCAGCGCTTCGAGCCGGGTGACCGGCTCCAGCACCGGCAGGGCGGTGCGCGCACACTGCTCGGCCGCTTCGGTGACGATGGCGGCGGCGCGCTCGGGATTGAGCTTGTCGGCGACGCAGCGGCGCGTGACCAGCGGCTGGATTCGCGCCACGCCCAGCTCGGTCGCCTTCTCCAGCACGAGGTCGAAGTTGGGCTTCTTGAGCAGCGCGGCGCAGAGCGTGAAGTCGGGCACCGCCTCGCGCGGGCGCAGCCGCTGCCGGGCGGCGAGCACCACGTCGCGCTTGCCGGCGGAGACGACCTCGCAGGCCCATTCGCCGGTCGCGTCGTCGCAGGCGATCACCGCATCGCCCGGCGCCACGTGCATGACCTTGGCGAGGTAGTGGGCCTGCTGGCCCTCCACGGCGAGTTGCGCGCCTTCCGCCAGCGGTCCGGCGACGAAGAGGCGGGGGGCCGAACGGGGCGGCCATGCGGGCGTGGCGGGCATCTGGGGCAAGGGTCCTCGGCAAGGGGCGGCCCTTTTCGCGCGATCCGGCCGCCGGCGCAATCGCCAGACCGCTTGCGTCGAACTGTGCAGAAAGCACGTTTCCCATGACACCGCCGCCTCGATGGACTAGTCACCGCCTCGTGTCCGAACCTTCGCTCGTCCCCGACAGCCAGCATCGCGGGCTGGTTTCGCTTCTGCCGCAGCCGCTGCGCGACTATGCCATGCTGGCCCGTTTCGACCGGCCGATCGGCTGGTGGCTGCTGTTCTGGCCCTGCGTCTGGGGGGTGATGCTGGCAGGCGGCGAATCGGAGTGGGGGCTGATCGCCTGGCTGCTGGCGGGCGCCATCGCGATGCGCGGGGCGGGCTGCGTCTACAACGACATCGTCGATGCCGACCTCGACCGCCGCGTCGCCCGCACCGCGCAGCGCCCCGTCGCCAGCGGGCGCGTGAGCCGCACGGGCGCCGCCGCCTGGCTGGGGGTGCTCTGCCTGGTCGGGCTGGTGGTGCTGGTCCAGCTGCGCTGGCAGGCCCAGCTGGTGGCGCTGGGCAGCCTGGCGCTGGTCGCCGCTTACCCGTTCATGAAGCGGATCACCTGGTGGCCGCAGGCGTGGCTGGGAATGGTCTTCACCTGGGGGGCGCTGGTCGGCTGGGTCCAGATCCGCGGGGACCGGCTGGAAGTGCTGGCCGCCCTCTACGCCGGCGCGATCGCCTGGTGCGTGGGCTACGACACCATCTACGCCCTGCAGGACCGGGAGGACGACGCGCTGGTGGGCATCCGCTCCTCCGCGCTGCGCCTGGGCGGCCACGTACGCGGCGGTGTCGCCGCGTTCTACGCGCTGGCGGTGGCGTTCTGGGCGCTGGCGTTCTGGTCGCTGCGACCCGACTGGGTGGCGCTCGCCGCGCTGGCGCCGGTGGCGCTGCACATGGGCTTCCAGGTCGTGACCCTCGATCCTGCGGACGGCGAGAACGCGCTCGCCCGCTTCCGCTCCAACCGCGATGCCGGGCTGGTGATGGCGCTCGCGTGCTGGGTGGTCGGCAACGCCGGGGTGGTCTGAGCGGCGCTGAATCGCCGCCGCTACTGCGCCGCCAGCAGCTCCTCTGCGCCGCCGAGGTCGACGCTGACCAGGCGCGAGACGCCTTTTTCGACCATCGTCACGCCGAACAGGCGGTGCATCCGGCTCATCGTCACGGCATTGTGGGTGACGACGAGGTAGCGCGTCTCGGTCTCCTGCGTCATCGCTTCCAGGAGGTCGCAGAAGCGCTCGATGTTGGCATCGTCGAGGGGGGCGTCGACCTCGTCGAGCACGCAGATCGGCGCCGGGTTGGTGAGGAACAGCCCGAAGATCAGCGCCACCGCCGTCAGCGCCTGCTCGCCGCCGGAGAGCAGGGTGAGCGACTGCAGCCGCTTGCCCGGCGGCTGGGCGTAGATCTCAAGCCCCGCTTCGAGCGGATCGTCCGAATCGACGAGCGCGAGGTGCGCCTGGCCGCCCTGGAACAGCCGCGTGAACAGCCGGCGGAAGTGGCCGTCCACCGCCTCGAAAGCGGCGCGCAGGCGCTCGCGGCCCTCGCGGTTGAGATTCCCGATCGAGCCGCGCAGGCGGTTCACCGCTTCAGTCAGCTCCGCCTTCTCGGTGACCGAAAGGCCCAGCTGCGATTCGGCTTCGGCAAGCTCGTCCGCGGCGACCAGGTTGACCGGGCCGATCCGCTCGCGCTCGGCGACCAGGCGCTCCATCGCCGTGCCCTCGACCTCGGCGCTGCCGACCTCGGCGGGGGCGAAGGCGAAGCGCTCGGCCAGGACCGGGGGCGGGCACTGGAAGCGCTCGCCCGAGACGCGGGTGGTCTCCACCCGGCGCGCGTCCTCGTTCTCGGCGCGGGCGACGGCCCCGGCACGCGCCTCGCGGGCGGAGGCGAGCGCCTCCTGCGCGGAGCTCAGCGCGGCATCGGCCTTGCGCGCCGCCTCGGTGGCGCCGGCCAGCACGGCCTCGGCCTTGGCGAGGTCCTCGGCCAGACGCGCGCGGATCGCCTCGCCCTGCTCGATCTGCGCCATCAGCGAGGCGGGCTTGGCGGCGACGACGGCGCGCTCGGTCTCGATCTCCTCCAGGCGCCCGGCCATCTGCGCGAGCCGCGTGGCGGCATCCCCGGCGCGCGCCTGCCAGCCGCGGATGTCGGCGCGCTGGGTGGTGGTCCGCTCACGCGCGACGGCGAGTGCCTGATCGTGCCCGGCGAGCGCGGCCATGGCGTGCTGGAGGGCGGAGCGGGCGTCGAGGTGCCGCCGCTGCGCCACTTGTAGGTCCTCCCGTCCGGCGGCGGGATCGGGCAGGGCGGCCCGCTTGGCCTCGGCCGCCGAGACCTCGGCGTCCGCGCCCAGGCGCTGCTCCGCAGTCTCGCGCAAGGCGGCGTCGAGCTCGGCGCGGCGGGCGCGCAGGCGGGCGCGGGCATCCTCGGCCTGGTCCACCGCGCGCAGGGCGGTGCGCTCGGCCTCGGCGGCGGCAGCGATGGCCCGCTCGGCGGCGATCACGCGCGCGGAGAGCCCGGACAGCTCGCGCTGCGCCTCGCCCTGGCGCGCCTCGGCCTTCGACAGGGCCGTCCGCAAGGCGGGAAGCTGGGCGTCGAGCTGCGCGAAGCGGTTCTCCGCCTCCAGCCGCGCCGCCTCGGCCGCGCCTTCGCCCCGCGCGACGAAGCCGTCCCAGCGGCGCAGCATGCCGGCGCGGGTGACCAGCCACTCGCCCGGCGCCAGCGCCTGTCCTTCGTCGGCCTCGGCGAAGCGGACCAGCGCCAGCCGGGCCGCGAGCTCGGGCGGGCACTGGAGGACGTGGGCGGCAAGGGTCTCGGGGTGCGGGGCGGGTGCCTCGGCCCCGGTCCAGAAGCGGCCGTCGGCGTTCGGGACCACGCCGAGCGGCGCCCGGGCATCGCGGCCCAGCACCGCCGCGAGCGCGCGCTCGTAGCCCGGCGCGGCGCGCAGCGCGTCGATGGCGACGGGCAATCCGTGCGCCGCCCGGGCGCCCTTGGCGCGGGCCTCACGGTCGCGCAGCAGCGCGGCATGCTCGCGCTCGATGCCGGTGAGGTCGGCGCGCGCCCCGGACAGCGCCGAGGCGGCGGCATCCCGCTCGGCCTGGAGCGCGGCCTTGCGGTCCTGCATCGCCTCGAGCCCCGACCGTGCCTCGGCCAGCGCGGCGGCGGCGGCTTCGGCCCTGGCCCGCGCGGCGGCGCCGGCCGCGTCGAGCTCCGCGGCATCGGCCAGCGCGGCGACCTGCCCCTCGATCCGGCCCGCGTCTTGCGCGACCCGCGCCTGGTGCGCGCGGGCCTGCGCCAGCTCGGCCTCGGCGATTCGCCACTCCGCCTCGACCCCGGCCTGGCGCGCGGTGGCCTGCGCGAGGTCGAGCTCGGCCGCGCGGGAGGCCTGCTCGGCGCCGTCGAGCGCATTGGCGAAGCGGGGGCGCAGCGCTTCGTCGGCGGCGAGCTGCGTCTCGCCCTCCACCAGTTCGCGCTCCAGCCGCGCCAGCGCCTCGGCCGCGTCGCGGGTGAGGCGGTCGGCGTCGCGGCGGTCCTCCTCCAGGCGGGTGCGCTGGCGCTCGAGGTCGGCGAGGCGCTGCTCGGCGGCTTCGAGCTGGCTGGTGAGCGTCGCCATGCGGTGGCCCTGCGCGCTGGCATCGTCGCGCCGGTCGGCCAGTTCGTCCCGCGCGGCGGCCAGGGCCGCGGCGGCACCGGCCTGCTGCGCCTGCGCCTCTGCGGCAAGCGCCTGGGCGGTGCCGACGCGGGTCTCGGCGGCCTGTGCCTCCTTGCGCGCGGCCTCGGCGGCGGCGGCGGCATCGCGCCAGCGCGCGAAGACCAGCCGTGCCTCTGCCAGGCGGACCTGGTCGGAGAGGGCCCGGTAGCGATCGGCCGCCTTGGCCTGGCGGCGCAGTGTCGCCACCTGCCGGTCGAGCCCGGCCATGATGTCATCGAGCCGGGCGAGGTTCGCCTCGGTCGCGCGCAGCCGCTGCTCGGCGTCGCGGCGACGGACGTGGAGCCCGGCGATGCCGGCCGCCTCTTCCAGCATGGCGCGGCGCTCGGCGGGCTTGGCGGCGATCACCGCGGCGATGCGGCCCTGGCTGACCAGCGCCGGGCTGTGCGCGCCGGTGGCGGCGTCCGCGAAGACCAGCGCCACGTCCTTGGCACGCACGTCGCGGCCGTTGATGCGGTAGGCGCTGCCCGCGCCGCGCTCGATGCGGCGGACGACTTCCAGCTCCTCGCGGGTGCCGTCGGCCCGGGCCGCGGTGTCGGCCTTGAGCACGACTTCGGCGAAGGCGCGGGGCGGGCGCTTGTCGGTGCCCGCGAAGATCACGTCCTCCATGCCGCCACCGCGCATCGACTTGGGCGAGCTTTCGCCCATGACCCAGCGGATGGCTTCAAGCAGGTTGGACTTGCCGCAGCCGTTGGGCCCGACGACGCCGGTCAGCCCCGGCTCGATGCGCAGTTCGGCCGGCTCGACGAAGCTCTTGAACCCGCTGAGCTTGAGCCGGTGGATGCGCATCGCCGTCTCGTCAGCCCCGCATCAGCGGGCGCCGGCCTGCTGCAGCTTGGCTTCCAGTTCCTTCCACCCCATCGAGCCGACGTTGTTGCCGTTGATGATGAAGGTCGGGGTGCCCGTGACGGCGTACTGGTCGGTCGCCTTCTGGGTCTGGTCGGCGAAGGCCTTGGCCCGCGCGGTGTCGGCCAGGCAGGTCCGGCCCTGGTCGCGCGAGATCCCGCGCGAGGCGAAGAACTCGGTCATGCCGGCCACGTCCGCCACGGCGACGAGCTGCTGGTCGCGCGGGAGGGCGTTGATCTGCTGCAGCCGCGCGTCCCCGGCGGCCTGGATGTTCTGGAACATGGTCGGCTGCCAGGCCCAGAACTGCTCGCTCAGCGGAATCACCGCCTCGGTCGATCCACAGGTAGCGAGCACCGAGGCGGGCACGTCGAAGGGGTTGAGCATGAAGTAGCGCAGCTCGTAGCTGACGTGGCCGCTGGCGACGTAGTCGTCGCGCAGCTTCTCGAAGCTCTCCTTGGCGAACTCGGCGCAGTGCGAGCAGCTGAGCGCGCCGTACTCGACCAGCTTGATCGGGGCGTCGGGGTTGCCGAGGCGGTAGCCGCCGTCAGGCGTCTTGGCGACGACGTCGGCCCAAGCCTTGCCCGCGGGCGCGGCGACGCGGGCGACCGGCTCGCCCGAGGTGGCGCCGGCGGCGGCATCCTCCTTCTTGCCGCAGGCGGCGAGGCCGAGGGCGAGCGGCGCGACCAGCAGGCCGAGCGTGATGGAGCGGAGACGGTTGCGCATCATCGAGGCGAATCCTTGCGTGGGGTCTTGGGACAGAGGGCTAGCCCAGGGACGGCGGAAGGCAAAGCGCGGTGCGGCGGCTTTCGACGCTGTCTTCCACAGCCCGGGATCAGATGTTGCCGGCGCGCTGGCGGGCGACCTTCTCGGTGATCGCCTTGGACACGGAGGCCCAGTCGTGCGCGTCGAGCAGTTCGCCGTCGAGCGTGAAGCTGGGGGTGCCCTCGATCCCGAGCGCGGCGCCTTCGGCCTGCTGCGCCTTCAGCTTGTCCAGCATCGGCTGGTTGGCCAAGCAGGCATCGGCCTGCGCCCGGCCGATGCCCCAGCTCGCCATCTTGTCGTAGAAGCCGAGGTCGCTGGCGATCGCGCGCATGCGGGCGGGCATCTCGCCCTGGTACCAGCGCCGCTGCTGCTCGGCATTGGCGGCCTGCGCCTTGGCGAGCCACTGCTCCTGCGAGGCGAAGAAGGCGGAATGGCGCACGAAGAAGCGCTTGGGGTCGCCGCAGTTGGTGAGCATGGCGACGGTGAGGTCCAGCGGGTTGCGCAGGAAGTTGGTGACGGTGACCGAGACCTGGCCCTTGGGCACCAGCGTCAGGCGCAGCACCGGGTCGGCCTCCTTGTGGAAGTGCGCGCAGTGCGGGCAGGTGTAGCTGACGTATTCGACCAACTTGACCGGCGCCTCCGGGTTGCCGAGGCGATGGCTGCCGTTGGCCATGGTCTCGACGCGGGCGGCCCAGTTGGTGGCGGCCGGCGCGGTGGGCGCGGCCTTCTTCGGCGCGGCGGCGATGCTGAGCGCGGCGCAGGCGATGAGCGCGGCGAGCGGGAGGGTCTTCATCACTGGTCTTCCTGGCTGTCCCTGGCGTTCATGCTGCGCGCCAGCGATTCGAGCACCGCGCGAAGCTCCGGATCGCCGATGTCGCGCAGCGATTCGCCGAGTTCGAACGGCACCGGCTTGAGCGAGGGCGGCGCCGCGCGCGGCTTCGCAGCAGCGGGCGGCTTGACCTCGCCCTGCCGCAGCTTGACTCGCGCGACCGCGTTGTATCCGAAGAAGCGGTTCACCCGTTCGACGATCTCGGGGATCACGTGCTGGATGACCGGGGCATGGGCGGGCACCACCACCAGCTGGAGGATGCCGTCGCTCTTCTCGCCCGGCGGAAAGCGGATCGATTCCGGCGCACAGACGCGGGCATGGCGGGCGCCGACGATTTCCGGCCAGCGGGTGACGACGCTCGACTGCACGAAGCCGAAGCGGCGGAACGCGGTGCGGCCCACTTCGGGCATCAGCTCCGAGATCGGACGCGCCTGACCGCCGCGCGGCCGCTCGAAGCGCTTGAGCGGCGTGCCGCGTTCGCCCCGCGCGCCGGCCGCCTTGCGGGCCGGTTTGCCCGCTTCACCCGAATGTTTGCCGCGATCCCGTTCCATTGCCGCCGCTCCAATGCCATAGCACGCGCATGGACGCCAGTTCGGATACCAGCCGCGACGCGATCGCCGGCCTCCTGCTCGACTGGTACGACATCCACGCCCGCGAGCTGCCCTGGCGCGCCCGGCCGGGTCAGGCGGCGCCCGATCCCTATCGCGTGTGGCTGTCCGAGGTCATGCTCCAGCAGACCACGGTGGCGGCGGTGAAGGACTACTTCGCGCGCTTCACCGCGCGCTGGCCCAGCGTCGAGGCGCTCGCCGGGGCCGCCGACGAGGAGGTCATGGGGGCCTGGGCGGGCCTGGGCTACTACGCGCGGGCGCGCAACCTTCTGGCCTGCGCCCGCGAGGTCGCCGGACGCGGCGGCCGCTTCCCCGACACCGAGGAGGGGCTGCGCGCACTGCCGGGGCTGGGCGCCTATACCGCGGCGGCGGTCGCTGCGATCGCCTTCGGGCGGCACGCGGTGGTGGTCGATGCCAACGTCGAGCGCGTGGTCTCCCGCCTCTTCACGATCGAGGCGCCGCTTCCCGGAAGCCGTCCGACAATCCGGGCGCACGCCGCAACCATCACGCCCGAGCGGCGCGCCGGCGACTTCGCGCAGGCCATGATGGACCTGGGCGCCACGATCTGCACCCCGCGCGCGCCGCGCTGCCTGCTGTGTCCCCTGGCAGCGCAGTGCCGCGCGCGCCGGAGCGGCGACCCGGCGCGGCTCCCGGCCAAGGCTGCGAAGAAGGCGCGGCCATCGCGCCGGGGCCGCGCCTTCTGGATCGCGCGCGAGACGCCCGCCGGAGAGGAGGTCTGGCTGGTCCGCCGCCCCGGCAGCGGCATGCTGGGCGGCATGCGCGCGCTGCCCGACGATGGCTGGGCCGCCCGCGCCGACGGATCGGGCACGGCGCCGCTGCCCGGCCCGTGGGAAGGCGCGGGACGGGTCGAGCACGGCTTCACCCACTTCGCGCTGGAGCTGGAGCTCTCGATCTATCTCGGACGGGAGTTCGAGGAGCTGGCCGAGGGTTCGGGCGCGGGCGAGTGGTGGCCGCTGGAGCGGCTGGACGAGGCCGGGTTGCCGACGCTCTTCGCCAAGGCCGCCCGGCTGGCGCTGGCCGAAAGCGAGGACGCATGACGCGCGAGAGCCTACAGGCCGCGCTCGACAGGCGGATGCTGCTGCGCCTGGGCGCCGCGGCCGGGCTGGGGACGATGCTGCTCCCCCGCCTGGTCCGCGCCGCTGCCGAGCCGGACTCGCTGCCACAGGTGCGCGCCCTCATCGCGCGCTGGGTGGGGCCCGGCCGGTTCCCCGGGATGGTCGCCTCGCTCGGCCTGCCCGGACGCGAGCCGGAGTTCGTGGCCCTCGGATCGGAAGGCTTCGTCGACCCGGACCCGGTCTCGCCCGACAGCCTGTTCCGCATCTACTCGATGACCAAGCCGGTGACCGGCATGGCGGCGATGCACCTGATCGCGCAGGGCAAGCTGGGCCTCGACCAGCCGGTCCACGAAATCCTGCCGGCCTATCGCCACATGCAGGTGCAGGACAGCTACGACGGCGCGATCACCGCGCTGCACCCCGCGCCGCGGCCGATCACCATGCGCCACCTGATGACGCACACCTCCGGCCTGGGGTACAGCATCGTCCAGCAGGGTCCGATCAAGGCGCTGATGGAAGAGCAGGGCCTCGTCGCCGGGCAGATCAGCCGCATGCGCTTCCCCGGCCTGTTTCGCGGCGAGCCCGTGCGCGGGCTCGACGTCTTCGCCGACCGCCTCGCCCGGGTGCCGCTGGTCGCCGATCCGGGGACGCGGTTCAGCTACTCGATGGGGCTCGACCTGATGGGCCGGGTGATCGAGGTGGTCACCGGCATGCCGTTCGACGCCTACCTGCACGAGACGATCTTCGCGCCCGCCGGCATGACCAGCACGTGGTTCCGGGTTCCCGCCGCCGAGGCGCACCGGCTGACGACCAACTATGCCGCGGCGGGAGACACGCTGCTGCCGCTCGATCGCGGCGAGACCTCGATCTTCCTCGACCCGCCGCCTTTTCCCTTCGGCGGTGCAGGGCTGGTCAGCACCCCGCGCGACTACGACCGCTTCCTGCGCATGCTCGCGCAAGGGGGCGAGATCGGCGGGCGGCGCGTACTGGCGCAAGCAGCGGTGCGGACCGGCACGGCCGATCTCCTCCCGCCCGGCGTCAGCCTGCCGGCGATGCTGGGCGGACCGGCGGGCTTCGGCGCCGGAGGCCGCGTCGGGCAGGGGGCGGAGGCGGGGATCTTCGGCTGGTCGGGCGCCGCCGGCACGGTCGGCATGGTCGACATGGTCCGCGGCTTGCGCTCGCAGATCTTCGTGCAGTTCATGCCGCCCACCGCCAACACCCTCTTGCCCGAGTTCCAGGCCGCGTTGAAGGCCGACGTGACGGCCCTGCTGGAGACACGCTGACGTGCACCGCCTCGCTTCCGACCCGATCGCCGCTCCCATCGCCGCCCCCATCGCCTTCGCCGGCTCGCCGCTCGACCGGGCCGACCACCTGCGCAGCGACCCGGAGGCGATCGCTGCGCTCGCCGGTCCCCGCGCCCGGCTGCTGAAGCTGGACGGGCTCGACCCGGTGCTCACGCCCGAAGGCGCGCTGGAATGGGGCACGCTGGCGGACGCGGCGCCGGGCAGCGAACTGGTCTTCCTCGGCCTGGAAGGCGAGGAGAGGGCCTGCTTCGCCGCGGTTCCTCCCGCCAGCCCTGCGGGTGGCCCCCATGCGGGCCCCGCGAGCTGGAATGCGATGAACCTGCTGGCGCCGGGCGACCTGGCCGCCTACGGGGGCGCCCGGGCGCTCGTCGGCTGGCATGCGCGCCACCGCTTCTGCGCCGTCTGCGGCCAGCCCACGGCTCTCGCCAAGGGCGGTTGGCAGCGTACCTGCACGAACTGCGCGGCCGAGCACTTCCCGCGGGTCGATCCGGTCACCATCATGACCGTGGAGCACGAGGGCCGCCTGCTGCTCGGCCGCCAGCCCCGCTTCCCGGCCGGCCGCTACTCCGCGCTCGCCGGTTTCGTCGAGCCGGGCGAGACGATCGAGGAAGCGGTGGCGCGCGAGGTCTTCGAGGAAGCCGGCGTGCGCGTGCGCGACGTCGCCTACGTCGCCAGCCAGCCCTGGCCGTTCCCATCCTCGCTGATGATCGGCTGCCACGCCTTCGCCGACGCGCCGGCGATCACCATCGACGCGACCGAACTGGAGGACGCCCGCTGGTTCACGCGGGAGGAGGTGGTCGACGCATTGGACGCGATCGAGGCAGGCGACATGGGCCGCGCCTTCGGCGCACCGCCCCGGCATGCAGTGGCGCATGTCCTGCTGCGCTGGTGGGTGGAGCAGGGCTAAAGGGGACCCTTCGACATGCAGGGCGAGCGGGGTCGGCGGGGTGGCCCTTTGATAAGCGCAGGGCGAGCGGGCGACAGGCCGACTTCCCAATCCCGCCCAGGCTGAGCTTGTCGAAGCCCATGCCGCCCCACCCAGGTCTTCAGGACGGCGCAGGCACCTCCCGTTATTCTCGGTAAGGCGCTCAGACGAGCCCCAGCTTCGCCAGTTCGCGCGCCAGCCTGGGCGGCATCGCGTCGCCGGCGCTCTCGCCTTCCTCCAGGTCGCGGGGGGCGTCCTCCTCGGTCAGGTAGCGCCAGCCCTGGTGGGCGCGCTTGGGCTTGGTCTGGACCGGGACCAGCACCGGTTCGAGCCGGATGTGCCAGCGCCCGTCCTCGCGCTGGTCGAAGCCGAGGATCGGCGAGCGGCCGATCAGCGCGTGCTCGAAGATCCAGTAGAGCGAGCCGCCCACCATCTCCTCGTGCCGCTTGGGCAGGTAGCGGGTGGTCATCAGCGCCGCGCCGGTCTCCGCGTGGCTTTCCAGCCATTGGCGCAGGCTGGCGGGGCTGTCGGCGGAATAGGCGATCTTGGTCATGTGCAGCGGCATCGCCGCCAAGATAGGGTGGCTCCGCCTAGCCCACCAGCCCGGAGAGCGTCGCCAGGCCCAGGAAGACGAGGAACCCCATCGAGTCCGTAGTCATCGTCACGAAGATGGAGGAGGCGATCGCCGGGTCCGCCTTCAGCCGCTCCAGCGTCAGCGGCACGAAGACGCCCGCGAGGCCGGCGATGACGATGTTGGTCATCATGGCGAGCGCGATCACGGCCCCGAGCACGAGGTTGCCGAAGATCACGCTGACCACCGCGCCGATCACCACCGCCACGGTGCCGCCGTTGAGCAGCGCGATGGACAGCTCGCGCCGCACCGCGCGCCAGGCGTTGCTGGCGGTGAGCTGGTTGGTGGCGAGCGCGCGCACGGTGACCGCCAGGGTCTGAGTGCCGGCATTGCCGCCGAGCCCGGCTACGATCGGCATCAGCGTGGCGAGCGCGACCATCTTCTGGATCGTGCCCTCGAACAGGGCGATCACGCTGGAGGCCAGCGTCGCGGTCAGCAGGTTGGCGATCAGCCAGCGCACGCGCGCCGAATAGGCCTCGCGGATCGGCTCGTTGATGTCGCCGTCGCCGGCGCCGGAGAGCAGCAGCGCGTCCTCGCCGGCCTCCTCCTGGATGATGTGGACGATGTCGTCGACGGTGATCTGGCCGATCAGCCGGCCGGAGGTGTCCACCACCGCGGCCGAGATCAGCGCGTACTTCTGGAAGCGCAGCGCGACTTCCTCCTGGTCCATGTCGGCCGGGATCAGCGTCTGGTCGCGCGCCATGACGTCGTAGAGCGGGATGTTGCGCGGGCAGCGCAGGATCCACGAAAGCGCGCAGGCCCCCACCGGGCGGTGCATCGGATCGACGCAGAACACCTCCCAGAACTCGGTCGGCAGCTCGCGGTGTTCGCGCAGGTAGTCGATGACGTCGCCCACCGTCATCGTCTCGGGCACCGCGACATAGTCGCGGCTCATCATGCGCCCGGCCGATTCCTCGGGGTAGGACAGCGCCGATTCGATCGCGGCGCGGTCTTCCGGCTCCATCTCGGCGAGGACCGCCTGCTGGTCCTCCTCATCGAGGTCCTCGAGCATGGCGACGGCGTCGTCGGTGTCGAGTTCGCCGGCGATCTCGGCGACGACGTCGGCGGGCAGCGCCTCCATCAGCGCCTCGCGCACCCAGTCGTTCAGCTCGGCGATGACCTCGACGCCCATGAGGTCGCGGATCGACCGGGCGAGGACCAGGCGTTCGCGCTCGTCCACCAGCTCGAACAGGTCGGCGATGTCGGCGGGGTGGAGCGGCTCGACGAGGTCGTAGACGCGGTCGGAGTCCTCGTCGTCGAGGGCCTCCTTCACGTTGCGCACGAACTCGGGCTTGAGGCGGTTGTCCTCGTCGAGGCTCCCCGACTCCGCCTCGCCGCGCGCGGCCTCGTCCGCTTCGCCGGGCAGGTCGTCCTTGAGGTCCGCGTCGCTCATGCTGGCGGTCTACGCGCTCGCTTCGCAATTGCAACCGGAGGAGAGCGTTTCTCCGCCTTCCGGCCGGGGCGAGCCGCGAACGACGAATAGTGACAAGCGCCTGCCAGCGCCTATATCGGGCGCCAAGCCAACCGGTGCGTGACCTGCGCCGGCAGAAGGAGACTGGCGATGGCTGACGAATTTCTCACCCTCACGCTCGACACCGGCAACGATCAGGGCGGCGACGTCAAGATCAAGCTGCGCCCCGACCTCGCGCCCGGCCATGTCGAGCGCATCAAGGAACTGGCGGGCGAAGGCTTCTACGACGGCGTCAAGTTCCACCGCGTGATCCCCGGCTTCATGGCGCAGGGCGGCTGCCCCAACGGCACCGGCATGGGCGGTTCGAGCAAGCCGGACCTGAAGGCCGAGTTCAACGCCGAGCCGCACGTGCGCGGCGTCTGCTCGATGGCGCGCACCAGCGCGCCGCATTCGGCCAACAGCCAGTTCTTCATCTGCTTCGACGATGCGACCTTCCTCGACAAGCAGTACACCGTCTGGGGCCAGGTGGTCGAAGGCATGGAGCACGTCGACGCGCTGCCCAAGGGCGAGCCGCCGCGCGAGCCGGGCAAGATCGTCAAGGCGACCGTCAGCGAAGGCTGATCTGCGCGCTTGAACGATGCGAGAGGGCGGTCCGCGAGGGCTGCCCTTTTTCGTATGGCCGTCCCTCGCGCCGTCCGCTGTTCCTGTTTCTCTCTCCTCCCGCTCGGCCTGAGCCTGTCGAAGGCCCCCGACATGCGGCGCGATCCATCCTTCGACAAGCTCAGGATGAGCGGGGTTCCCGGGGGATCATCACCATCCGCGGAACGGCGCAACATCCGCGGAGCCCAGGGCCGGGCGGCGGGAACTGGGTGGTTGTCGGCTCGACCCGCGCCGCAGGCTCGGCTAAAGCGCCACCATGGACCTCGAAATCGACATCGAAGAGCCCTGGCCCGCCGGCTTCGACTGGGCCGACCTGGCCGAGCGCGCCCTGGAGGCGCTGGCCGGGATCGCGCCGGAGCTCGACCATCCGCGCCTCGTCGCCAGCGTGCTGTTCACCAGCGATGCCGAAGTCCACGTCCTCAACCGCGAATGGCGCGCCAAGGACAAGCCGACGAACGTGCTCTCCTTCCCCATGCTGGAGCGCGACGACCTGCTCGGCCTCGCGCCCGCCGGGCCGCCCGAGATGCTCGGCGACCTGGCGCTCGCCTGCGAGACCTGCACGCGCGAGGCCGCGGAAAAAGGCGTGTCGGTGCGGGACCATGCCACCCACTTGATCGTCCACGGGCTCCTCCATCTCGCCGGCCACGACCACGAGACGTCCGAGGCCGAGGCCGAGGCGATGGAGGCGCTCGAAACAAAGGCACTTGCGATTCTCGGCATTCCCGACCCATATGGGGACCGTTCGTAGGCAACAGGGATCAGCACGCACGATGGCCGACAATGGCCGCCACACCGAGTCCGGCTCGGGAGAAGGGGACAGTAGCGGCACGCTTTGGCGTGTCTTCCGAAGGCTATTCCAATCCGACGCGGACCAGT
This sequence comes from Novosphingobium soli, assembly GCF_042432915.1. Taxonomy (NCBI): domain Bacteria; kingdom Pseudomonadati; phylum Pseudomonadota; class Alphaproteobacteria; order Sphingomonadales; family Sphingomonadaceae; genus Novosphingobium; species Novosphingobium soli. The sequence goes on from NZ_JBHLWK010000018.1 coordinate 97,726, forward strand.
CGCTGCGGGCCCAGCTCGAGGAAGTGATCAACGAGCACGAGGGGGACCGCGCCGAAGGCTCGGCCGCCAACGGCGATCTCTCGCCGATCGAGCGGCAGATGCTGCGCAACCTCCTGCACTTCAGCGAGCACGATGCCGACGACGTGGCGATCCCGCGCGGCGAGATCATCGCGATCCCGGCCTCTGCCAGCTGGGCCGAAGTGGTCGAAGCCTTCGCCGAACACGGCCATAGCCGCATGCCCGTCTATGGCGAGACGCTCGACGAGATCCGGGGCATGATCCACATCAAGGACGTCTTCCCGCTGCTCGCCCGCGGCGCTCCGCCGCCCGAGGACTGGACCCGGCTGATGCGCCAGCCGCTCTACGTGCCGCAGTCGCGCGGGGCGCTCGACGTCCTCGCCGACATGCGGGCCCAGCGCATCCACCTCGCGGTGGTGATCGACGAGTACACCGGCACCGACGGCATCATCACCATCGAGGACCTCGTCGAGGAGATCGTCGGCAACATCGAGGACGAGCACGACGACGCGCCCGAGGAATTGCTCGTTGCAATCGGCGACGGTATGTGGGACGCGGACGCCCGCGTGGAACTCGACGAAGTGGCGCGCCGCATCGACCCCCGGCTTGCCGAGGTGGAGGAATCGGTGGACACGCTGGGCGGGCTCGCCTTTGTCCTGGCCGGCCAGGTGCCGCAGGTCGGCACCGTGCTCGATCACGACAGCGGCTGGCGCATCGAGGTGACGGACGGCAACGAACGGCACGTCACGCGGCTCCGGCTGCTCCCGCCGGTGGAGGACTTGGACAGAGAGGCAGACTGAAGTCGCCACCGCGCCCGGTGCCGGCACAAGCGAGTGAAAAGACCCAGGAATTGCCAGTACGCCGACTTCCCCCCCTGCGTGCGCTCGAAGCCTTCGTGCGCGTGGTGCGCCTTGGCTCCGCCAAAGCCGCCGCCAACGAACTCGCACTCAGCCCCTCCGCGCTGTCGCGCCGCGTCGCCGCGCTGGAGGACTTCACCGGCAAGCGGCTGTTCACCCGCCAGCACCAGGCGATGAAGCTGACCGACGAGGGCCAGGCCTTCTACAACGCCATCGCCCCCAAGCTGGAGGAACTCGCCGAGGCCGTGGAGGCGCAGATCGACCGCGGCCAGGTGCTGCGCCTGCACCTGGGCGTGCCGTCGCTGTTCGGCGGCCAGCGGCTGTTCCCGCGCCTCCCCGAGCTGCGCAAGCTGCACCCGCGGCTGCACATCGACATCGACACCGGCGCCCATCTCGAGGACCGCGTGGGCGACACGCTGGATGCCGCCATCATCCTTGCCCGTGAGCCGGACCCGCAGTTCTACCGGGTCCAGCTCGACCACAACAAGGTCTATGCGATCGTCTCCAAGGAGCTGGCCGAGGAACTCGGGCCCGAGCCCGACGAGGCCAAGCTCTCGCGCCAGACCTTCCTCATCCACCAGGACCTTCCCGAGAGCGTCGACGCCTGGAAGAAGGCGATCGGCCTGCCGGATATCGATCCCGCCTCGGTCGACCGGTTCGATTCGGGCCAGCTGGTGCTGGAAGCGGCGGCGCAGGGGCTGGGCATCGCGATCATGCACGACGACCATTTCCGCCGAGCCCACGACAGCCGCCTCGCGCGGCTCTATGACATCGACGTCGAGAGCCCCTATCGCTACTGGTTCGTCTGTCGCCCCAAGTCCCTGGAATCGCGCCCGGTGCGCATCTTCCACGAGTGGTTGCTGCAAGCCGGGCTTTAGCCATCCGGCGGACGGGGCGCGCTCGCCGCGCGACGGCAAGCGACAGGGCGCATCGCTCTAGAGCCACCTTCCGAACCCGCTCAGCCTGAGCCTGTCGAAGGCCCAGCGGCGGGCGCGCGCTCCCATGCTGCGACAAGCTGAGCAAGCGAGCACCCCGCTTGACGCCAAAGAACGACCATGCCCGCGATTTCGTTTTCCGCTGCCGGCGGCTCGGTCTAGCTTGCACAGGTTCGGTCCATGCGACCTCAAGGGGGAAAATATGATGCGTTCCGTGCTTTTTACCGCCGCAGCGGGGCTGCTGGCCTGTGCGACACCCGCGCTGGCCGCCGAGCCAGCCCCGGCGGTCGTGGGCGACCCCGCCAGGCTAGAGGCGGCGCGGCAGACCGTCGACTTCGTCTTTCCCTCGGGGACTTACGCCCGGATCATGGGGGCGACGATGGACAAGATGATGGATGCGATCCTCGATTCCACCATGCAAATGCCGCTGAAGGACCTGGCGGGGGTGAGCGGGGTCGAGGCCGACACGATCGGCGAAGGCTCCCTGGCCGAGATCATGGAGATCTACGACCCCGCCTACAAGGAGCGGATGCGCGTTTCGACCCGTGTCATGATGGGCGAGATGGGCACGCTGATGACGAAGTTCGAGCCTGACATCCGCGATGGCCTGGCCAGCGCCTACGCCAAGCGCTTCGACACCGCGCAGCTCAGCGAACTCAACCGGTTCTTCGCGACGCCGACGGGGAGGGCCTACGCCGCCGATTCGTACATCGTCATGATGTCGCCCGAAGTGATGTCGAAGATGCAGACAATGATGCCGCAGATGATGCAGGCGATGCCCGCGATCGTCGAGAAGATGAAGCTCGCCACCGCCAAGCTGCCGGCGCCGCGCACGTACGCGGACCTCACGCAGGCGGAAAAGGTCAAGCTGGCGAAGATCCTCGGCATCTCGCCCGAAGAGCTCGAGAAGAAGGAGACGGCAAAGGCCGCTGCGGCGGCAGAGGGGCAATAGCGTCCGGGGCGCGCATACGGGCCCGGAGACGGGATCGCAGGCTTGCGATGCACCCGCGCTCTCGGCAAGGGGAGGGATGCGCATCGCTCTCTTCGAACCCGAGATCGCCGGCAACGTCGGCGCCGTCCTGCGTCTCGGCGCCTGCATGGGCGCGGCGGTGGACCTCATCGAGCCGATGGGGTTCGCCTGGGACGACAAGCGCGTCCGGCGCACGGCAATGGACTACATCGACCACGTCACCGTCGTGCGCCACGCCGGCTTCGAGGCCTTCCGCAGCACGATCGGCGGGCGCCGGCTGGTGCTGTTCACCACCAAGAGCAGCCAGTCGGCCTATGCCTTCGCCTTTGCGCCGGACGACGTCCTGCTCTTCGGCAAGGAAAGCGCCGGGGTGCCGGCCGTGGTGGCTGAAGCGAGCGACGCCCGGCTGCGGATTCCCATGCGACCCGAGGTCCGCTCGATGAACCTGGCGACCACGGCGGCGCTGGCGCTGGGCGAGGCCCTGCGCCAGACGGCCAGCCTGCCTGGCTGATCGCGCCTCGCGGGCCGCGGCTCGCCGCTTAAGGCTCGCCTACTCCGCCTTGCCTTCGTAGGCCTCGACGATCCGACCCACGATCGGGTGGCGCACCACGTCCGCCGCGGTGAAGCGGGTGACCGCGATGCCCTCCACGCCCTCCAGCCGGCCGACGGCGTCGGCCAGGCCGCTCATGCGCTCGCCGCCCGGGATGTCGATCTGCCGCGGGTCGCCGCAGATGACCATGCGGCTGTTCTGGCCGAAGCGGGTCAGGAACATCTTCATCTGCTCGCGCGTGGTGTTCTGCGCCTCGTCGAGGATGACGAAGGCATCGGCCAGCGTGCGGCCGCGCATGAAGGCGATCGGCGCAATCTCGATCTCACCGTTGGCGAGGCGGCGCTCCACCTGTTCGGGCGGCATGCAGTCGTACAGCGCGTCGTAGAGCGGGCGCAGGTAGGGATCGACCTTGTCCTTCATGTCGCCCGGCAGGAAGCCCAGCTTCTCGCCCGCCTCGACGGCCGGACGCGAGAGGATCAGGCGCTGGACCGATCCGGTCATCAGCTGGCTGACCGCCTGCGCCACCGCGACGTAGGTCTTGCCGGTGCCGGCCGGGCCGAGCGCGAAGATCACGTCGGACCTGGCCAGCGCCTGCATGTACTCGATCTGCGTGGCCGAGCGCGGCACGATGGTCTTGCGGCGCGTGCGGATCATGATCGGCGGGGCGCCGGCATCGCCGCTGATGATGCCTTCGAGCGTGGGCTCCGAGCTCATGGCGATCAGCGACTCGATGGCCCCCGCATCCAGGTCCTGGCCCATCTCGAGCCGGTGGTACATGCCCTTGAGCGTGTCGCGGGCGCGGGCCACGGAATCGTCCGGCCCCTCGATCTGGATCTTGTTCCCGCGCGCCGCGATGTAGACGCCGAGGCGGTTCTCGACCTGGACCAGATTGGCGTCGAACTGCCCGAACAGGGCCCCGAGCAGCACGGGCTCGTCGAACTCGATCTCGACGCGCGCCCGACGATGGGCCTCGGGGCGGAACTGCGCCGGATCAACGGCACGGGCTGCTTTGCGGGCCATGCGCTCCTTTCATGCGAGAAGGAATCTCGTCCTGCCTTGAAGATGGCTCCGGGCGGCGCACCACACAAGGGCATGGGCGCAAGATTCCGCTCGTTTCACCGGGGATAAACCCGCGGCTCGGCGTGGGAATGGGGAGGGGGCGGAAACTGTCGCGGGCGCGCGACACTTATGTCCCTTCGCTGCACGCTGCATTCCCGGGTCGTTCAGGAGGCGGTGTGCAGTTTCATACAGAGGCCGGGAAAGACGGCCCCCGAAGAAAAGGAGAAATGTCGATGCGCAAGTTCCTCACCGTCGCGATCGCCGCGAGTGTCGCCCTGCCGACGCTGGCGGTTCCGATCGCTGCCTCGGCGCAGAGTGCCCGCGAAGTGCGCGAAAGCGCACGCGACGTGCGCCGGGACCAGCGCGACCTGCGCGATGCGCAGCGCCACGGCAATCGCGGCGACGTGCGCGACGCGCGCCGCGACCTGGCCGACTCTCGCCGTGAGCTCAACGACGACTGGCGCGACTACCGCCGCAGCCACCGAGACGTCTATCGTCGCCCCGCCTATGTCGGTCCGCGCGGCTACGCCTATCGGCCGGTGACGGCAGGCCACCGCTTCCAGCCCGCCTACTATGGCGACCGCTACTGGGTGCGGGACTATAGCCGCTACCGCCTTCCCGCGCCCCGCGCCGGCCATCGCTGGGTCCGCTACGGCAACGACGTGGTCATGGTGAATGCCCGCAACGGCCGGGTGGTGACGGTGTACAACGGCTTCTTCTGGTAAGACCACGGCCCCTCGGAAAGCCGGCGCGCAGTCCCCCGCTGCGCGCCGGCTCTCCATGCCGGCAAGCCGCCGCCAGCCAGTCGCGCGGCGCTTCGTCGGCCCCCTCGGGCCCGGCCATCTCCAAGCGTCCGTTAGCGACGAGAGTCATGTCTCGGCATGCCCCATGAACGGGCGCGCACCATGCGATCCGGCGACGGGAATGGCACTGCGTACCCCGGAGGCAGAGCGCCACAAGTTGATGGTATAGCAGCGCTGGGAGCAGACGCGCTCGGGGACCGTCCTTCCGACGATCCCCGCGCGTTCTCAATGCTTTGAGAGTAGATGGTGCCCAGAAGAGGACTCGAACCTCCACGCCCTTACGAGCGCCGCCACCTGAAGACGGTGCGTCTACCAATTCCGCCATCTGGGCACACATGCGAGGCGCCGAAGTGCCGCCCCGCTGGGTAGGAGGGCGCCTCTACGCAGCCGTCAGGGGCTTGTCAACAGGGGCTTTGCAACAATTTGACGGAGAGGCCGTCGAACCCCAGGCGGCGGCCGCTGGCGAGGCGAGGCGAGGGCCACGGGCGAGGGCTACGGGCCAGGGGCTACGGGCCGGCTTGCCCCTGCCTCGGGCTTGTGGCAGGGGCAGGGCGCATGTGCTGCAGCGCGGAACGGTCCTTCCGCGCGGCGACTTGAGGACAGAACCTGACCATGAGCCCCAGCCCGGCCGCGAGCCACCCTCCCATCGATTCCCTCTACGGCAAGATCGTCACCGTGCTTGGCGGCAGCGGCTTCGTCGGGCGCCATCTTGCGCAGGAGCTGCTGGGGCGCGGCGCCCGGGTGCGCATCGCCAGCCGCCAGCCGCGCAAGGCGTTCTCGATCCGGCCGCTCGGCAACCTGGGCCAAGTCCAGTTCGTCTCGGTCGACGTGACGCGCCCCGATGCGCTCGCGCGCGTCCTGGCAGGGTCCGACGCCGTGGTGAACCTCGTCGGCGCCTTTGCCGGCAACCTCGACGCGCTGCAGGGCAAGGGCGCCGGGGCGATCGCCGCCGCGGCCCGGAGCGCCGGTGTCGCCGCCTTCGTGCACGTCTCCGCGATCGGCGCCGACGCTGGCTCCGAGGTCGCGTACGCGCGCTCCAAGGCCGTGGGCGAGGAGGCGGTCCGCGCCGCCTTCCCCGAGGCCACGATCGTGCGACCGGCGCTGATGTTCGGGCCGGACGACCGCTTCATCACGATGTTCGCCGAACTCGTCGCGCGGCTGCCGGCGCTGCCGGTGTTCGCGCCGCAGGCGAAGCTGCAGCCCGTGTTCGTCGACGACGTGGCGGACGCGATCGGCAAGGCGCTCACCGATCCCGCCGCGCACGGCGGCAAGACTTACGAGCTGGCCGGGCCCGAGGTCATCACCATGCTCGAACTCAACCGGCGCATCGCCGAGGCGCAGTGCCGCTCGCGCAGCTTCGCCGAACTGCCCGACTCGGTTTCCGGACTGATCGCCAGTGCCACCGGCTGGCTGCCCGGGGCGCCGATCAGCAGCGACCAGTTCAAGCTGCTGAAGGCCGGGAGCGTCGCCACCGGAACCCTTCCGGGGTTCGCGGAACTGGGGGTCACGCCGCGCCCCCTGGGGCTCTTCCTCGATCGCTGGATGGTCCGTTTCCGCAAGCACGGCCGCTTCGGAACCAAGCACGCCGCCTGACGGCGCCGCCTGATTGCCCGATCGCTCCGGCGCGGCGCGGTCGCAGCGTCAGGAGGGAACCGCCGGGCTGGCGGGCAGCACGAAGGTGACGACCCGCGCCGGCGCGTGGGCATCGTTGCGCCAGCCGTGGACGACGCCGCGGCAGACGCCCGAATCGCCGGCGCGCAGCACCACCTCGTCCGCCTCGAGGACCAGCACGACCTCCCCGGCCACGACGTGGAAGTGGTCCGTGGTATCGGTGAAGTGCAGCCCCGGATCCTCGCGGCCGAGGCCGGGGGCGTAGTCGGCGACCATGAATGCGTAGCGCGGCTCGGCCAGCTGCTCGAAGCGGAACGGCCCCGTGGAGGCGGCGAGCGGCGCGGCGCTGTCGACCCGAGCCTCGCAGGCGCCCGACCAGACCTGGGCGATGGCGATGTTCCCCAGCGCGAGCGCGTCTACGGCATCGTCGGACACCACGCAGCTGCGCCCGTCCTGCCCGAGGCCCGCCACCACCCGGCGGTACTGTGCTTGAGCCATCCCCTTCCTCCCCCTTTGTGCGCGCGGCGCCGCACAGGAACCGCGTGCCCCGGCGGCGCATTGTCTCGTGCGAGGGCGGCGTGTGCGCCGCTCCAGGAGAGGAGTATCCCGTGACCCGCCCCCCGATGCAATCGACAGACGACGAAAACGCCTGGGCGACCGCCTCCGGCACGATCCGCCGCGGCATGAAGGTCCTCGACCCGGCCGGCGTGTGCCTGGGCACGGTGGACCGGGTGGAGGGCGAGGAGATTCTGCTCGAAGGCCCATCGGGCGGCTTCATCGCGGTCTCGCAGGTCGACGGGGTGACCGGCGAGGCCGTGCTGCTCTCGTTCCGGGGCGACGCGACGTTCGGCCTCGGCGCCGAGCCCTGAAGCACCGCGCGCGGCGTCCACGAGCCGTGGCACGGGCGGGACGAGCGACGGAACGCCAGCCCTAAGAGAGCCGTTCTTCAGGACGTATCCCCCCGGATTTTTGGAGAAGCACAATGTTCGAGAAGCTGCGCATCCGCGAGCACATGGAAGTGACCACCAGCACCGGCCAGCACGTCGGCACCGTCGATCATGTGAAGGACGACCAGATCCAGCTCACCCGCACCGACAGTTCCGACGGCGCGCACCACTACGTGGCGCTCGAGAATGTCGAGAAGATCGACGACAACCGCGTGTACCTGAAGCAGGGCACCCCGATTCCGATGGGCGTCGGCGCGAACTGACCTTTCCCTGTTAGCGGAGCAGGCGCCTGCGCGGACCTGCTCCCGCGAGCCCCGGCCCCCTTTTGCGGGGAGGCCGGGGCTTTTCGCATGCGCCTTGCGGCATCCCTGCCGCGATGCCTCCGTGGTTGTGATACACCATGGCCAGCATCTCTTCCCATTCCGAAACGCGCCTGTTAGTCGAGACGGCCAGACCAGGCAGCTCGGGAGAAGTGCGTGCTCGCGAAATTGAGGAAGATGGCGTTGCACCTGGCGCTGGTGATGGCGCCGCTGTCGTTGTCGCTATCCGCGTGCAATCGTCCTGCCCAGCCGATCGACGAGCAGACCGTCGCCAATCCCGACGAGTGGCCGAGCTGGGGCCGCACCGGCACCGAGACGCACTATTCGCCGCTGGACGAGATCGACGCCGGCAACGTCGACGTGCTCAAGCTCGCCTGGCACTTCGACCTCGAGCCCGGGTACAGCCCCTCGACGCCGCTGATGGCCGAGGGCAAGGTCTTCTTCACCACCGGGCACTCGCATATTCGCGCGCTGGACGCGGTGACGGGAAAGCTGCTGTGGGAGTACGATGGCGGCACGCGCGAGCGCGCCACCTCGGCGCTGCAGATGTCGTGGGGCAGCAAGGGCATCGCCTATGACGCGGGGCACGTCTTCCTCGTCACCACCGACGGCTACGTCGTCTCGCTCGACGCGAAGACGGGCAAGGAGGCCTGGAAGACCTACGACTACCCCGACGCCTCGCCGCGCAACTCCAACGGCCCGCCGCGGGTGTTCGGCGGCAAGGTGATCGTCGGCTTCGGCGGGGCCGACATCAGCCCGGCGCGGGGCTTCGTCACCGCCTACGACGCGCGCACCGGCCAGCGCGCCTGGCGCTTCTACACCACCCCGGGCGACGAGGTGGAGCCGGTGAACCGCAAGGCCGAGGAGGTCATGCGCAAGACCTGGCCGGGCGGCTGGAAGAAGCCGGACGGCAGCCGGCGCGGCGGCGGCGGCACCGCCTGGAACGCGTTCAGCTACGACGCCGAGCTGCACCTGGTCTACCTGGGCGTGGGCAACGGCTTCCCCTACAACCAGCAGCTGCGCAGCCCGGACGGGGGCGACAACCTGTTCCTGTCCTCGATCGTCGCGGTCGATGTCGATACCGGCGCATACAAGTGGCACTACCAGCTCTGCCCGGCCGAGCAGTGGGACTGCACCGCCACCGCCGACATGACGCTGGCCACGCTGGAGATCGACGGCAAGGAGCGCAAGGTGCTGATGCAGGCGCCGAAGAACGGCTTCTTCTACGTCATCGACCGGAGCAACGGCCAGTTCATCTCGGCCGAGAAGATCGCCAAGGTGAGCTGGGCCGAGCGGATCGACCGCAAGACCGGGCGGCCGGTGGAGAACCCCGGCATCCGGTACAACGGAAAGCCCGGCATGTTCGAAATGTGGCCCGGGCCGACGGGCGCCCACTCGTGGATGCCGCAGGCCTACAGTCCGCAGACGGGGCTGGTCTACGTTCCGGTGATGGACATGGGCGCGCTCATCGGGGACGCTCCGAAGGGCGGCGGCGGTGGCGGCGAGATCGCCGCGGGCATGGGGGTGACGCTGATCCCGGAAGTCGAGCTGCCGGGCGGGCACCGCAGCTACCTCAAGGCGTGGAACCCGGTGACCCAGAGCGAGGCCTGGCGCGTCGACCTGCCCGGATCATGGCCGGGCGGCGTGATGGCATCGGGCGGCGGGCTCGTGTGGCAGGGGCAGATCGACGGCAAGTTCGTCGCCCGCGACGCGCGCACGGGCAAGGAACTGTGGTCGTTCAAGACCGAGAGCCCGATTGTCGGCGCGCCGATCACCTACCGCGTCAACGGCCGCCAGTACGTGACCGTCATCACCGGCAGCGGCGGGCAGGGCGCAGGGATGCAGTCGCTCGGAAACGCCGCATACCGCACCGACTACCGGCTCCCCCGTCGGGTGCTGACCTTCGCGCTCGACGGCAAGGACACCATCCCGCCCTTTACGCTGCCGGCGCTGGTGCCGCCGGAAGACCCCGGCTTCCAGCCGGACCTCGCCCGCGCGCAGGCCGGCGCCATGCTGTTCGGCACGCGTTCGTGCATCGTGTGCCACGGCTGGAACGCGGTGGGCGGCGGCGCGGCGCCGGACCTGCGCTACTCGCCCACGATCACCGATGCGGCGACCTTCCGCACGATCGTCAAGGAAGGCGGGCTCAAGCTCAACGGCATGCCGCCATTCCCGCAGTTCACCGACGAGGACCTGGAGACCTTGCGCTTCTACTTGCGCTCGCGCGCGCAGGCCGCGCCGGGCGAGCAGAAGGCGCTGCTGGAGAAGGCCAAGGCGGCCAGGGTCAGCAACGCCAAGCCGCAGGACTTCGCGGGGCGCTGGAACATCACCATCCAGTCGCCGGTGGGCCCGCAGAAGGCGGTGATGGACCTCAAGGTGGTCGGCTCCGTCGTCACCGGCATCGTCACCGCGGAGCAAGGCAAGGTCGACGTCGCCGGCGCCGTCAAGGACGGCCGGGCGAAGTTCGAGGGCAAGGCTTCCATGCCCATGCCGATCACCATCAAGTACGACGTGACGGTGCGCGACGGGCAGCTGGTGGGGGACAATGCCAACGGGCCCTTCGGCACCTTCCCGGTCACGGGCGTGCGTCCCTGACACTTGGCCCGACCTCTGGGCCCGACCTCCGGGCCCGACCTCTTGGCCTGACCTCTCGGCCTGACTCGCCTGAGCAACGCGCCGGCCGCCGGGGCCGGCGCCGCGCTCAGGCGGCCTGCCTGGCTGCCGCCTCCCGCTCCTGGCGCTGGCTCTGGCGCAGCGCGGCGTAGCCTGCCACGGCGGCCGAGCCGAGCAGCGACAGCGCGTCTTCGGCGAAGGCGACCGGGCGGTCGCGGCCCAGCGCCCGGGCGAGCGTCATGCGCACGCGGTAGCTGATGTAGCCGCCCGCGAGCGCCCCGGCGGCGCCGACGCCGGCGGCCAGCCAGGCCCGTCCCGGCCGGGCGGCCGCGGCGCCCGACAGCGCCCCGCCCACCGCGCGCGCGGCCAGGCCGGCCGGCGCGATGCGGGCCGGGATGCCCGGCTGCTTGTCCATCATGTACTCGCCCAGGGCCGCAGCGCCCAGCAGCGCGCCGGTCCACTTCGAGTTCAGCAGGGCAAGCGGCGTTCCCTCCAGCCCGAGGCCGCTGCCGGCGGCGGCGATCGTCACGGCCGCCGGCGGCGTGAAGGTGCGCTGCCCATTGGCGAGGCCAAGCAGCAGCGGCACCGAGACGTCCTCGAGCGTGACCGCCTCGGCCGGCGCGCTCTCCTTCCGGGCGAGCCGCTCGCGCAGGACCTTGCGCACCTGCTCGGTCACAAAGCCGAAGACGAGGTGCGAGGCGTAGCCGTAGAGATGCGTGCGCAGCGTATAGCGCCAGGGCGGCCGCGCCAGGCCGGTGAGCGGAACCGCGAGCTGGTCCACCAGCGTCGCCGCGGTGAGACCGAGCGCGAAGCCCTGCCACCGCGTGACGCCGGGCCGCACCTCGGCCAGCGCCCCGTAGAGCGAGCCCGTGAGCGTGCCGACCACGTAATGCACCGCCGTCCCGCCCGCCTGGCGGTCGCCGTCACCGAGCCGGGCGCCGCTGGCCAGTACCGAAACGCGCTGCGCCGCCACTTCCGTGGCCGGCGGGCCGCCCGCGCCGGTCGGCTGGAACAGCGGCGTGACGAGCGTCTGGAAGCCGTTCATCACCGCAGAGGCGGCGAAACCCGCCAGCGCGCCGGCCGCGGCGCCCTGGCTCAGGTCGACCGCGACGTCGACGGTACGGGCGGGCTCGGCAAGGGGACGACCGGCAGCAAGGGGCTCGGGCTCGGGCATGGCAGGATCCTCAGGTGGGCGGAAGGGATTCGCCTCACCTGACGAACGAAGCCGGTCCCGGGTTCCCGGTGCGCGGCTCAGGAACTACCCAAGCGCGCCGTTTATGCGCCGGGTCGCAGTCGGTCAGTCCTGGCCGACGGCACCGAGTTCCGGTGGACGCGTGAGGAAGCAGTCGCATGACAGCCTGATCTCCGCGCCACCCGTACCAGCTCCGCCGCAACGCGGGGGCAGCACGAGAGAACGAGGTCGAGGCGACTGCGCTTCAACCGGAGTGCCGCCAGAGCCCGTCCAAGGTAGATAGCAGCCCTCGATCAGGCATCGAACGACCCATGGTGAGGCGGCCCAGCGCCGACCTCGAACACAAGCTCGAATCTCGGAAAGGCTCAACTGCGCTCATGAGATCAGGTCGTTACCTGGTTTCGGACGCGCTCGCCTGTGAGCCCAGCGCGGTCAAAAGGCTGCCCCGTCCTGCTTGCGGCCAACCGTGGAGATGTTAGGCTACGGTCATGGTAGCTGGCGCCATCGCAACCATTGCTCATCTGCTCGTCGGCAGCGCAGCGATAGAAGGCCCTTCTCCAAAAAAGTGCGTCAAAATCAGTGATGAGCGATTAGACACAAAGCTTCGGCCAGTATCGATCTTGTCGTGTGATTACGATGAGGGGCAACTTGCCCGACGCTTGCTGTCGATGTTTGCATTGCCTGAGGCCGAGTTAGGTATCGATGCGGTTGAGCGCGTATTTTCGCTGACGCAACTCGCAACGTTATACGATCATTCGCGCTCAGCAGATTATATCGTGCAGCTGAAGGGTCGGGACGGGCAATGGGAGGCTCAAATTGCGTTCAGTGAACAATTCTTTCCCCTCGACGCATCGCGTCGGCCACGTTTCCGGGCGGGTACCCGGCCAACACTATCAAACCCCCGCATACGCGGTGAGATGACCTTTCGCCTGACTTTGCTGTCGAGACTGCGCCCGAACCAAAGCCACCTCTGCGTACTCAAGATGGATGACGTCGTTAGCTTTGCACGGCGCAATCACTGGCGTGCGGAAACAGTCATTCAGCTTCCAATGGATGGGGTGGCCAGCCCGACAACCGATTTACGCCGTGCGCGGTCGAGCGCAGGGGGCAATGTCGACCAGAGTGGCTGCGTCACAGAGCTCACTTTGCGCAAGTCAGCAGATCGCGGGGCAAACTGAACGACATTCCAGCGCTATGTCCGCTGCAAGGGATGCCGTCAGGCACATTTACGCTTGTGGCGGGGACCGCAATCACACAAGCAGGTTACCCTGCTGGAAGGGCGGCGGCGGCAGAGCCGTCTCATCCACCTGCGCGACCGGTCCCATCATCGGGCCGAGCCCGAGTTCGCGCACGAATGCCTCGGGGCCCTGGGCCCAGCTGTCGGGGTGCAGGACCCAGCGCTCGCACGCCTTCAGCGCGCCCGCGAACCCGCGCTCCAGGGCGTCGGGCTCCTGCGCGTACGCAGTCGAGGGGAGGCCGAGCGCGGCCGCGGAAAGGAGCAGGAGAAGGCGCATCGCACGGACCTATCGCACGAAGGCCGGCGGCGTTCATCCGAAAACGAAAGCGGCCTTCCGGTTGCCCGGAAGGCCGCACTCGGTGAACTCGGGAGTCCGCCTTACTGGCAGGCCCCCTTACTGGCAGGCCCCCTTACTGGCAGGCCCCTTTACTGGCAGGCCAGGCACTCGTCGTAGTCGGTGGTGCTCGCCGCCAGTTCGAACTTGGGCAGCTCGCTGGTGTTGTCCGCTTCCACGCCGCCGGCGAAGCCGGCGCGCTGCACCGACTTGGAGCGCAGGTAGTAGAGCGACTTGATGCCCTTCTCCCAGGCCTGGAAGTGCAGCATCATCAGGTCCCACTTGTCGACGTCGGCCGGGATGAACAGGTTCAGCGACTGCGCCTGGTCGATGTAGGGAGTGCGATCGGCCGCGAACTCGAGCAGCCAGCGCTGGTCGATCTCGAAGCTGGTCTTGTAGACGGCCTTCTCCTCGGGCGAGAGGAAGTCGAGATGCTGGACCGAGCCGCCCTGCTCGAGGATGGAGTTCCACACGTTCGTGGAATCCTTCGACTTCGCCGCCAGCAGCTTCTGCAGGTACGGGTTCTTCACCACGAACGAGCCCGAGAGCGTCTTGTGGGTGTAGATGTTCGCCGGGATCGGCTCGATGCACGCGGAGGTGCCGCCGCAGATGATCGAGATCGACGCGGTGGGCGCGATCGCCATCTTGCAGCTGAAGCGCTCCATCACGCCCTGGTCGGCCGCGTCGAGGCACGGCCCGCGCTCCTTGGCGAGCAGCATCGAGGCTTCGTTGGCGCGGGCGTTGATGTGCTGGAACATCTGCAGGTTGAGCGCCTTGGCCATCGCGCTCTCGAAGGCGATGCCCTTCTTCTGCAGGTAGGAGTGATAGCCCATCACGCCCATGCCGACCGACCGCTCGCGCTCCGCCGAGTAGCGGGCGCGGGCCATCTCGTCGGGCGCGCGGTCGATGTAGTCCTGCAGCACGTTGTCGAGGAAGCGCAGCACGTCCTCGATGAAGCGCTTGTCGCCCTTCCACTCCTCCCAGGTCTCCAGGTTGAGCGAGGAGAGGCAGCACACCGCCGTGCGGTCGTTGCCGAGGTGGTCGCGGCCGGTGGGCAGCGTGATCTCGGAGCACAGGTTCGAGGTGGAGACCTTGAGGCCGAGGTCGCGGTGATGCTTGGGCATCATGCGGTTCACGGTGTCGGAGAACACCAGGTAGGGTTCACCGGTGGCGAGGCGCACTTCGACCAGCTTCTGGAACAGCGAGCGGGCGTGGACCTTGCCGCGCACCGAGCCGTCCTTGGGGCTGCGCAGGGCGAAGTCGGTGCCGTCGCGCACGGCTTCCATGAACTCGTCGGTCAAGAGCACGCCGTGGTGCAGGTTCAGCGCCTTGCGGTTGAAGTCGCCGGAGGTCTTGCGGATCTCCAGGAACTCCTCGATCTCGGGGTGCGAGACGTCGAGGTAGCAGGCGGCCGAGCCGCGGCGCAGCGAGCCCTGCGAGATCGCCAGCGTCAGCGAATCCATCACGCGCACGAAGGGGATGATGCCGCTGGTCTTGCCGTTCAGGCCGACCGGCTCGCCGATGCCGCGCACGTTGCCCCAGTAGGTGCCGATGCCGCCCCCGCGCGAGGCGAGCCAGACGTTCTCGTTCCAGGTGGCGACGATGCCCTCGAGGCTGTCCTCCACCGAGTTGAGGTAGCACGAGATCGGCAGGCCGCGCCCGGTGCCGCCGTTCGACAGCACCGGCGTGGCGGGCATGAACCACAGGCGCGAGATGTAGTCGTAGAGGCGCTGGGCGTGCTCCTGGTCGTCCGCATAGGCGTCGGCCACGCGGGCGAAGAGATCCTGGTACTTCTCGCCAGGGAGGAGGTAGCGGTCGTCCAGCGTCTCCTTGCCGAAATCGGTCAGCAGGGCATCGCGCGCGGGATCGAGGGCGATCGCGAAGCGGCGATCGTGGATGGTGCGCGAATCGCTCTGCTTCTTCGCGGCGGGCGCCCCAGCCGCGGCCGCGGCGGGCGTTCCGGTCTCCAGGGCACCTGCCGGGCCTTCGCCCGTCGCCTTCGCTGCGGCGGGGGCGGGGCCGCGCACGCTGCCGTGGGCAGCGAGCAGCGCCTCCATGTCGACCTGCGCCGAACCTTCGTAGCCCGCATCGGGATCAGACACCTGACTCTCGCTTCCGTTCCTGAAATCCAATGGATGCCCCTGTGTCTTCGAATCTGTCATCGGAACGCCACCGGGGCGTCCCACGCTGCTGTCGCGGACCGGCAGGCGGACAGAACGGACCGATCGTCCATCCCACCGCCACGGAAACGAAAACGGGTATTCCCTGCCAGACCGTCGGCGCGCCCTTGCGACAAGCCCGTTCCAACCCCGGGCATCCTGCCCTGCAACCAGGGTCCGCACCCCTGCATGGCATCCCTAGGTGTTGAGGCCAGACGACCGGCGCGACACAACCTATTGTGCCCTTTCCGCCGCCAGGTTCAAGAGGGGCGGCGCAATCCATGTCGGTCCAAGGCGGACCCGCGGGGCACCGGACGCCCCCCGCGACGCGTGGAGTTTCCGTTGCCTTTCAGCATGGCAAGACCCCGGACCCGGCCTTGAGGCGCTAAATTTTTCCACATGAATCACCGGCGAGGCGAATCGCTCGTGCGACGAACGGTGTCATGCTGCCGTCGTCAACCGCGCTCGCATGTCCCCGCGGACGAACCGTCATCGATACGACCGGTCAGCCGTGCTAACCGCATGCAACCGCGGCGCTGTTCGCGTCTTATAGCGCTCGGTTGCGACGCGCCTTCGCGCGCAAGGGGAGTTTCGCCAGTCATGCTCAACATCATCGGCGCCATCATCAGCGGCCTCATCATCGGCGTCCTCGCCCGGTTCTTCTATCCGGGCGCGGTGCATATGAACTGGATCGCCACGATCCTGCTCGGCATCGGCGGCTCGCTGGTGGCGGGGCTCGTCACCAGCCGGGGCAGCCGCGATTTCAGCCGCGCCGGCTGCCTCGCCTCGGTGATCGGCGCCATCGTGCTGATCTTCCTCGGCCGGGTGCTCGGCATCGGCTGAGCAGGCGGGGCGCCGGAGCCCCGGCTAGGGGACCAGGACGGTGTCCAGCGGGGCGGCGTCGGTGCCGGGATAGTCTAGCGTGTAGTGCAGCCCGCGGCTTTCGTGCCGCTTGAGCGCCGACTGCACGATCAGCTCCGCGCTCTGCAGCAGGTTGCGCAGCTCGATCAGGTCGGTCGAGACGCGGAAGTGGCGATAGTATTCCTCGATCTCGCCGTTGAGCATCTGGATGCGGTGCATGGCCCGCTCCAGCCGCTTGGTGGTGCGCACGATGCCGACGTAGTTCCACATGAAGCGCCGGATCTCGGTCCAGTTCTGCTTGATGACGACTTCCTCGTCCGAATCGGTGACGCGGCTCTCGTCCCAGGGTCGGACCGGCGGCGGCGCCTCGAAGCTGTCCCACCGCGCAAGGATGTCGGCCGCGGCGGCCTCGCCGAAGACGAAGCATTCGAGCAGCGAGTTGGAGGCCAGCCGGTTGGCGCCATGCAGGCCGCTCTCGGTGCATTCCCCGGCGGCGTAGAGCCCCGGCAAGTCGGTGCGCCCGTCGAGGTCGATGAGCACGCCGCCGCAGGTGTAGTGCTGCGCGGGCACGACCGGGATCGGCTCGCGCGTCATGTCGATGCCGAGGCCGAGCAGCTTCTCGTGGATGTTCGGGAAATGCGCGCGCACGAACTCGGCCGGCTGGTGGCTGATGTCGAGGTGGACGCAGTCGAGGCCGAAGCGCTTGATCTCGGAGTCGATCGCCCTTGCCACGATGTCGCGAGGCGCCAGTTCCAGCCGCTCGGGATCGTAGAAGGTCATGAAGCGCTTGCCGGTGCGCGGGTTGATGAGGTGCCCGCCTTCGCCGCGAACCGCCTCGGTGATGAGGAAGTTCTTGACCTCCAGGTTGTAGAGGCAGGTGGGGTGGAACTGCATCATCTCCATGTTGGAGACGCGGGCGCCGGCGCGCCAGGCCATGGCGATGCCGTCACCGGTGGCACCGCGGGGCGCCGTGCTGAACTGGTAGACGCGGCCCGCCCCGCCGGTCGCCAGCACCGTGGCGCGCGCGGTGAACGCCTCCACGTGCCCGCTCTCCTCGTCCAGCGCATAGACGCCCCAGACCCGCCCCGAGCCCGAGTAGCGCTGCTCGTGCCGTCCGGTGATGAGGTCGATGCAGGAGCGGCCGGGCAGCAGTGTGATGTTGGGATGGGCCTCGGCCGCCTGCAGCAGCGCCTGCTGCACGGCCCAGCCGGTGGCGTCGTTGACGTGGACGATGCGCCGGTGCGAGTGCCCGCCCTCGCGCGTCAGATGGGGCATGCTGCCGTCCATGTTGAACGGCACGCCCAGCCCCATCAGCCGCTCGATGGCATGGGGCGCGCGTTCGATCACGAACTCGACGGTCTCGCGCCGGTTGAGCCCGGCCCCGGCCACCATGGTGTCGCGCACGTGCTCCTCGAAGGTGTCCCCGGCATCGAGCACCGCGGCGATGCCCCCCTGCGCCCAGGCGGTCGAGCCGCCGGTGAGGCTGCCCTTGGCGAGAACCGCGACCTGGAGCTTCTCCGCCAGAGCGAGGGCCGCGGTCAGTCCCGCCGCGCCGGAACCGATGACGAGCGCATCGAAGACACGCGGCGAGTGGGTGGGCGTCTGCATGACGCCTCCTAGCCCTGCCGGCCGAACCACCGCAACTGTTTGCGTGGTGCGCCTGTTTGCGTGGTACGCCGCGGACGATGTTGCAGTGCCGCAGAAATCCGCCTATTACAGTTAAAAGGATGACAAGAGTCGTAACTTGACGAGTTTATATCCTTGATATCAGCAAAGATTGGTTTACCCGACTGCCGCATTCCAACGAAAGGTTGATTCCGTGGCGATCTCAATCCCGTTATGCTTCGCCAATAGGCATGAACCTGTCCGACGGGAAGTGAAATGGGACGGTTTCGGCTACGTCGGAAATTGCCGTCATTGCGGAAAGCCAATTCGTCGCAAGAAAAAGAGCGTCTGGAAGTTCGAGCAGGGGGTCGGTGCTGCCAAGTAGGTGAAGTTACTTAGTCCGCGAGGTAGCTATCGCGTTCCCCAATAGGGGCGGCCTGCGCGAGAAGACTTCGAGGCTGCTCATGGCTCGCCTCGCACCATTGCAGATGGCAACTGCATTGCTTGGTAAATGACGTGCTGCGCCGCCTGGGCGCTCACCCCGCCTGGGCGCTCACCCCGCCTGGGTGGTCAGCGTCACGAAGACATCCTCCAGGTCGGCCTCGCGGGTCGTGACATCGACGATGGCGAAGCCCTGCGCCTGCAGCGCCGACATGATCTCCCCGGCGTTGCTGCGATCCTTGTCGTAGGTGATCTCGAGCACGCGCTCGCCCCGGCTCTCGCACTTCACGAACCCGGGATGGCTGGGCAGTTCGGTGACATCGCGGTCGAGCGTCAGGACGATGATCTTCTCGCGCGCCATGCCGACCAGTTCGCGCGTCGGCTTGTTGGCGATCAACTCGCCGTGGTTGATGATGGCAATGCGGTCGCACAGCTCCTCGGCCTCCTCGAGGTAGTGCGTGGTCAGCACGATGGTCGCGCCTTCGCGGTTGAGCTCGGTGACGAGCTCCCACAGCTGGCGCCGCAGCTCCACGTCGACGCCGGCGGTCGGCTCGTCCAGCACCAACACCGGCGGCTGATGGACCAGCGCCTTGGCGATCAGCAGCCGCCGCTTCATGCCGCCCGACAGGGTCCGGGCATAGGCGTCGCGCTTGTCGGCCAGGTGCACCGCGCGCAGCAATGCCTCCGAGCGGCGCAGTGTCTTGGCAATGCCGTAGAGCCCGGCCTGGATCTCCAGCACCTCGAAGGGGGTGAAGAAGGGATCGAACACGATCTCCTGCGGGACGATGCCGATCGAGCGCTTGGCGTTGCGGCTGTCGCGGTCGATGTCGAAGCCCCAGATCTCGGCCGTGCCCGAGGTCTTCATCACCATGCCCGCGAGAATGTTGATGAGCGTGGACTTGCCCGCGCCGTTGGGGCCCAGCAAGCCGAAGATCCCGCCCTCGGGAACGTCGAACGAGACGCCCTTCAGCGCCAGCTTGCCCTCCCCGCTCCCGGCCGGGGCGTAGCGCTTCACGAGGTCACGGATGGCGATGGCGGGGCTGGGCGTGCTCATGGCCGTGCATGTGCGCCATGATCGCTCCGGCGTAAAGACCGCAGACCTCGCGTTGACGGGACCCGCTCGTGCCGATATGATCCACAATATATCATTATCGGCTGGACTTAG
This sequence comes from Novosphingobium soli, assembly GCF_042432915.1. Taxonomy (NCBI): domain Bacteria; kingdom Pseudomonadati; phylum Pseudomonadota; class Alphaproteobacteria; order Sphingomonadales; family Sphingomonadaceae; genus Novosphingobium; species Novosphingobium soli. The sequence continues at coordinate 117,403 of NZ_JBHLWK010000018.1, forward strand.
CGGCCGTAACTACGGGAGAGCATCCATGGCCACTGCCGCACCCGCGGTCGAGAAGGACTACTTCACCGACCACTCGGTCCTCCTCGATCCCTACGACTACTTCGAGCAGATCCGCGTCCACGGTCCGGTCTACCAGATGCAGAGCCGCGACGTGCTGGTGGTGACCGGCTTCGCGGAGGCGGTGGAGGTGCTGCTCAACAAGCGCGACTTCTCTTCGTGGCTGAACCCCGACCCGCTGGTGCGGCTGCCCTTCGCGGTGGAGGGCGACGACATCTCCGCGCTGCTCGAAGCGCATCCCAGCGGCGAGATGGAGCTGATGGTCTCCTACGACGGCGACAAGCATGCCGCCGCGCGCTCGCTGCTCAACCCGCTGTTCACCCCCTCGCGCCTCAAGGCGAACGAGGCCTTCATGCGCAGCTACGCCGACGCCATGGTGCGCGATGTGGTGGCCGCCGGCGGCTGCGAGCTGGTGAACAAGGTTGCCACGCCGTTCGTCACGATGGTGATCGCCGACCTGCTCGGCGTCCCGGCGGACGACCGCGAGGCCTTCCGCCAGCTCATCGATTCGGCGCCCCCGCCGGGCAACATGGACACGCCCGAGGGCCAGAGCGTTCATCCGCTGATGGTCATGGCCGGCTACTTCGCCCGCTACATCGCCGAGCGGCGGGCCCAGCCGCAGGATGACGTGATGACCGAGATGGCGGCGGCTCTCTATCCCGACGGCTCGACGCCGGACGCGATGGAGGTGGTGAAGTCGGCGATGTTCCTCTTCGCCGCCGGGCAGGACACCAGCGCCAAGCTCATCGGCAACGCGCTGCGCCGCCTGTGCGAGGACCAGGACCTGCAGCAGTCGCTGCGCGAGGACCGCAAGCTGATCGGGCCGTTCCTGGAGGAAGTGCTGCGCATCGAGGGATCGACCAAGGCCACCTTCCGCATCGCCGCACGCACCACCCGGATCGGCGACATGGAGGTGCCCGCCGGCAAGCGCGTCGTCGTCTCGCTCTCGGCTGCCAACCGTGACCCGCGCCGCTGGGACGATCCCAACAGCTTCCGCATCGGCCGGCCCAAGATCAAGGAGCACGTCGCCTTCGGGCGCGGGGCCCACACCTGCGCCGGCGCGCCGCTCGCCCGCGCCGAGGTGGCGGTGATCCTAGACCGCTTCCTCGAGCATACCAGCGCGATCACGCTCGACGAGGCCCACCACGGCCCGGCGGGTGATCGCACCATCGCCTACGAGCCGAGCTTCATCATCCGCGGGCTGGCCGAACTGCACGTCAACTTCGCGCCCGCCCTGCATGCTTCGACAAGCTCAGCATGAGCGAAGCGGGTGATCCGGACCGCTCAGGGCGCACCCGCTCTGCCAGTCCCGCTCGGCCTGAGCTTGTCGAAGGCCCCGGGGCGGGCGCCGCCTCCCGTTCCCACCAGATCCAATCCCACCGCGCCTCCCCGCTGGAAATCGTGCGTGCGGCCTGCTAGGGGCACGGCTCATGACGAACCCGCCCGAAACCGTTCTCACCGAATCCCACCGCGTCTTCTGCGACGGGGCCACCGACATCAGCGCCGGCGCCGTGCTCGGCCATCCGCGCGTGTGGCTCGAGATCGACGAGAAGGGCTATGTCGAGTGCGGCTACTGCGACCGCCGTTTCGTGCTGAAGGGCGGCCCGGCGGATCAGGCCACCGGCCAGCAGGCCGCCTGATCCGGCCTTTCGCGCGCGGGTGATGCCTCCTATATCGGGGGCATGACCATGACCGACCCGCGCTCGCTGCTCTACGCCCAGCTCTCGCCCGAGGAGGCGCAGGCGCTCGCCGCCGAGACGCTGAAGGCGTGCGAGGACGGCGAGCTGTTCATGCAGTTCGTCGCCAGCGAGGCGTTCGGTTTCGACGATGGCCGGCTCAAGACCGCGGACTATTCGCGCGATGCCGGCTTCGGCCTGCGCGGCGTCTCGGGCGAGATGACCGGCTTTGCCCATGCCAACGAGATTTCCGCCGCTGCCATCCGCCGCGCCGGCGAGACGCTGAGGCTGCTCGACCCCGCCACCGGCGCGCGCGCCGCGCCGCCGGCGCGGACCAATGCCCGGCTCTACACCGACGCCTCGCCGCTCGACCTCGTGCCCTTCGCGCAGAAGGTACGCCTGCTCGAGACGATCGACGCCGCGGCCCGGGCGCGCGATCCGCGCGTGGCGCAGGTCAGCGCCAGCCTCTCGGGCTCGTGGTCGGTGGTGGAGATCGTGCGGCCCGACGGCTACGTCGCCACCGACGTGCGCCCGCTGGTGCGCCTCAACGTCTCGATCGTGGCGGAAAGCAACGGCCGGCGCGAGACCGGCTCGTTCGGGCTGGGCGGCCGCTTCCTCTACGACGACCTGTTCAAGCCGGAGAACTGGAACGAGGCGATCGACAGCGCGCTCGCCACGGCGCTGGTGAACCTCGAAAGCATCGACGCGCCGGCGGGCGAGTTCCCGGTGCTGCTGGCCCCGGGCTGGCCCGGCGTGATCCTGCACGAGGCCATCGGCCACGGCCTGGAGGGCGACTTCAACCGCAAGGGCACCTCCGCCTTCTCGGGCCGCATCGGCGAGCGGGTGGCGGCGCCCGGCGTCACCATTGTCGACGACGGCTCGATCCCGGGCCGGCGCGGCTCGCTCACCATCGACGACGAGGGCACCCCCACGCGCGAGACGGTGCTGATCGAGGATGGCGTGCTCAAGGGCTACATGCAGGATCGCCTCAACGCGCGCCTGATGGGCGTGGAGCCGACCGGCAACGGCCGGCGCGAGAACTACGCCCACGCCCCGCAGGTGCGCATGACCAACACCTTCATGAAGGCCGGCCGGGACGACCCGGCCGAACTGCTCGCCGGCATGAAGAAGGGCATCTTTGCGAAGAACTTTGGCGGCGGCCAGGTGGACATCGTCTCGGGCAAGTTCGTGTTCTCCTGCACCGAGGCCTACATGGTCGAGGACGGCCAGCTGGGCGCACCGATCAAGGGGGCCACGCTGATCGGCGACGGGCCTTCGGTGCTGACCAGGGTCAAGGGCATCGGCAACGACCTGGAGCTCGATCGCGGGGTCGGCGTGTGCGGCAAGGGCGGCCAGAGCGTGCCCGCCGGCGTCGGCCAGCCGACCTTGCTGATCGAGGGGCTGACGGTCGGCGGGACAGCCTGAAGTCGCGGAAACCCGGGCGTGCAGTCAGCACGGGTTCAGATGAATCGTGGCATACGCGGGATCAACGTGGGGTGAGCCAGACAAGGAAAAGACCATGGCCATGAAGATGCTTGCGATCGCCGCCGCCCTTGCCTCCAGCGCCGCGCTGGTCGCGGTGCCCTCCGCCGATGCCAAGCCCAAGCTGACCGGGGAGCAGAAGCTCGCCAAGATGCTGGAGGGCCGCGAGCCCGGCGAGCCGGTGAACTGCATCCCCTATATCCAGACCCAGAACCTGACCGTGGTCGATCGCACCGCGCTGGTCTATCGCGTCGGCCGCACGATCTACGTCAACCGTCCCGACAATGCCGACCGGCTGGACGACGACGACGTGCTGGTCACCAAGCTCTACACGTCGCAGCTCTGCCGATCCGACACCGTCCAGCTGCACGACCGCAACGCGGGCCACATGTGGAACGGCTTCCTCGGGCTGAACGAGTTCGTGCCCTACCGCAAGCCCGGCTCCGCCGACTGAGGCGGGGCGCGCGGCGAGGAACGACCGGCCGGGGCATCCCGGCTGGTTTGCATTCCTGCCGCGCTGGCCTAGACTGCTGGCGATGGTTGGCAATCGTGGATACACTTCGACCAGCGCCGCAACCCGGCTCAAGCTGATCGAGGCGGCTTCGGCCCTGCTCGACGAGGAAGGCTATCCCGCCTTCACGGTGCGCCGCATCGCGGCCCGGGCGGAGGTCAAGCCGCAACTCGTCCACTACTACTTCCGCTCGATGGAGGAACTGGTGGTGACCGTGTTCCAGCGGTCCTCCGCCAGCTACTTCCGCCTGCACGACGAGGCCTTGTCGGGGCCGCGGCCGCTGCACGCGCTGTGGGCGCTCAACTGCAACCTGCCCGAGGCGCGGCGGGTGATGGAATACATGGCGCTCGCCAAGATCTACCCCGCCCTGCGCGAGGCCATGCAGGCCAGCGGCGAGAGCTTCCGCCAGCTGCAGATCGAGGCCATCGAGCGCGTCTGCGCCGCCCGCGATCTGGCCGATCCGCCGATGCCCGCGCCGGCGCTGGCGACGCTGATTTCCGCACTCGCCCGCACCATGATCATCGAGGGCAACGTCGCCATGACCGTGGGCCACGCGCAAGTGCGCGCCTTCGTCGAGGCGACGCTGGCGATCTACGAACCCGACTGACCGGATCGCCCGGGCGATCATCGCGCAGTTGCACACAGAGGCTGGCCGCCACGCGGACAAGCGGCCGATCTTGCGCCACAATCCGCGGCAGGCAGTGAGGGTGGCTCGACTTGACAGGTGTACAGTCGCGCCTAATGTGTACATCCAACGCCGGTACCCGGAAGAGAGGCTTCGAGGCCCTTTCCAGCCGGTGATGCGACGACCCGGAACATACCGCGGCGTCATGGAGAGGGAGAGAATCCGATGGCCTATCGCACCGATCGCTTGCGCCTGCTTGCCTGCGCCGCCACCATATCCACGGGCGCGCTCGCCATGCCGGCCGCGGCCCAGGATGCCGCCTCCGCCCCGCCCGAGGTCCACGGGCTGGAGGAAATCGTCGTCACCGCGCAGCGCCGGGCCGAGAACCTGCAGGAAGTGCCGATCGCCATCGCCGCGGTCACGGCCGATTCGCTGTCCCGGGCCGGGGTGAACGACACCAACAGTCTGAGCCAGGTGGTTCCCTCGGTGAACTTCCAGCGCTCGGGCGCCAGCGGACTGTTCTTCGTGCGCGGCGTCGGCACGACCAACGCTTCGGTGGGCGACGAGGGATCGAACGCCTTCTACGTCGACGGCGTCTACATCCCAGATCTCTCGGGCACCGTCACCCAGTTCAACAACATTGCCCGGATCGAGGTGCTCAAGGGCCCGCAGGGCACGCTGTTCGGCCGCAACGCCTTCGGCGGCCTGATCCACATCATCACCAAGGAGCCGGGCGAGGTCTTTGAGGCGCAAGGCGAAGCCGGCTACGGCAACTACCAGACCGTGCAAGGCCGCCTCTACCTAGGCGGCCCGGTGGCGGAGAACCTGTCGATGGACCTCGCGCTCACGGGCTACGACCAGGGCGAGGGGTGGGGCCGCAACGTCACGCTCAACCGCGACATCAAGAAGATGCAGTACTGGGGCGCCCGTTCCAAGCTGGTCTGGCGCGCAAGCGACGCGGTCAAGGTCACCCTGGCGGGCGACTACTACGACAACGACGACAACACCGCGATCGGCTGGTCGGTCGACGAGGACTATCCCACGCGCGGGCTGGCCGGCCCGATCACCTCCATCGGCAGCATGGACACCGCCTCGGACCACTACTCGCTTACCAAGCTCAAGTCCTGGGGCGCCAGCGCCACGATCGAGGCGGATCTGGGCTTCGCGGACCTGACCAGCATCAGCTCGATCCGCGACAGCCGCAACAATTCGGACTTCGACGTGGACGCCACGCAAGTGCCCTGGCTGCGCATCACCTTCGAATCCGGCTCGCGCGCGTACCAGCAGGAACTGCGCCTCGCCTCGGCCGAGACCGACCCGCTCAGCTGGCAGATCGGCGCCTTCTACCTCCGCTCGGAAGTGGACAATGCCTCGCGCTTTCGCGGCCTGGGCGTCGGCGGCGTGCGCGGCGGCAGCTTCATCGACGCGACGCTGGACACCGATTCCTACGCCACCTTCGGCGAGCTCAGCTACAAGCTGACCCCCACCACGCAGATCACCGGAGGCATCCGCTATACCAAGGACAAGCGCAAGCTGGGCGGCGGGCAGTACGTCGTCGTCGCCGACGCGCTGGGGGCGTTCACGCCCACCGAGGACAGCATCGACTACGGCAAGTTCACTTGGCGCGCGGCGATCCGGCAGGAGCTGAACGACGACGTCAGCGTCTATGCCTCGTACAACCGCGGGTTCAAGGCCGGCACCTACTCGCTGCAGAGCCCCACCAATCCGCCCGTCCAGCCGCAGTACATCAACGCCTACGAGGCGGGCGTGAAGTCCGAGCTGTTCGACCGCCGCCTGCGCCTCAACGCGGCGGTATTCCACTACGACATCTCGAACTACCAGATCCGCTCCGCCGCCGCCGGCGCGCTGGGCGCCGCCGTGCTGCTCAACGCCGCCTCGGTGAAGGTGGACGGCCTCGACGTCGAGTTCGATGCCGCCCCCACCGACAACCTGCGCATCTTCGGCGGCTTCAACTGGCTCGATTCGCGCTTCAGCAATTTCGGCAAGCCCGGCTCGGACTACCAGGCGCCGTTCATCTATCCCAACCCGGCGGTCTGCGACGCCCCGGGCACTGCCGATCCCGGTACCACCACCGGCTCCTACGCAGGCGGTTTCGCCACCTGTCTGGGCGACGCCTCAGGCTTCCAGACCCCCGGCGCTCCGGACTTCACCGCGAGCCTTGGCGCCAGTCTGACCGTTCCGGTGCGCGACACGGGCGAGCTGCGCTTCAACCTGCTAGGCAACTACAACAGCGGCTTCCCGTTCGAATCCGACGGTCTGCTGCGGCAAAAGAAGTACGCGCTTCTCAATGGCTCGGTGGCCTACTGGCTGAACGAGAACTGGGGCGTGGAACTGTGGGGCAAGAACATCACCGGCACCAAGTACTTCCAGCAAAAGATCTCCACCGGCCTGGGCGCCACCACCAACCGCGCCGCTCCCGCCACTTACGGGGTGACGATCAAGTTCGATTACTGAGGCGGCTCTCCGCCCCCACTCGCATCATGGACGTTGAACTGCGCTGATCGGCCGGTACAACCGTCGCAGGCGAGCTGGGGGCAGGGATGCGCTGGTCGATAACGTGGCAGAGCTTGAGCGCCAGCGGCGTGGTGACCGGGCTCATGCTCGGCGTGCTGGGCGATGGCCTGCTCGTCAGGGCGACCGCGGGCGCCGTGGCCGGCGGCGCGGTGCTGGCGCCCTTGCTGCTTCCCGGCCTGCGCCGTCTTTCGATCTTGAAGGGTAGCCCCCTGGAGGCGAGCTTCGTCACGTCCCCCGGAGAGGTCCGCAACGTGTGGCTGCTGGGCAAGACGCGGTACCAGGCGCAGGGCAAGCACTATCCCGAGGAAGCGGTCCTGCTCCAGTGGGCCCGGACCTATCGGCACGGGATCACCCAGGCATCGGACAAGAGCGGGCGGGTCCTGGGGTTCCTGTCGGCCTGGCCGGTGACCGAAGCGTGCTTCGAAGCGATACGCAGCGGCGCCCTGCTGGAGGACGACATCACCCCCGAGCACATCGCGCGGGACCGCGACCGGCCCCACGCCTTCTGGTACATCGCCGACATCTTCCGCGGGGAGCGGGTCCGCGGCCTCCACGGGTCGGTGCTGGAGTACGTGATCCACTTCCTGATCGCCTCCTTCTTCGCCAATCATCGCAAGACCGGCGCCCTGCCGAAGGGCGGATCGATCGAGCTGGTGGCCTTCGCGGCCACCGCGCAAGGCAAGAGCCTGCTCAAGGCGTTCGGCTTCGGGCTGGCCCAGGCCTCCCCCCAGCCGGCGGCGGGTCTCCCGGTCTACTACCTGTGCCTTTCCGCCAAGGGCCGCCGGAGCGTGGTGGACGCGGCTCTCGCGAAGATGGTGGCGTTGCGCCGGAACGTCAGTGTCCTGGAGTAGGAGCGCAGCGGCGATCGCACGCGCCGTCCTCGCGACGGCCTATGCGGCGGCGGGGGTCCTGCATCTGGCGGTGCCCGGCCCCTTCGTGGGGATCGTGCCGCGCTTCGTGCCGGCGCCCGGGACGGTGGTGGCGCTGACCGGGGTGGCGGAACTCGCCGGGGCGGCAGGGCTGGTGCAGCCGTGGTCTGCGCCGCTGCGGCGGGCCGCGGCCTGGGGGCTCGCGGCTTATGCGCTTTGCGTCTGGCCGGCCAACGTGCAGCACATGCTGCTCGATTTCGCCCGGGCGGACGGCGGGCTGGGGCTGGTCTACCACGTCCCGCGGCTGGCGCTGCAGCCGGTGCTGATCTGGTGGCCGCTGCGGGCGAGCGGCATCACGCATTGGCCGCAAGGACGGAAGCAGCGCTCTTGACAAAACAAACCATTTAGGTTAAGCGCCGACATCCGCAGGCCTGAGGTACAAGGGCGGGCGGTGTTTCGGGTCGGCGTCGCGGGCCGGGTACGGCGTACAAGTCGTGATCACGCCGCAGCGTCCGACCGGAGCGGTTCATCGGGCAGGGCGGCTTGCGGCCCTCCCCACCCCAGGTTTCCCGCAACCGTCGTCCCTTCTTCGCAAGGTCGGCCGCGGGGGGCCGGATACGGCGCCAGTTTGCGAGCCCGCACCGCCGATCCGAACCGCTTCGACCAGGGCCGAGCCGGGCTGCGCCGACTGCTACCCGGCCGTTCGCACGAGACGGTCTCCGCCCCGTGCCCCTGCACGGGCGCCCCGACGCCGGCCCGATGTTATTCCCTCGGCTGCGTTGCCTGCCACGGCGTAACCCCGCATTCGCCAGCGGGCGCTTTCGCTTGGGCGGCGCGCGCGGGTGGGGAAGGGGCAATGCCCACTCGCACCCACCCGCACTCGCCCTTGTCAGCGCCCCAGCTTGGCCCGCAGCGCGTCGATCTGCACCGAGGCCTCGGCCTTGGTCATGCCGTCTGCCGGAGGCGCCACGCCCGCCTCCTCGCACAAGGTGGTGAGGTACGAGGCCTGCGCCCCGGTCATCGGATCGTCGCCCGAGACCCAGTCGTGCGGGTCCTTCTCGGTGTTCGAGCCGGGATGGTCGTCCAGCTTGGGATTGTGCAGTTCGTCCGCCATGAAAGGCTCCTTCGTTCTTCGTTCGTTCACGAAACGCGAAGGCGCGCCCGGCAGTTCCCCGGCCGCGGGATCACTCCCACTCGATGGTGCCGGGGGGCTTGCTGGTGTAGTCGTAGACGACGCGGTTGATGCCCTTGACCTCGTTGATGATGCGGGTCGCGACGCGGCTGAGGAAGCCGGCGTCGAAGGGGTAGATGTCCGCGGTCATGCCGTCGGTCGAAGTGACTGCGCGCAGGCCGCAGACGCTGTCGTAGGTGCGCCCGTCGCCCATGACGCCGACCGTCTTGACCGGCAGCAGCACCGCGAAGGCCTGCCAGATCGCGTCGTAGAGCCCGGCGTTGCGGATCTCCTCCAGGTAGATCGCATCGGCCTTGCGCAGGATGTCGCAGCGCTCGCGCGAGACTTCGCCGGGGATGCGGATGGCGAGGCCAGGCCCGGGGAAGGGGTGGCGGCCGACGAAGACCTCGGGCAGGCCCAGCTCGCGACCGAGTTCGCGCACTTCGTCCTTGAACAGCTCGCGCAGCGGCTCGACCAGCTTCATGTTCATCCGCTCGGGCAGGCCGCCGACGTTGTGGTGGCTCTTGATCGTCACCGAGGGGCCGCCGGTGAACGAGACGCTCTCGATCACGTCGGGGTAGAGCGTGCCCTGGGCCAGGAACTCGGCGCCGCCGATCTTCCGCGCCTCGTCCTCGAACACGTCGATGAAGGTCTTGCCGATGAACTTGCGCTTGGCCTCGGGGTCGGTGACCCCCTCAAGCCCCTTGAGGAACAGCGTCGAGGCGTCGACGTGGACCAGCGGGATGTTGTAGTGGCCGCGGAACAGGCTGACGACCTGGTCGGCCTCGCCCATGCGCATGAGGCCGTGGTCGACGAAGACGCAGGTGAGCTGGTCGCCGATCGCCTCGTGGATCAGCACCGCCGCCACCGCCGAATCGACGCCGCCGGACAGGCCGCAGATCACCCGGCCCGAGCCGACCTGGGCGCGGATCTCCTCGATCTTGGTCTTGCGGAACTCCGCCATCGTCCAGTCGCCGGCCAGCCCGCAGACGTGGCGCACGAAGTTCTTGAGCAGCTTGCCGCCGTCGGGCGTGTGCACCACCTCGGGGTGGAACTGCATCGCATAGATGCGCTTCTCGTCGTTGGCGATGACCGCGAAGGGGGCGCCCGGGCTGGAGGCGACGGGGCGGAAGCCGGGGGCGAGGTGGGTCACCTTGTCGCCGTGGCTCATCCAGACCTGGTGCGTCTCGCCCACCTTCCACAGGCCGTTGAACAATGCGCACTCGTCGCCGATCTCGATGAAGGCGCGGCCGAACTCTCCCGAATCTCCGGCCAGCACTTCGCCGCCCATCTGGTGCATCAGCGACTGCTGGCCGTAGCAGATGCCCAGCATCGGGCGGCCGCTCTCCAGGATCACCTCGGGAATGCGCGGCCCGTTCTCGTCCAGCACCGAGGCAGGCGAGCCCGACAGGATCACGCCCACCGGGTTCATCCGGCGGAACGCTTCTTCGGCGGCGTTGAACGGCGCGATCTCGGAATAGACGCCCGCCTCGCGCACGCGGCGCGCAATCAGCTGGGTCACCTGGCTGCCGAAATCGACGATCAGGACGGATTCGGTGGGCTGGATACTCATGGCGGGCACCTAATCGCGCGCGCCCGACCTGTCCAGACCCGAGCAGGCCCACGCTGTCGCCGCGTCCACACTTGCACAAAGAGCAAGTAATATTGTTGCTTTGGAATTTGCGAAAGTTATGAGAGCGCCTATTTGGTACCTGCGGCATGGGCAGCGACGCTTGCCCTGCCTGCGATCAAGACAGAACCAGGAGAATACCGATGACCATCGTGCACCGCACGGTCGGTTTCGCCGCGGCCCTGGGCACCAGCGCCCTGGCCTTTGCCCTCACGCTGGCCTGAACAAGGCCGGCCCGGGGCAACGCGGACCGAATACCGAAGAAAAAGGAGGCGACCGCAAGGTCGCCTTTTTTGCGCCTGCGCGCGGCCTCCGCACCCTTGTGGAAAACAGCCCGCGGAAAGCCGGTTTCGCTTGGGTTCGGACCACGCAAACCCTATATGCTGGTCATGGCTAGCACTCCCGAAAACGGCAAGAACCAGAATTCCTACGGCGCGGATTCGATCAAGGTCCTCAAGGGCCTCGACGCGGTGCGCAAGCGGCCCGGCATGTACATCGGCGACACCGACGACGGCTCGGGCCTCCACCACATGGTGTTCGAGGTTTCGGACAACGCCATCGACGAAGCGCTGGCCGGGCACTGCGACCTGGTGCTCATCGAACTCAACCCCGACGGCTCGGTCTCGGTCGAGGACAACGGCCGCGGCATCCCCACCGGCATCCACGCCGAGGAAGGCGTCTCGGCCGCCGAAGTCATCATGACGCAGCTCCACGCCGGCGGGAAGTTCGAGAACACCTCGGACGACAACGCCTACAAGGTCTCCGGCGGCCTCCACGGCGTCGGCGTCTCGGTGGTCAACGCCCTGTCGGAATGGCTCGAGCTGACCATCTGGCGCGAGGGCAAGGAGCACTGGATGAAGTTCGCGCACGGCGATGCCGTCGCGCCGCTCGAGGTCAAGGGCCCGGCGCCCAAGTCGGACCGCAACCCCGACGACCAGGGCTTCAAGAAGGGCACCCGCGTCACCTTCCTGGCCTCGACCGACACGTTCAAGAACGTGACCGAGTTCGACTTCGACAAGCTGGAGCACCGCTACCGCGAGCTCGCCTTCCTCAATTCGGGCGTGCGCATCGTGCTGCGCGACAAGCGGCACGAGGAGGTCAAGGAACACGACCTGTTCTACGAGGGCGGGATCGCCGCCTTCGTGCAGTACCTCGATCGCAACAAGAACGCGCTGCTGGCCGAACCGATCGCGATCTCCTCGGAGCGCGATGGCATCGGCATCGACGTCGCGCTGGAGTGGAACGATTCGTACTACGAGAACGTCCTGTGCTTCACCAACAACATCCCGCAGCGTGACGGCGGCACCCACCTCGCGGCGTTCCGCGCCGCACTGACGCGCACGCTCAACGGCTACGCCGACAAGTCGGGCCTCCTCAAGAAGGAGAAGGTGGCCCTCACCGGCGACGACATGCGCGAAGGGCTGACCGCGATCGTCTCGGTCAAGCTGCCCGATCCCAAGTTCTCGTCGCAGACCAAGGACAAGCTGGTCTCCTCCGAAGTCCGCCAGCCGCTGGAAAGCCTGATGGCGGACCGCATGACCGAGTGGCTGGAGGAGAACCCCGCCCACGCCAAGGCCATCGTCCAGAAGATCATCGACGCCGCCGCCGCGCGCGAGGCCGCCAAGCGCGCCCGCGAACTCACCCGCCGCAAGGGCGCGATGGACATCGCCTCGTTGCCGGGCAAGCTGGCCGACTGCCAGGAGCGCGATCCCCGGCTGTGCGAGCTGTTCCTGGTCGAGGGTGACTCTGCAGGCGGATCCGCCAAGCAGGGCCGCGACCGCAAGACGCAGGCGATCCTGCCGCTCAAGGGCAAGATCCTCAACGTCGAGCGCGCCCGCTTCGACCGCATCATCTCGTCCAAGGAAGTCGGCACGCTGATCCAGGCCATGGGCACGGGTATCCGCGACGACTTCAACCTCGAGAAGCTGCGCTACCACAAGATCGTCATCATGACCGACGCCGACGTCGACGGCGCCCACATCCGCACGCTGCTGCTGACGTTCTTCCACCGCCAGATGCCCGACATCATCCGCGCCGGGCACCTCTTCATCGCCCAGCCGCCGCTCTACAAGGTCGCCAAGGGCCGCTCCGAGGTCTACCTCAAGGACAATGCCGCGCTCGACCGCTACCTGGTCGAGGCCGGGCTCAGCGGCCGGGTGCTGGAGACTTCGGGCGGCGCCCGCTCCGGCCCGGACCTGGAAAGCCTGGTCGACCATGCGGTGCGCCTGCGCAACCTGATGGCCTTCGTGCCCCGCCGCTACGATCCCGTCATCATCGAGGCGCTGGCGCTGTCCGGGGCGCTGGAGCCCGACCTCGGCACCGAGGCGCGCAACGCCGCGCTCGCCCGCGCGGCGCAGTGGCTCGACCGCGGCGATGCCGAGGCGCGGTGGAGCGCCCGCCTGTCCGAGGACGGGACCGTCGAGGTCGAGCGCGTGTGGCGCGGCGTCACCGACCACCACAAGATCGAAGGCAGCTTCCTGGCGAGCGCCGAGGCGCGCAAGCTCGCCCGCCTCGCGGCGGAGAACGCCGACGTCTACGAAGGCACTGCCCGCCTGGTGCGCGCCATCGCCGGCGCGGCCGAGCCGGAGACGCTCGCCACCATCGAGGTGCCCGGCGAAGACGAGCCGGTGGCCGCCCGTCCGGCGCAGGGCGGCGACGCCATCACTCGCCCGACGCAGCTGCTCGAACTGGTGCTCGCCGCGGGCCGTAAGGGCCTCTCCATCCAGCGCTACAAGGGGCTGGGAGAGATGAACGCGGAGCAGCTCTGGGAGACCACGCTGGACCCGGACAACCGTGCGCTGCTGCAGGTCAAGGTGGAGGACGCCGACGTCACCGACGAGATCTTCACCCGCCTGATGGGCGACGTGGTGGAGCCGCGCCGCGACTTCATCCAGGAAAACGCGCTCAATGTGGCGAACCTCGACATCTGAGGGCCGGCTCTCGCAATTTAACGAGAGGTTCCCGGGCTGACATTGGCCCGGCCCTCGCGTAGCGTTCCTCGTGAACGCAAAGCGGGGGCTAGGCGAATGAGGCGTACTGCCAAGAACTTGTGGCTGCTGGCTGGCAGCGTGATACTGGCCATTCCGGTCTCCGCGCCTGCCGCGCAGCGCGCCGATCTCCCTGCCAGAACCGCGACGGCGTTGAAACTGGCCAGAGAGGCACTGAACAGCAATAACTGTTCCAGCGTCCTCCAGGGCATGGCCCCGATTATCGGCGACGATGACTTTGCTGAATTGCCCGAGAGGGTTCGGGGCATGGCACTGACGATGACGGCGGTATGCGAAGGGCGGGCAGGCCAGTTGGTGCCAGCCCTAGCCCATATTCGCACGGTCACGACCTTCGCTATCGCGCCTGACTTTGCCTGGACGCTGCGCCTCTCCCTCGAAACACAAGCACACGACCTGACCGGCGCAGTCACTACACTGGAGGAAATGCAGCGCATTGCTCCCAGCGCCTTGTTGCAGGTGAAGCCCGACTTCTTCGTATACCTCAACCGCACATTGAAGAAAGCGCCGGACGGCGCGAGCCCGCGTGCGCGTCTGCTCGCTTTGGCCAGTGATCCGGCTTTCGGTCCGGGGCGCTATGCTCCGAGCTTCGACCTGCTCCGCCTCGATCATGCGCGACTGCTGGCGGCTTCGGGCGACATGGCAGGCGCTGCGGCGCAGGTCGCTCGCATCGACAGCCATGTCGTTCTGGTGGAAGCCAGCGTCGATCCGCTCCTGCGGGCCGCGATCCCTCAGAACTATGACATGGCCGCAGCGACGCGGCGTGAAATTTTCGCGCTTGCCCGGCTGAGCGCCGAACGTTCTGATCTATTGAGCCTGGTCATTGCCCAGGCGGAAGCCCATCGTGCCGTCGGTGAAGCGGACAAGGCGTTGGCGCTGCTGGAATCGGCGCGACCCGAAGGGGTCCTGGCGGCGCATTTCCTGGACAAGGACGACAAGCTCAACTGGTGGTGGGACGAACTGGCATCGACCTACACCCAGCTAGGCCGTTATGATGACACCGTGGCGGCTTTGAAGTCCGCGATCAAGGCGGGCGAGAACGGCGGCGTCAACGTCAGCCAACTGCTCAATCTGGCATCCTTGCAGAACCGCATGGGCCATCCCCAGGACGCGCTTGAAACCCTTGGCCGGATCGACATCACTGCCGAAAAGAAGGCAAGCTCCTTTGGTAAGATGGTATTCTATCGAACGAGGGGCTGCGCGGCCCATCGGATCGGCAAGACGGCGGAGGCCAAGGCTGATCTTGCCTATCTTACAGCCCATGCCAAGGACGGCCTTTCGCTGCTGGAAGATCTGCAGGTATGCATGGGCGATGCCGACGGCGCAGCGGCCACGATGATCGCGCGCCTCTCGGATTCCGATCAACAGACCGATGCCCTTATCGGTCTGGCGACCTACAACGAGTGGCCCGCGAACCTGCCACCCGACCCTTCCGACGAGGCTCGCAAGCGCGTCATTGCCCGCGCCGATGTCCAGGCGGCGATCGCCCGTGCCGGTGGTACGCGCACCTTCAACATCCTGCCGCGCTCGCTGTGAGCACGGGCGTAGGCCGATTCAGTTCTTGACCTGGCAGCTCAGGCCCGCCGCTTTCATGCCCGAGCACAGCGCCCGCGCTGCAGCGGCATCGCCGGGGACGGCCTGGAGGCGATAGACGGTGCCGATGTCGGCCTTGCCCTGGAGGATGCGGTGGCTGACGCCGGCCAGCGGCTCGTGCTGGCTCTTGAGGGTGGTCCAGCCCGCCTCCGCCGCCTCGCGCGAGGCATAGGCGCCGACCTGCACGCCGACGCCGCTGACCGGCGCCGCAGAAGGCGTGGCGGAAGCCTGCGGCTTCGGCGCGGCGGCAGGGGCCATGGCCGGGGAGCTCGGCGCCGGCGTCTCGTCGCTCTTGTCGATCTGCGGCGCGCGCGCCTGGCCTTCGGCGACCGCGAAGCTGGTGTCGCCGGTGCCCGCGACGACTTCGCCGCCCGGATCGTCAGGACGGACCTTGTAGGGCGCTGCGGGCGCCTTGATGACGCCGCCGTCGGCGACGAGCGGCTGGTCGGAGCGGCCCGCGAGCATCCAGAACACGCCGCCCGCGATCACCGCGAGCGCTACGAGGCCGAGCAGCGCCAGCAGGACGCCCTGGCCGACGCCGCGGTTCTCCGCCTCGTAGTCCTCGTCGTCCCCTTCCAGCCAGGGAAGGCGCACGTCCTCCTCGGCCAGGTCGAGCTGGCGCGGTTGCTCGAAGCCGGTATCGACGGCGGCGTCGCCCCGGTCCTCGAAATAGGGATCCCCGGCCTTGCCCTGGCCGAACACCGGGTTCTTGCGTTCCGGACGGGGAATGTAGCCTTCGTCAGCGCCTGCCATGCCCTACATTTCCTCCACCGCCTCGACGCCCAGCAGCGCCAGGCCGTTGCGGACAAGTTGCCCCATCTGCGCCGCCAGGAAAAGGCGCGCGCCGGTCAGCGCACCATCCTGCGCCACGATGAAGCGCTTTTCCACCCGATCGTTGCCGAGGTTCCAGTAGCCGTGGAAGGCGGCGGCAAGGTCGCCGAGGAAGAAGGCGATGCGATGCGGCTCGCGCGCGGCGGCGGCGGCCTCGACGATGCGCGGGAACTGCGCCGCCAGCTTGACCAGCTCGAGCTCCTCCTCGCCCAGCAACTCGACGTGCTCGCCCGACGGGGAGAAGCCGCCCTCGGCCAGACCCTTGCGCAGCGTGGAGTGGACCCGGGCATGGGCGTACTGGACGTAGAACACCGGGTTGTCCTTCGAGGCTTCGACCACCTTGGCGAAGTCGAAGTCCATCTGCGCCTCGGGCTTGCGGGTCAGCATGGTGAAGCGCACGACGTCCTTGCCCACCTCGGTCACCACTTCCGCCAGGGTGACGAAGTTGCCCGAGCGCTTGGACATCTTCACCGGCTCGCCGTCGCGCAGGAGCTGAACCATCTGCACCAGCTTGATCTCGAAGGGCGTGGGTTCACCGTCCGCGCCGGTCATGGCGGCGACCGCAGCCTTGATCCGCTTGACCGTGCCGGCGTGGTCGGCGCCCCAGATGTCGACCAGCGCGTCCGCGCCCTGCGCCTTCTGGAAGTGGTAGGCGAGGTCGGCGCCGAAGTAGGTCCAGGTGCCGTCGGACTTCTTGATCGGGCGATCCTGGTCGTCGCCGAAGGCGGTGGACTTGAACAGCGGCAGCTCGACCGGTTCCCAGTCCTCGGGCGTCTTGCCCTTGGGCGCTTCCAGCACGCCGTCGTAGACCAGCCCCTTGGAGCGCAGCCAGGCTTCCGCCTCGTCGGGCTTGCCGCTGGCCTGCAGCTCGGCCTCGGACGAGAACAGGTCGTGGTGGATGCCGAGGAGCGCGAGGTCTTCCCGGATCATCACCAGCATCGCCGCCACCGCCTTTTCGCGGAACAGCGTGAGCCATTCCGCCTCGGGCGCCTGGGCGTAGCGGTCGCCGAACTCGGCGGCGAGCTGCTGGCCCACGGGGATCAGGTAGTCGCCCGGATAGAGCCCCTCGGGGATGGCGCCGACGTCCTCGCCCAGCGCCTCGCGGTAGCGGACGTGGGCCGAGCGGGCGAGCACCTGCACCTGCGCGCCGGCATCGTTGACGTAGTATTCCCGGACTACCTTGTGGCCCGCGAACTCGAGCAGCGTCGCCAGCGCGTCGCCCACCACCGCGCCGCGGCAGTGGCCCATGTGCATCGGGCCGGTGGGGTTGGCGGAGACGTATTCGACGTTGACCGTCGCTCCCCCGCCCATGGCGGAGCGGCCGTAGTCGGCGCCGAGCTCGGCGATGGCGCGCAGCTCGGCCAGCCAGGCCGCGGGCGCCAGGCGCAGGTTGATGAACCCCGGTCCGGCGATCTCGGCGGAGGTCACCGACTCGAGCTTAGCGAGCTGCGCCACCAGCGCGTCGGCCAGGTCGCGGGGCTTGAGGCCGGCCGGCTTGGCGAGCACCATCGCGGCGTTGGTGGAGAGGTCCCCGTGCGCGGGATCGCGCGGCGGCTCGACCGTGATGGCCGCTCGCTTGAGGCCCGCCGGCAGCGTGCCCGCGGCTTCCAGCGCATCGAGCGCGGCGGAAAGGTGCCCTGCGAAGGCGGCGTAGAGGGTCTCGGTCTTGCTCATGACGCGCGCGATTAGCCCGGATCGCGGCGCAAACCAACCCGCGCTTCAAAATGCCGCCGATTTCCGCTAACGGCGCGCGATGCAATCCCCCGCGACTCCCAGGACCTACCGCGTCAAGAGCTTCGGCTGCCAGATGAACGTCTACGATGGCGACCGCATGGCAGAGCTTCTGGCCGAGCAGGGCATCGCGCCCGCGCCCGAAGGCGAGGACGCCGACCTCGTCGTGCTCAACACCTGCCACATCCGCGAGAAGGCGGCCGAGAAGGTCTATTCCGACATCGGCCGTCTCCGCCGGGAGGACGGCTCCTCGCCCCTCATCGCGGTCGCCGGCTGCGTCGCCCAGGCCGAGGGCGAGGAGATCATGGCGCGTGCGCCGGCGGTGAAGATGGTCGTCGGCCCACAGGCCTACCACCGCCTGCCCGAGATGATCCGCGCCGCCGGCGAGGGCCGCCGCGTGACCGATACCGACATGCCGGCCGAGACCAAGTTCGACGCCTTGCCGCGCCGCAAGCGCTCGGGCCCCACCGCGTTCCTGACGGTGCAGGAAGGCTGCGACAAGTTCTGCACGTATTGCGTGGTGCCCTATACCCGCGGCGCCGAAGTCTCGCGCCCGCACGCGGCGCTGATCGACGAGGCCCTGCGCCTGGTCGACGCCGGCGCGCGCGAGATCACGCTGCTGGGCCAGAACGTCAATGCCTGGACCGGCGAGAACGCCCGCGGCCAGGCGATCGGGCTCGACGGGTTGGCGCGCGAACTGGCGGCGATCCCGGATCTCGCCCGCATCCGCTACACCACCAGCCATCCCAACGACATGACGCAGGGCCTGATCGACGCGCATGGCGAGATCGACAAGCTCATGCCGTTCCTCCACCTGCCGGTGCAGGCGGGCAACGACCGCGTGCTGAGGGCGATGAACCGCAGTCATACGGTGGAGAGCTACCTCGCGACCCTGGAGCGGGTGCGCGCGGTGCGGCCCGACATCGCGCTCTCGGGCGACTTCATCGTCGGCTTCCCGGGCGAGACGGACGCCGAGTTCGAGGATACGCTCCAGCTCGTCGACGCCGTCGGCTATGCCCAGTGCTTCAGCTTCAAGTACTCGCCGCGCCCCGGCACGCCCGCTGCGACGATGGCGCAGCAGGTTCCGATGGCGGTGATGGACGAACGCCTCGCGCGGCTGCAGGCGGCGCTGAACCGCGACCAGTACGCCTTCAACGCCGCCTCGGTGGGCAAGACCTGCGACGTGCTGGTGGAGCGCAAGGGCAAGCACCCGGGCCAATGGCTCGGCAAGTCGCCCTGGCTCCAGTCGGTCCACTTCACCGGAGAGGCACAGGTGGGCCAGATCGTGCGCGTGGAGATCACCAGCGCGGGGCCGAACAGCCTCGGCGCCGTGCCGCTCGCCGTGCTCGCCGCCTGAGCGGGCGCCCGCCGCTCGTCTTCCTCGCGTAGCCCCACCGCTTCGGGTTCCATTCCGGTCCGGTCGTGGCGCCGGCCGACTTTCAGCCGGCGCGCGGGGACACGCCATTTTTGCGAGGCAGCCCATGCCGCAGGCGGGACGGCGAGTCTAACAAGGCTGCTGCAAATATTCTCGTGGTTAAACGCGTTGTGCAACAAGGTTGAGTGCGGTGGTCGTTGAGCATCACCGGCTCAACCATGTTGCCACTATTACGATGGTCTCAAGTATCGCTAAGATTATCTCTGGATATCAATCCGTAGTTGTCCTAGTAAGAATTCTCAGTTCCGGCGTGGCAGACGGGCAGGGGCCAATGGCGAAGAAGAGAGCAAGCGCGGTGGCCGCCCTACCGGTCGGCGATCCGGCTCTGGAGCCCCACCTTGGCGAGGACGACGCGATCTTCGCGCTGATGCGGGACCTGGTTCTCGAACTGCCGATGGACCTGCTGTCGCTGGGGCGCGATGGCACCGTCCTGGCCGCCAACCTCACCCATACCGCGCGAGCCTCCATGGAGTCCGGATCCGACCAAGCCCTGGTCGGCCATGCGTTCACGGCGGCTCTGGAGCGCCTCCCTGTCGAGGCCGACATGCGAAGGCAGATGCAACACCAGATCGGTGCCGTGCTCGCAGGCGAGGTGCTCTCCAGCCGGCGTAGCTATCCGATGCTCCTTGCCGATCCGGATGTGCTGACGGTCCAGTGCATGCGCGTGGCGGCTCGGCCGGGGCTGACGCTGGTGGTCTTCGACGAAGACCGTCAGACCATGCCCAAGCGCCTCGAACGGCGGGCGCGGCATGCCCGGATCCTGCGGGCGCAGGACGAGGAGCGCCGCCGCATCGCCCGTGACCTCCACGATGGCACCTCGCAGCACGTCGCGCTGGCCCAGGTCATGCTGGAGATGGTGCGCAAGGCGCGGACCTACGAGGCGATCGAGGACGCCTGCGTGACCATCGAGACCGCGCTCAGCGCCGCGCAGCACCAGATGCGCACCTTGAGCTACGTGCTGCACCCGCCCGAGCTCGCCGCGGGCGGCATCATCGAGGCATTGGCCGCGTTCCTCAAGGGCTTCGCCCGCAGGACCGGACTGAACGTACGTTTCGACAACCAGGTGGGACGGATCAAGCCCTCCGCCGACCTGGAGATCGCACTCTATCGGGTGGCGCAGGAAGCGCTGGTCAATGTCGGCAAGCACGCCTTTGCCAGCACCGTGGAGGTGCGGCTTCATACGGCGGCGCGCCACCTCGTCCTGGAGATCGAGGACGACGGGATCGGTATCTCGGACGACATCGTCGCCGGCCGCATGCGCGATGCGGTGGGCGTGGGCCTGTCGGGGATGCAGGAGCGGGTGAAGGGTCTCGGCGGCATCTTCAGCGTCGAGCGGCGCGCGAAGGGAACCTGCGTCGGCGCCTTCTTCCCGCAGAAGCGCGCCGAGGACGCGCCCGAAGCCGTCAAGGCGAGAGGCTCTTGTGCCGAACCGCAAGGCGCCGGCGCTCGGTCGTCGTCCGAAGCGCAAGCACCTTTCGCGGAAGCGTCCGGCCCGCATTTACCGGGAAACCCCGATGGCCGTGACCGGCGCGCGCGAGGAGCCTTGGCACGCAACCCTGGAGACCAGCGCCATGCCTGACGGACAGCCGGATATCCTCGCGACCGCTCACCGCCCGGCCTTCCGTCGCACGGCTCACGAACGGCACCGCCGGGGCAGGCTGACCATGGGCCTTCGCGGCGCTTCGATCCTCGCCGTCGCCGGGCTGGCGGCGACGAGCGGTGCAATCGCTCTCGGGCCGGCGGGAGCCTCAGCACCCCCGCCGACCGCCGCCGCGGCGGCTCCGGAAATGAAGCTGCCTCCGGGGATACCGCAGGGCTACCTGGCCCCCGAGCAGCGCCCCGACAGCCTTGCCCTGCTTCCCCCGCCCCCGGCGCCGGGATCGGCGGCTTTCGCCGGGGACGAGGAGGCGCGCGCGGCCATGGCTCGCCTGGCGGACAGCCCGCGCTTCACGCGCGCCGCCAGCGATGCCGATCTCCAGCCTGCGCATTCGCTGCAGACTTTCGCCTGCGCGCTGGGGGTCCGGCCCGATCCCGAGCGGACGCCCACCCTGTACCGGCTGCTCGGCAAGTCGATGGTCGACATCGGGCTGTCGACCTACAAGGCGAAGACCCACTACCAGCGGGTGCGCCCCTTCGTCGCCCATGCCAGCGCCACCTGCCTTCCCCAGCAAGAGGCGGCGCTGCGCAGCGACGGCTCCTATCCGTCCGGCCATAGTGCGGTGGGCTGGGGCTGGGCGCTGATCCTGGCGGAACTGGCGCCCGCGCGTGCCGACGCCGTCCTGCAGCGCGGGCGCGACTTCGGAGAGAGCCGGATGGTGTGCAACGTCCACTGGGCCAGCGACGTGGACGCAGGCCGCGTCATCGCTTCGGCCACCGTGGCACGCCTCCACGCCGAGCCGACCTTCCGGGCCGACCTCGACAAGGCGCGCGCCGAGATGGCCGGCTTCGCGGCCGACCTGGCCCCCTCGGCCGAAGCCTGCCGCGCCGAAGCCGCCGAGCTGTCGATGCGCTGAAGGCGACCCGGCAAGGCGTGACCATGCCAGCCCGACCCGGCTCACTGCTGTCCGCGCGGGGCGTCAGGGCAGGGCGGCCCGGCGCTGCGAACGCCGCTTGCGCATCCTGGCCAGCCGGAAGCGCAGCTTCGCGTCGCGCAGGAGCGAGGGCGGCAGCTCGGTTATCATGCGCAGGCCCGCCACGCTGGAGCCGTTGCGGATGGCGCGCAAGGTGCGGCCGACCACCTGCTCCACCATCTCGCGCCGTTCGATCTCGCCTTCCTCCGCCACCATCGACAGGCGATGCACGGCATAGAGGCCGAAGACGCCGGCGAGCAGGAAGTAGAAATCCCAGTGGCTCAGCCGGAACGGGAACGACAGCGTGCCCGCCGGGCTGCTCCAGCTGAGCAGGAGTTCGAGCTGGCGCGCCGCGAAGAAGTCCGCCAGCAAGCCGCCGACGATCGGCGCCAGCCCCGCGGCCAGCGCGATCGCCATCGCGTTGGTGGCGACATAGGCGGTGGCCGCGCCCTTGGGGGAGAGCTTGAGCGCGATGTTGGTGGAGGCGAGCGTCACGCCGGCGACCGAGGCGCCCATCAGCAAATGCAGGAACGCCAGCCAGCCGATCACGAAGATGTCGTTGCTCGATTGCGAGGCGCCGATCATCGCCACGATGCTGAGGATGTAGGCCGGGGCGGAGACGAGCAGGACCGACTTGTTGGAGAACCGGTCGGTGAGCGCGCCCCAGAAGCGCAGCGCGAACAGGTTGGCGAGCTGGCTGAGGGCGCTCAGCACCATGACCATGCTGACGTCGAAGCCCAGCTGCTTGACGATGAACACCGTGAAGAAGGGGGTTGCGAGGTTCACCGCCACCTGCCAGCTGACCACGAAGATCAGCAGGCGGCGGAAGTTCACGTCCGACAGCGGGGCCCGCAGCAGTTCAAGGAGCGAGATGTGCCCGCTGGGCGGGGGCATCGCCGGCTCCGGGATGCGGCTGACCACCGTCGCGCTCAGCAGCCCGGTGACGCAGCCCACCACGAACATGGCGGCGAACGCCAGGCTGCGGTCGGCCGAGCCTTCGGTCGTGCGCTCCAGGATGAAGGCGGCCGCGAGCCCGGCGACGAGGGTGATCCCCGCGGTCCAGGTGGTGCGGCGCGCGAAGACGTTGCCGAGGCGGTCCTCCGGCGCCAGGTCGCGGATCCAGGCGTTCCAGGCGCACGATCCGAACGCGCTGAGCCCGCACAGGACATATTGTGCGAGGAGGAAGACGAGCAGCGGCAAGGCGCCGGTGAAGAAGGCGGTCGCCGCCATGACGAGCAGCATCGCCCGCCCGATCGCGCTGGTAACCACGGCGATGCGCTTGCGCGCCCGCAGGCGCTCCACCACCGAGATGGCGGGGAGCTGGAGCAGCTGGGTGATGAACGGCGCGCTGGCGAGGACGCCGACCCACAGATTGCTGGCGCCCAGATGCAGGGCGAACGCAGTCAGGATGACGCCGCTCGTCAGCGCGCCGGTGCCGCTCGAGAAGGCTGCTTCCAGCACCAGCAGCCGCAGGCCGCTTTCCCGTTCCGCGCTGCTGATCTCGGTCTGGGGAGCCAGGCTCATGCGGTGCCTCCTGGGGTCTGGCCACGACCAGCCCCGGGGGCGCGGTTCCGGCCGGGGCGCATGGCTCAGGCGGTCTTCTGCCGGATGGGCTCGACCCGGAGCATGGCGACATCGCAGCGCGAGGAGCGCGTCAGAACGAACAGGATGGCTTCGGCGATCTCCTCGGCGAAGAGCATCTCCCCCTGCGCGATCGCCGCGCGCTGCTCCTCCGCCGTACAGGGCTGCATGTCGCTACCGACCGAGCCCGGCTCGATCACCGTCACCCGCACGCCCTTGTCGCCCACCTCCTTGCGCAGCGTGAGCGCGAAGCTGTTCACGCCGCCCTTGGTCGCTGCGTAGACGCTTTCCCCCGGAGCCATGATCTCGGGGCTGATCGAGCTGACCAGCACGACGATCCCGGACCCTTGCGCGATCATGCGCTCGAGCGCGGCGCGGGTGCAGCCCATGTAGCCGAGCAGATTGGTCTCGACCGCATAGCGCCAGTCCTCCTCGCGCATCTCGTGGATCGGCTGGGCGCCGAGGGCGGCGCAGCAGATCAGCACATCGATCCCGCCCAACCGCTCGTCCACCGTGGCGAAGACGGTCCGGATATCGGCTGCCGTGCTCGCATCCGCGGTGAGGCCGCATTCCGGCGGCAGTCCCGCCTCGCGCAGTACCTCTCCGAGCGGGGCCTCCTCGCGGCCGAAGGTGAGCAGCCTTGCATCGCGCGCAGCGAGCGCCCGCACCGTCGCCCGGCCGATCCCGGTGGTGCCGCCCGTGACGAGGATGCGCTTGCCGGCGAGATTTTCGTGCGGTGTCTTTTCCTGTCTCATGCCGGCCCAACGGTGCGAGGCCGCAGTAAGTTTCGCGGCCGGGCGCAAGTCTGCCGCACCCGAGGCGCGCCGGCGCGAAACGCGCTGCGGGTCGCCTAACCTGGATCAGCGGCACCCTCGGCCGCTCGCACCCGCGGAAACATTCGGGAACCGGATTGCGTTCAGCCCAGGCTCGTCAAAGGGAAGGGGCAGGCCATGTCGCAGGACGCTTTGCTGGACGCCATCACACCGGAAACCGCCTTCGCATGCGCGGTGCTGACCGCCAAAGAGGAACCGGTCGTCCGCGCGCGGCAGGGCGGGCTCGACCTCGAAGTGCGGCAGGACCGCGAGACGCTCTGGCTCATCCTGCGGCGCGGCAGGAACGGCGGGCTGGCGCTGCGCATGCCGGTGTTCAGCCCCGATGCCGAGTGCCGCGTGGTGAAGGTCGCCGATTCGCTGGCGGCGGTGGAATGCAAGGGCAGCCTCGGCACCGCGCGCCTCACCGTCTTCGGAGAGCCCTTCGGGCTGGAACAGCTGCGCGCCAAGCTGGACTTCAAGCCGGCGCGCGACCTGGCCCTGGAGTGGGTCCCGCGCGACCTGGTCCCATTCGACGCGGAAGGAGACGTGGCGGCGACGGCGGGCACCATCGAGGCGCAGCAGCGCAAGATGAACACCGGCCTGCTCTACTTCTCGCTGAATCGCCCCGCCTTCGGCAAGGTGCTCTACCTGCAGAACTTCACCGCGCTGAACGACTACTTCAACGCCACCGGCAGCAAGCCGGAGGCCGCGGTGGGCGGGCATTGGCCGGACATCGGATACCGCCCTCCGTGTCATCCGGAAACCGGCAAGGCGGTGCTCGCGAAGGGGCGGGAACTGACGCTCTACGACACGATCCTCTCGATCCGCGGCTATCCCCAGAACGGAGAAGCGGATTCCGCCTGGCAGTTCCTCGACATGCTCGGGTCCCTGTACCACTGGCTGTCCCCGCCCGAACCGGCCTTCCACGACTGGTCGGCGCGGGCCGATCGCACGGTGGCGGACCTCGTGAAGGCCCCGGATACCCGCGTGCGCCACTATGGCCACACCTACTTCCACCCTTACACCGCCGCCGAGTACCCGGATTCGATGGTGCAACTGGCGATCGCGTCCGCCTTGAAGGACCACGGCCGGTGGCGCGGCGAAGAGCATCCGCTGGTGAAGGAGATCATGGCCGGGCTGGGCAAGTTCTACGATCCCGCCCTCAAGACCCTGCGCCGCTACCTGCCCAACGTCGGGGACGACAAGGACCCGGACGCCGTGGACAGCTGGTATCTTTACCACCCGCTGCTCAACCTCTCCAACCTGGCGCTCAGCGGCGACGAGAAGGCGCGCGAACTGTTCCTGGCCTCGATCGACTACGGCATCCGCGCCGCGCACCACTTCGAGTACAAGTGGCCGATCATGTACAAGATCGACGACTTTCGCGTCATCACCGAGATCGCCGAAGCCGACGACCGCGGGCAGACCGACGTAGGCGGGATCTACGCCTGGGTCATGCTCCAGGCCTTCGAGCTCACCCGCGACACCCGGTTCCTGACAGAGGCGGAGAAGGCGATCGAAGCGGCGCAGGGCATGCGCTTCGACCTGAACTACCAGGCCAACCTCACCGCCTGGGGCGCCGCCGCCTGCATCCGGCTGTGGCGGATCACCAACCGCGCCGATCACCTGAAGCAGAGCTACGTCTATCTCGCCAGCTTCTTCCACAACTCCCAGGTCTGGAAGAGCGACATCGGCCTCTCGCGCCACTGGACGAACTTCCTGGGCGTCACCTGCCTGCAGGACGCGCCCTACATGGCGGCCTACGAGTGCTTCGACAGCTACGCCGCCTTCGAGCGCTACCTCGACTACGTAGGCGCGGACATCATTCCGGGCGTGAAGCTGCTGGTCAACGAATTCTGCCGTCATGCCCTGGACCGAGCCTGGTACTATTACCCGGACGCCCTGCCCGAAGAGGCCCTGGCGACGGAGAACCGCAACGGGCACATCGATCGCGATCTCAGCTTCCCGCTGGAGGACCTCTACCCTGACGGGCAGCAGGCGGGGCAGGTGGGCCAGGAGATCTACGGCGCGGGAGCGGCGATGATCTACGCGACGCGGGTGCTGCATCGGATCGAGAACGCTCCGTTCCTGCTGTTCTGCGACAGCTTTGTGCGCGCGATCCACCGGCTGGACGAGCATACGCTCAACTTGCGGGTCGACGGCCACGAGACGACCCCCTCCCGCTTCGCGCTTCTGCCGCTGGACGGGAAGGCTGCCGGGCTGGCGCCCAGGATGTGGACGGCGAACCGGACGCCGCTCACATTCAAGCAGGTCGACGGGCGCTTCGAGACCTGGGTTCCCTCGAACAATTCCCTGCTACTCAGCTGGAAAGAGCAGAGCTGACGAAGGCGGCTGAGCATCAACGAGGCTTTCGCCTGCGCCGGGAGCAAGGCACGCATCGGCACGGCTTTCATCGCCATGGAGATGGAGCCGCCGGCGCGCTAGCGGCCGCCGACGACGACCGGCTCGCTCTCCGGCATCCAGGGCGCGTGGCGCACCATCACCGCGGCGAACAGCTCGGAACCCACGTGTCCCTGCAGCCAGGCTCGCACCCGCGGCAGCGGCTGCGCCACGAACCAGTCCGGCTCCACGGCGGCGAACTGCCGCACGAACGGCATGATCGCCGCATCGGTCATCCCGCGCGCCGGTCCGTCGAGTTGCTCCGCGCCCTCGAGCCGCCGTTCCAGGACGCGCAGGAACTCCGCGCCCAGCGCGCGATGCACCGTGGGATCGGCGCCGTGGCGCTGCGGATACTTGTACCGGTCCAGGTCGTGCTTGAAGCCGGTGTCCGCCCGCGCGATCAGCTCCCCGTCGGCGCGAGGCAGCCATCCTTCCGGGTCGCTCTTGGCCAGAGCCCAGCGCATGATGTCCAGGCTCTGGTCGATCACCGCGCCGTCGGGTAGGACCAGCACGGGGACCGTTCCCTTGGGCGAAGCGTCCAGCAGGGAGGGGGGCTTGGCGCTCAGCTTGACCTCGCGCAGCACGTGGCGTGTGCTGCTCACCGCCAGTGCCAACCGCGCCCGCATCGCATAGGGGCAGCGACGGAAGCTGTAGAGGACGGGGTCAGTCGGCCTGCTCATGGCCGTGCCCATGCTCTCCGTGAACCGCTCCGACGTGCGCCTGGCCGCGGCGGGCGGCAAGCGTCTCCTGCCGGTGCCGCTCGCGATAGGACGCGCGCTGCGCCTCGCTGCGCTCGCCATGGCAGGCGGGGCAGCTCACGCCGGCTTCGTACAGCGGCGAGGCCAGGTCCGCCCCGGCGAGGGGACGACGGCACGCGTGACAGAGCTCGTAGTTGCCCTGGGCCAGGCCGTGGCCGATCGTCACCCGCTGGTCGAACACGAAGCACTCGCCGCGCCACAGGCTCTCGTCCTGCGGAACCGTCTCCAGGTACTTGAGGATGCCGCCCTTCAGATGGAAAACATCCTCGACCCCCTCCTGCTTGAGGAACGCCGTGGACTTTTCGCAGCGAATGCCGCCGGTGCAGAACATCGCCACCTTCGGCTGGCGTCCGGCGCCCAGCAGCGCCGCGCGCTGGCTGCGGAACCACTCCGGAAAGTCACGGAAGCTGCTCGTCTGCGGATCGATCGCACCCTGGAAGGTGCCCACGGCCACTTCGTAGCTGTTGCGCGTGTCGATCACGATCGTGTCGGGGTCGGAGATGAGCGCGTTCCAATCGCCCGGCTCGACATAAGTGCCGACGCTGGCCCGCGGATCGATGGCGGGCTCGCCCATCGTCACGATCTCGCGCTTCACGCGCACCTTCATGCGATGGAACGGCATCGTCGAAGCGGATGAGAGCTTCACGTCGAGATCGGCGCAGTCGGGCAGGCCGCGGATATAGTTCAGGATATCGCCGATCGCCTCGGGCGTGCCGGCGATCGTGCCGTTGATCCCTTCGGCGGCCAGCAGCAGGGTCCCGCGCAGGCCCAGAGCGCCGCACAGGTCCTGCAGAGGCCCCTGCATCGCGGCGGGATCGGCAAAGCGAGCGAAACGGTACAGGGCCGCCACGCAGAGCGGCGGGCGAGGATCACAAGGAGACACGGACATGACTCGCGCCATAGCGCCCTTCGTCCAGAACGTCAGCAGCCAGCGGCCGGCGCCGTAAAGCGGTCAGCCGAAGCGGGAGAGCCCGGGGAGGGCGGAGTCTGGCCTCGAACGCGGGTTGAACATCAAGTTCGCCTGAGCGACGGAACACATCGAACCGCTGACCAGTGGCGTCTTGGGCTCGTCTAAACCCAAGATGGCGAAGACTGATCTCCCTCTCGTGGCTGGGAAACATCCTGCTGCTTCAAGCGGAAATCTCCCCGTGCGAGCTCAAGGCTCAGGGCATTCGGCGGCGGATTGGCCATGCACACATTGTCGTTCCAGCGCTTCCGACACGAGTACTTTGGACCGGCTGACGAACTGGCGAACGATGCGAAGGAGGGCGGCGGAACAGGTCCGGCTCCTTCTGACCGGCATCGTGAGGTATGCCCTCTTTCGATGCTACGGGACCAATGCCAGCCCCGTGACTTCCCGGATTGATGCAAGGGTTAATCCCGATGCGCGCGTATGAGCTACCCTTCTAGGCTGCTCCGGATGGCCCTATGGCATAGCCAAGCTGGAGAACGTCATGCCCAAGTCGCAACCGAATATCCTCGTCATCTTCGGCGACGACATTGGCTATTGGAACATCAGTTCCTTTGGCGGAGATACGATGGGCGTCGAAACGCCCAACATCGACCGCATCGGCAAGGAAGGGATCAAGCTGACCTCGTTCTACGCGCAGCCGTCCTGCACGGCGGGGCGCGCAGCGTTCATCACCGGGCAGATGCCGGCGCGCACGGGCCTGACTACAGTGGGCGCCGCCGGCGCGCCGCAGGGCCTGTCGGACAAGGATCCTACGATCGCCCAGATCCTCAAGATGGCCGGCTATGCCACCGCCCAGTTCGGCAAGAACCATCTGGGCGACCGCGAGGAGCACCTGCCCCACCGCCATGGTTTCGACGAGTACTTCGGCAACCTCTATCACCTGAATGCGAACGAGGACCCCGAAGACCCTGACCGTCCTCAGAACAAGGAATTCCAGGATCGCTGGCAGGTCCGCGGTCTGGTCTCGGGAACCGCTGACGGCGAGACGAAGGACGAAGGCGCACTCGATACCGAGCGGATGAAGACCATCGACGACGAGATCGTCGCCAAGACCTCCGATTTCATGGAACGGCAGGTCAAGGCCGACAAACCGTTCTTCGTCTGGCACTGCGCCAGTCGCATGCACGTGTTCACCCATATGCTCGACGAGCGGCGCGGCGTATCGCGCGCGTCCGAGGCGGACATCTATGGCGACGGCCTTGCCGAGCATGACGGGCACGTCGGCCAACTGCTGGCCAAGCTGGATGAACTGGGCATCACCGAAGACACCATCGTCGTCTACACGACAGATAATGGGGCCTATCAGTACATGTGGCCCGAGGGCGGCACCTCGCCGTTCCGCGGCGACAAGGGCACGACCTGGGAGGGCGGCGTGCGCGTGCCCTGCGTGGTGCGCTATCCGGGCAAGATCCCAGCGGGCCAGGTCAGCTCGGACATCGTCGCCATGGAGGACTTCTTCATGACCTTCGCGTCGCTGGTCGGCATGCCCGACATCGGCGAGAAGCTGAAGAAGGGTGTCGAGCACGAAGGCAAGACCTACAAGGTCCACCTCGACGGCTACGACCAGACCGCGCTGTTCACGGGTACCGGCCCCTCCACCCGCAAGCACTATTTCTATTACGACGAGACCGAACTGACCGGCGTGCGCTATGGCCCGTGGAAGGTGACGATCGCCGCGAAGATGGAGGGCAAGTGGGACAATCCGCTGGTTCACCTGGGGCGGCCGATGATCACGAACATCCTCATGGACCCATTCGAGCGCCAATGGGGCGACGTCAATCGCAAGCTGGCCGAGCACAAGGGCTGGGTCCTGCTGCCGATCGTAGACTTCATGACCAAGCACGTGATGACCTTCCAGGAATTCCCGCCCCGGCAGGAAGCCATGTCCGCCGACTTCTCGAAGCTGATCGACAAGTTCAAGGAGCAGGCCGCGCGCGACTGACGCAGGCCGATTGCTGTAACCGAAAGGGCTGCCGCGGGCTCACCTGCGGCAGCCATTTCTGCGTTGCAGGTGAGCTTGATGCTAGCGGGGATTTGCTGTGCGGCACCGCGACGGAAGGTCGCGCAGTCCGTCGCGGGCTGCGTGACCTTGCCGATTGGCCTGCCGCTACTGCTTGGCGTGCTTTGCCTTCAGCAACAGGTCGTGGTCGTGGTGGGATTCGCCGGTGATGTCGATCGTCACCGTCTCGATCGTGCCGGAGAAGGTGCCTCCGGTCGGACCGTAGTCCTCCACGACGGGTTCGCCCGCGTCCTGACCGATGTCCATGAAATCGTCGAAGGAGAACACGGCGGGCACCGTCTTCTCGACGCGCCCCTTGCCGATGGCCTTGCCGTCGGCCTTCAAGGTGACCTCGCCCCCCTTACCTGCGCCGCCGCCATCGTAGACGAATTCGAGCAGGATCTCGTGCTTGCCTTCGCCGATGGCCTCGTCCGCCCGCACGGTGAAGGTCTCCAGGCCCACCCAGTTATGAGCGTAGGCGAGCACGCCGTCCTTCACGTAAAGACACCATCCTCCGAACTTTCCGCCCTGCGCGATGATCGCCCCGTTGGCGGGCTCTGCGCCAAGCTCGACCTCGGCGGTGACGGTGAAGTTGGTGTTCTTGATGTTGGGGACGGTATTCTCGTTCATACGCGTCATGCCCGGCAGGAAGGTCATCGAAGTGCGCCCGTTGAGCAGGTCCGGGCGGCCGGCGACGCGCGCATCGAAGCGCTCGCGTTGGCGCGGGTCGAGCGGCAGGACGTTGTACTTGCTTGCCTCGATCAGGAAGCGGTCCTGCAGCTTGCGCAGCATTTCCGGGTTTTCCGCCGCGATGTTGTGCGCCTGCGTCCAGTCATCCGGACCATAGAGTTCCCAGGTATCATCCTCGATCTCGCCGACCTTTTCCCGCTCATCCGGCCACGGCAGGCGATGCATGGTCATCGCGGTCCAGCCTTCGTGATAGATGCCCCGGTTGCACCCGATCTCGAAATACTGGGTCGTGCGCCGATCCGCGGCCTCAGGCTCGTCGAACAGATAGGCCATGCTCGTGCCTTCCAGCGGCTTCTGCTGGATCCCGTTGACGAAGTCGGGTTCGGGCACTCCGGCCAGTTCCAGGATGGTCGGCGCGATGTCGATCAGGTGGTGGAACTGGTGGCGCATCTCGCCCTTCGCCTTGATCCGTTCGGGCCACCGCATCGTCATGCCCACGCGCGTGCCGCCCCAGTGCGACGCCACGATCTTGCTCCACTGGTAGGGCGTGTTCATCGCGTGCGCCCATCCCGAGGGCATGTGGTTGAACGCGTTGGGACCGCCGATCTCGTCGAGGCGCGGCAGGATATCCGCGGTCGTCATGCCGATGCTGTTCTGGAACGCCATCTCGTTGAAGGTGCCGTAAGGACCCGCTTCCGCTGACGAGCCGTTGTCGCCCAGGATGTAGATCACCAGCGTATCGTCAAGCACCCCGCGCCTTTCGAGCGTGTCGAGCAGGCGGCCCACCTGATGGTCGGTGTGCGTGGCGAAGGCGGCATAGGTTTCGGCGAGGCGGCACGACACCTTGCGATCGTCGTCGGTCAGTTCGTCCCACTCGGGCAGCCATTCGGTGGGCGCGGTCAATTCGGCGTCCTGGGGGACGACGCCCAGTTCCTTCTGCTTCTCGAAGGTGATCTCGCGCTGCCGGACGTAGCCGTGGTCGAACTTGCCCTTGTACTGGTCGATCCATTCCTTGGGCACATGATGCGGCGCGTGCGTGGCACCGAACGAGAGATAGGCGAACCACGGCTTGTCGGGCGTGAAGGTCTGCAGCGAGCCGGTCCAGTTGATGACCTGATCGACCAGATCCTCGGACAGGTGATAGCCGTCCTCGATCGACTTGGGCTGCTCGATGGGGGTGACACCGTCGATCAGCGGCGGGGCGTACTGGTTGGTATCGCCGCCCAGGAAGCCGTAGAACTTCTCGAACCCATCCCCGATCGGCCAGTGGTCGAACGGTCCGGAGGGGCTGGTCTCCCATGTCGGCGTCTGGTGCATCTTGCCGAAGGCGCCGGTGTTGTAGCCATTGTACTTCAGGATCTGCGCGATGGTGGCGCAGGTATCGGGGCGCAGCCCGGTGTTGCCCGGCATCGCGGTGGCGACTTCGGTAATGCCGCCCATGTTCACCGTATGATGGTTGCGCCCGCACAGCATGGCCTGCCGCGAAGGCGAGCACAGCGCCGTGGTGTGGAAGCGCGTGAAGCGGATGCCCTCCTTTGCCACCCGTTCGGCATTGGGCATCAGGCACGGACCGCCGAACGCGCTGCTGGCGCCGAAGCCCATGTCGTCGATCAGCACGATCAGCACGTTGGGCGCGCCTGCTGGCGGGCGGAGGAATGCCTTGGGTTCAGGCCGTTGGGCCTCCTTGGCGTTCATCGGGGTGTCGTGCGGAGGCACACGCTCCGGGATCGGCAGGACGTAACGGTTCAGTTCAGGATGGGCCTTTGGCATCGTCATGCGTGTTTCCTCGTCCGTTGGGTGACCGTGCAGGGCGGCACAAGGCTCTGCGGCAACGCGATTACTGAGTGGCGATGGCGATCTTCACCTGATGGGCCAGGTCGTCGAACTCGACGTCGCTGATGTCGACCAGCACGCGCTTGATCGTGCCGTTGAAGTTCGCCGGGCTCTTGTAGAGCTTGGAGACGGGCGTGATCAGATCGCAGCCGATGTCGAAGCTTTCCCCCACGGTAAAGCGGGCGCCCACCTGCTGGTCGAACGTGCCTTCGCCGATCACGGCTTCGCCCTGACGCAGTGTCGCCTTGCCGCCGGTGGCGAATTCGCCCTCGTTGTCGCAGACGATCTGGACCGACAGCACGTGGTGGCCCGCCGGGATCGGCTCCTTCGACTGCACGCGGTAGCGCTCGGTGTTGAACCAGTTGTGCTCCCAGTAGAGCGTGCCATCCTTCAGGAAGAAGGAATAGCCGCCTGCCTCGCCGCCGCAGCAGGCCAGCACGCCATCGCCGCCGCCTTCTGGAATCTCGACTTCGGCGGCGATGGTGTGGTCGATGTTCTTGGTGGGCGGCGATGCCGGTTCCGGGATGCGGGTGGTGCCGGGCAGGTACACGAACTGCTTCTTGCCCCGCAGGTAGCTGGGCTTGAGGTTCACGTCGGCCCGCTCGACGAAGCGATCGTCCAGCGGCAGGACGTTGTACTTGGCCGCCTCGGCCCAGAACATGTCCTGCAGCTCGCGCAGCTTCGCCGGTTCCTTGTCCGCAAGGTCGTTGGCCTGGCTGAAGTCCTCCTCGATGTTGTAGAGTTCCCAGGTATCGTTGTCGAAATCGGGCGATGAACCCGATGTCTGCCACGGCAGCTTGCCGTGGCGGGCGCCTGCCACCCATCCGTCATGATAGAGCGCGCGGTTGCCGAACATCTCGAAATACTGCGTGCGGCGGCTCGAAGGCGCGCTCTCGTCCGCCCAGGTATAGGCCATGCTGACACCCTCGATCGGCTTTTGCGGCACGCCGTTGATCGTTATCGGCTCGGTGACGCCGGCAGCCTCCAGGATGGTGGGCACGATGTCGATCGCATGGTGGAACTGGTTGCGAAGGCCGCCCGCATCGGTGATCCGGCCCGGCCAGCTCATGACCATGCCGTTGCGGGTGCCGCCAAAATGCGAGGCCACCTGCTTGCACCACTGGAAGGGCGAGGAACCCGCCCAGCACCACGGCACCGGGTAGTGGTTCTCGTGGCTGGTGCTGCCCAGCTCGTCGATGACCTTGAGCATCTCCTCGACGCTGTCGGCATAGCCGTGCTGGCTCTTCATGTTGTTGACGGTGCCGGTCAGCGTCCCTTCGGCGCTGGGGCCGTTGTCACCCACGACGTAGATGATGAGGGTATCCTCGCGCAGGCCCATCGTTTCCAGCGCGTCGATCACGCGACCAAGCTGGTGATCGACATGTTCGAGAAAGCCCGCGAAGACCTCCTGCATGCGAGCGTAGAGGCGCTTTTCATCCGCGCTGCAATCGTCCCATGCGGGCATCGAATCCGGGCGCGGGGTGAGCTGCGTTCCTGCCGGGACGACGCCCAGCTTGATCTGGCGCTCCAGCGTTTCCTCGCGCACCTTGTCCCAGCCCTGATCGAACTGGCCCTTGTACTTGTCGGCGAATTCCTTGGGGCTGTGATGCGGCGCGTGCGCCGCTCCCGGTGCCCAGTAGGCGAAGAACGGCTTGTCAGGCGCGCTGGCCTTCTGGCTGCCGATCCATGCGATGGCCTTGTCCGCCATGGCGGAGCTCAGGTGATAGCTATCATCGCCTTCCGGCTTCTCGATGGGCAGCGTGTTCTCGATCAGCGGGGGATCCCAGTTGTTGGTCTCGCCGCCCATGAAGCCGTAGAAGTATTCGAACCCGTGGCCCGTCGGCCAGCGGTCGAACGGCCCGGCTGGACTGGTCTCGAAATCCGGGGTGTTGTGCCACTTGCCGAATGCCGCGGTGTTGTAGTTGTTCAGCCGCAGCGTCTGCGCCACGCAAGCCGCATTCTCCGGCCAGCGACCGTCATAGCCTGGAAAGCCCGTCGCCAGTTCCATGATGATGCCGGTGTGCATCGAATGGTGATTGCGCCCCGACAGGATTGCAGCCCGCGTGGGCGAGCAAAGCGCGGTGGTGTGGAAGCGGTTGTAGCGGATACCCTGCGTTGCCAGCTTCTCCAGCGTGGGTGTGTTCACCGGCCCGCCGAAGGTGGAGGCATGACCGAATCCCACATCGTCCAGCAGCACCAGCAGGACATTGGGCGCCCCGTCCGGAGCACGCGGGACATCGGGGACGACGGCCTCGGAGTCGGTATAGGTCCGTCCGATCCTTCCGGAAAAATGCGTGTCCGTTTGCGGATAGGGAAGGATCGTCTGGGTCATCCATGCTCTCCGATCACTCACATGCGCTGCCGCGCCATTTTCGCGCGACAAGAGCCCGCCAAGCCCCACGACGGGACTCGGTGGATTCATCCATGACGCTAGTTCGAGGATCAGCGGGCACTATCGGGGAGAACCCGGAGAACGACCTGCGCAGACCGCAAATCTCAGGGGCTGTGTCAGAACGCTGACGTGCCGGTGGACGGCCGAGCTTCGATAGATTTCCGAAGGCTTGCGACACCAACCTTAGAAGCCATCATGTGGAACCCGACCGCCGCGCCCCATAGGCCGACAGGTTGTAAATGCGCCGGACGCTGCCCGCCACCATGTGCGCCCACGCGCGTTCGATGCCGTCGGGGTTCCACTTGTCAGAAATCAGGGTTTTTTCCAGCTGTCGGCGGCTCTCGCCAAACAGGATTTTGGAGGCCCGAGCCGGAATCGAACCGGCGTGCAAGGATTTGCAGTCCTCTGCGTAACCACTCCGCCATCGGGCCGCCGTGTGGAGGAATGCGCGCCTAGCAACCGATCGCGGCGAGTGCAATGGGATTCGCGCGATCTGCGGGGCATTTCGCACGGGGGGCGGGGGAGGGCGCCCGGCGGCGGAACCGGGCCGTGCTGCGGGGACTTCCTTGTCGACCCGGGTTGCCGCTATCGAGGGTTCGGCAGCCGTCGGGGAGCGCTGCGGAGGCTGCACCTATGATCTTGGGAGTTGTGTTGGCCGGAGGGCTGTCGAGCCGGTTCGGGAGCGACAAGGCGCTCGCCGAGCTGGACGGGCATACGCTGCTCGCGCGCGCCGTCGATGGGCTGGCGGGGTGGTGCGAGCATGTCGTCGTGGCCGGCCGCGAAACCGCGCCTGCGCCCACCATCCCGGACTGGCCGCGGGCGGGCATGGGTCCGCTGGGCGGCCTGGCGGCGGCGCTGCACCTCGCCTACGACGAGGGCTACGATGCCGTGCTCAGCTGCGGCGTCGATGCGGGCCTGATGCCGCGCAACCTGCTCGCTCTTCTCGGCGCGGCGCCCGCTTGCCTGGAGGCACAACCGGTGATCGGCCTCTGGCCCGCCGCGGCAAGCCCGCTGCTCGACAGCCTGCTGCACGGCCCCGAGCCCCACGCGATGTACCGCTTTGCCGACAGCGTTGGCGCCCGGCGGGTGGCATTGGAGACGCCTGTTCCGAACATCAACACGCCCGGCGATCTCGCCGCGCTGCGCCAGCGCCTGCGGCCCGGCGGCTGATCCTCAGCAGGCGACGCCGAGCGATGTCGGACCGGCCAGCGGGCGCCGCGCGGAAGCCAGGGCAACGGCGGTGGGCGCCTCGGAGACCGGCCCCGAGCGCCTTGCCGTAAGCACGTAGCCGGTGCTGGTGGTGACGATGATCCCCGCCATGCCGACGAAGCCCAGCTTGCGGCGCAGGCGCGACATGTGGACGGCGATGCTGTTGGTCTCGGGCACGAAGCCCATGCGCCAGACATCGTGGATCAGTTCCGGCTTGCTGACCGGCGTGCCTGGCACGTCCGCGAGGCGCCAGATCAGCGCGAACTCGCGCGGGTTGAGATTGAGCGCCTTGCCCTGGCCGTAAGCCTCACGGGCGAGGAGGTCGAGTTCGAGGTCGCCGAGGTGGCGCCTGCGCGGAATCCACTGCGTAACCTCCGCGAGCCGGCCGGCGCGAGCGGCGAGTTCTTCCAGCTCGACCGCGTCGGTCAGGGCGTCGCCGAATCCCGCCTCGATCAGCATCGTGCGCTCCCTGGCCGTTGCCGGCGCGAGCACCAGGACGAACCTGCGGCTCTTCTCCGGCAAGGCCAGGACGCGGGCCCAGGCCGCCTCGTCGAGCGTGCCGGTGCAGTAGATGCCGATGCATCCGCTGGAGGGCGCCCCCGCCCCCTCCAGCGTCCAGCCCCGGCGCCTCAGGTCGAACTGGAAGGCCATCGGGCAGCCCTCCAGCCATCGGAAACGGAACGTCGGATCCCTGCCATCTGGTGTCGCCATTTGCCCCTCACTGCCCGGCTTGCCGTTGAAGGGGCACCATGCCGCTGCAGGTCTAGGGAACAACACATATATTCTTACAGGCTGGCGGATTTCCGGCCTGTAAGCGCCTGTCACCTGGCAAAAATCGTGGTTTACGAGGCCGCGGGCGTGTTGACTCCCATCGATGTCAGGTAGCGCTTCACGTTGCGCGCCGCCTGGCGAAGGCGCTGCTCGTTCTCGACCATGGCGATTCGCACGTAGCCCTCGCCGTCCTCGCCGTAGCCCACGCCCGGGGCCACCGCGACTTCGGCATGGGTCAGAAGCTGCTTGGAGAACTCCAGGCTGCCCATTTCCTTCAGTGCGGGCGGCAGCGGGGCCCAGGCGAACATCGACGCCTTGGGTGCCGGGATGTCCCAACCGGCACGGCCGAACGCCTCGACCATGACGTCGCGGCGCTTCTGATAGAGCTGGCGGTTGCGCTCGACGATGTCCTGCGGGCCATTGAGCGCGGCGCAGGCGGCGGCCTGGATCGGCGTGAAGGCGCCGTAGTCGAGGTAGGACTTCACGCGGGTGAGGGCGGCGATCAGCTTCGGGTTGCCCACCGCGAAGCCGATACGCCAGCCCGCCATCGAGTAGGTCTTGCTCATCGAGGTGAATTCCACTGCGACGTCCTTGGCGCCGGGCACCTCCAGGATCGAGCGCGTGGGATTGCCGTCGTAGTAGAGTTCGGAATAGGCGAGGTCGGAGAGGATCCAGACCTTGTTCTCCTTCGCCCAGGCGACGAGGCGCTCGTAGAAGGCGAGATCCACCGTCTCGGCGGTCGGATTGGAGGGATAGTTGACGATCAGGATCGACGGGCGCGGCACCGTGAAGGCCATCGCGCGGTCGAGCGAGCGCCAGTAGTCCTCGTCCGGGGTGGTCGGCACCGAGCGGATGGTGGCGCCGGCGATGATGAAGCCGAAGGTGTGGATCGGATAGCTGGGATTGGGCGCCAGCACCACGTCGCCGGGCGCGGTGATCGCGGTCGCCAGGCTGGCGAGGCCTTCCTTCGAGCCCATCGTCACCACGACCTCGGTCTCGGGATCGAGCTCGACGTTGAACCGGTTGGCGTAGTAGTTGGCTTGGGCGCGGCGCAATCCGGGGATGCCCTTGGACTGTGAATAGCCGTGCGCGTCGGGCTTCTGGGCCACCTCGCACAGCTTGTCGAGCACGTGCTGGGGCGGCGGCAGGTCGGGGTTGCCCATGCCGAGGTCGATGATGTCCTTGCCCGCCTGGCGTGCTGCATGCCGCATCGCGTTCACTTCGGCGATGACATAGGGCGGCAGTCGCTTGATGCGGTAGAACTCGTCTTCCATGACCTCTTGTATCCAGTAGCGTCGCGGCAGGATCGCCGCAGCGTCCCTGTAGGGGATTACGCTCGTTGCGCAAATGGCTGATCTTCGCAAAGATCATTGCCCGCAAAGCGCGCGGAACGGACTCGACAGGACGCGGCGGGATCGCCACATCGAAGCTTGCCGGGTTTCCTTGGAGAGTGATTGCCGATGGCCACCGACGCCGCCGACCCTGTCAGCGACGCCACGCGCGCCCAGACGCAGGCCCTGGCCGCGCTGTTTTCGCCGCTGCTTCCGGCAGAGGGATCGCCGCAGGCCGAAGCGGCCGTGCAGTGGGGCGAGATCTTCGGTCGGCTGCAGGCGACATGGACCCAGTTTCAGGTCGAGCAGCTGAGCAAGGTGGCGACGGAGGCGCCCTCGCACTTCGTCGATCCGGCGAAGTGGATCGCCACCGCCGAGAGCGTGCTGCGGCAGCTGCCTCTGGCGAATCCCGAGGTCCAGCAGGGGCTCTGGAACGAGGGGCTGAACCTGGTCAACGCGGTGTTCGGCCAGTTCGGCCTCGGCCCGAGGGCGGGCGAGGCTGCGGACGAGCCGCAGTTCCCGCGCAGTGACCGCCGTTTCGCGGATCCCGAATGGCGGCGCCAGCCGTTCTTCGCCGCGCTCCACCAGACCTACCTGCTGCTGAGCGAGCAGGTCGTCGGCATGGCGGAGGCGATGGAGGGCCTGGAGCCGGCGCGCAAGGCGCAGCTTCTGTTCGCCACTCGCGCCCTGGTGGACGCGCTGAGCCCGGCGAACTTTCCCCTGACCAACCCGGTCGCGCTGGCACGGGCCGCGGAAACCCGGGGCGAGAGCCTGGTGCGCGGGTTCGAGAACCTGCTCGAGGACGTGCGCAAGGGCCAGTTGACGCACACCCGCGCCGACGCTTTCGTGCTGGGCGAGAACATCGCCGTCACCCCGGGCAAGGTGGTGTACGAGACGCCGCTGTTCCAGCTCATCCAGTACACCCCCACGACCGAGACGGTGCTCGCCACGCCGCTGGTGATCTTCCCGCCGTGGATCAACCGCTTCTATATCCTCGACCTCAACGCCAAGAAGAGCTTCGTGCGCTGGGCGGTGGAGCAGGGGATCACCGTCTTCATGGTCTCGTGGAAGTCGGCCGACGCGTCGATGGCGGGGATCGCCTGGGACGACTACATCGGCGCGCAGATGGAGGCGATCGACGTCGTGCGCGAGCGCCTGAGGGTCCCCGCGGTCCATGCCATCGGCTACTGCGTGGCGGGCACCACGCTGGCCGCCACCCTGGCGCTGCTGGCGCGCCGGGGAGAGGCCGGGAAGGTCGCCAGCGCCACCTTCTTCACCGCCCAGGTCGACTTCGCGGAGGCGGGCGACCTCAAGCACTTCGTCGACGACCAGCAGATCGAGACGCTCGGCCATCTCTCGCCCGAGGGCTACCTCGACGGCCGCTACCTGGCGGCCACGTTCAACATCCTGCGCGGCAACGACCTCATCTGGAACTACGTCGAGCGCAATTACCTCAAGGGCGAGGATTATCCGGCGTTCGACCTGCTCCACTGGAACGGCGACGTCACCAACCTGCCCGCGCGCTGGCACCGTGATTACCTGCGCGATCTCTATCGCGACAACCGGATGGTGGTGCCCGACTCGCTGCAGGCCTGCGGCATGCCGATCGATCTGCGCCGGATCGCGACGCCGGTTTACATCCAGGCCGGGCGCGAGGACCACATCGCCCCGCCCGCCAGCGTCTGGAAGCTGACGCGCTACCTGGCAGGGCCCTGGACCTTCCTGCTCGCCGGCTCCGGGCACATCGCCGGCGTGGTCAATCCGCCGTCCTCGGGCAAGTACCAGTACTGGACCAACGACACCGGTGCCGAGACGCTGGACCAGTTCATCGCCGGCGCGCAGGAGCATCCGGGCAGTTGGTGGCCGCACTGGGCGCAGTGGCTGAAGGCGCTGGACGCCCGCGAGGTCCCGGCCCGCGGCAAGCGGCGCCCCGGAGGCCGCGGCGACCCGGTGATCGAGGATGCGCCGGGGCGCTACGTCTCGACGCGCTAAGCGGCTCTGGTGTGCGTTGCAGCATTCCCATTGTGCAGTGCAACATAACAGCGGTTGACTTCGCGCATGCAAAATCCTATTTTGCATCGCAGCAAGGACTTGGTGCGACTCGGACGGCGCGCCGAAGGGAGCCGGAGCG
This sequence comes from Novosphingobium soli, assembly GCF_042432915.1. Taxonomy (NCBI): domain Bacteria; kingdom Pseudomonadati; phylum Pseudomonadota; class Alphaproteobacteria; order Sphingomonadales; family Sphingomonadaceae; genus Novosphingobium; species Novosphingobium soli. The sequence goes on from NZ_JBHLWK010000018.1 coordinate 158,004, forward strand.
GACTTCGGCGCACACGTTTTCACTGGGGCTGGATGGAACCGATGGCCGACAATGAAGACCCGAAGATCACCATTCCCGCTGCCGAGCCGCAGGCGTCGGCGGTAGAAATGCCGGCCAAGCCGACGCCGCCGCTGGCTGCCGCGCCGCAGGCTCCCAAGCCCGAGGCTGCAAAGCCTGCGTCGACGGCCGCTTCGGCGGCGGCGCTCGCCGCGCCGCTCAAGACGCCCGTCGCCGCTCCGCTGAAGGATTCGGGAGCTCCGCTGAAGGGGCCGGCGAAGAGGGTGGCGAAGGCGCCGCTCGCCGATGCGCCGGTGGCCAAGCCCGGGCGCAAGCCCAAGATCAAGATGAACCCGGCCGCTGCGGTGAAACCGAAGCCGGTCGAGGCTGTTGTTCCGGCCAGGGTCGCTCCGACCCTTCCGGCCACCAAGGTCGTCAAGGACGTGGGGAGCGCGGCTGCGGCCGCGCCTGTTCCGAAGGCGGCCACTCCCATTGCGGCGCCCAAGACCGCATCCAACGAAAAGCCCGTCTTCGCAGGACTATTCAGCAACTTCATGCTCGAGGATACAACAATGGACATGAGCGCGAACTTCACCGGTTTCCAGGACGCCATCACCCAGGCGCAGGCCAAGGCCCGCGCCGCTTTCGACAAGAGCACCAGCGCGTTGGGCGAGGCGAGCGAGTTCGCCAAGGGCAACGTCGAGGCCATGGTCGAATCGAGCAAGATCTTCGCCGAGGGCGTGCAGGGCCTCGGCTCCGAGATCGTGGCCGAGAGCCGCACCGCCTTCGAGGCGTTCTCGGGTGACATCAAGGAACTCGCCGCCGCCAAGTCGCCGACCGACTTCTTCAAGATCCAGAGCGATCTCGTGCGCAAGAACCTCGACACCGCAGTCGCGTACGGTTCGAAGAACAGCGAAGCCATGCTCAAGCTGTTCAGCGACACTTTCGCGCCGCTGTCGGGCCGCATGAGCATCGCCATCGAGAAGGCCCGCTCGGCCGCGGTGGTCTGAGCCCGGCGCAGCCGGCCGGGCGCGCACCACGCGCCCGGCCGGACGCCTCCCCTGCGCGAGAATGTTCGCGCGGGCATCTTGTTATCGGGGGCTCCGGTACGATATTCTGGGCACCATGATTCCCCCGATCGCCGATTCCGACCTTTTGCGCCCCCTCGCTGCGTCCCTGTGGACGATGGCGGGGGACGACGGTGATTCCGATCGCGGCACGGGCGACGACCACCAGGTGGGCATCGCCACCAAGGCGCGCGCCAAGCCCAAGAAGCCCAGCCAGTTCAAGGTGCTGATGCTGAACGACGACTACACCCCGATGGAGTTCGTGGTGATGGTCCTCAAGCGCTTCTTCCACATGGACCTGGAGCAGGCGACGCGGGTGATGCTCCACGTCCACCAGAAGGGCGTCGGCGTCTGCGGCATCTTCCCCTACGAGATCGCGGAAACCAAGGTGAACCAGGTGATGGATTTCGCCCGGCAGAACCAGCATCCGCTCCAGTGCACGCTGGAGAAGGCCTGAGCCTCGTCCCCGCCCGGCGATTTTGCGTCGGCCGGAACTTCCCGCTCCGCGCAAGGTTGTACGGCTCGCCCGCCTGGTGGCGGCTGCGGCGTCCCGCCGGACCTGCGACAAATCGCTTTGCCCTCCCGGTGCGAGCCGTTAAGGGCGGGGAGAACGGTTGAGTGACGACGGCTAAGTGAAGTTCTTCAACGCCATAGACCGGTACATCTTCCGCCTCGTGCTGATGCCGATGCTGGGCATATTCCTGCTCGCCGCATCGCTGCTCGTCCTGGACAAGATGTTGCGCCTGTTCGATTTTGTCGCCACCGAGGGCGGCCCGATCGGCGTCGTCTTCAAGATGCTGGCGAACATGCTGCCCGAATACGCCAGCCTCGCGATCCCGCTGGGGCTGATGATCGGCATTCTGCTCGCCTTCCGCAAGCTGGCCACCAGCAGCGAACTGGACGTGATGCGCGCGGTCGGCCTCAGCTATACGCGCATGCTCCGGGTGCCCTACATCATCACGCTGGTTCTGGTGGGCTGCAACTTCGCGATCGTCGGCTATCTCCAGCCGCTCGCCCGCTACTACTACGAGGAGCTCAACTACGAGCTCAAGTCCGGTGCGCTGGGCGCCTCGATCAAGGTGGGCGAGTTCACCGCGCTCAAGGACCGGATCGCGCTGCGCATCGACGAGAGCCGCGACGACGGACGCCGCCTGATGGGCATCTTCGCGCGCGTCGCCAACGACAAGGGCCAGGTGCTTTCCATCTCCGCGCGCGAGGGGCGGTTCCTGGCGCTGAAGAACAGCCCCGACACGATCATCTTCCGGCTCGAGCAGGGCCAGATCATCCAGGACCAGCCGGGCCAGCCCTCGCGCGTGCTCACCTTCACGCGCCACGACCTGCCGATCGAGCTTCCCGCCATCGAGAAGTTCCGCGAACGCGGCGGCCAGGAGCGCGAGTACCTGCTGCCCGAGCTCATGAAGATGGGCTGGAACAACGAAGTGCCCAAGGAGAACCGCGTCTCCAGCCAGGCCAACTTCAACTACCGCGTGGTCGAGGTCATCATGATGCTGCTGCTGCCGCTGCTCGGCGTGGCGCTCGCGATCCCGCCCAAGCGCTCGACCTCCGCGCTCGGCCTGTTCGTCTCGATCGTGATGGTGGTGGCCTACCACAAGGTCAACCAGTACGCGAACGACGTCGCCTCGCTGGGGCGGATCAATCCCATCCTCGGCCTCTGGGGCCCGTTCCTGGTCTTCGCCGCGCTCATCCTGTGGATGTACTGGCGCGTCGCCTACGTGCCCGGCGGGCAGGCGATCGGCTGGCTCGAGACCGCCTCCGACAAGGTGGTCAAGCGCGTGAAGTCGCTGCTGCGCCGCCAGCGCCGCGGCCCGATCCTGCCGGCCCCAGCGGACCAGACCTGACATGCACCTCGAATTCTTCCCGTCGCGCACGCTGACGCTGTATCTGGCGCGGCTTTTCGTCACCCGCATCCTGGCCGTGCTGTTCATGCTGGTGCTGGTGCTGCAGGTGCTGGACCTGCTCGGCGAAAGCGGCGACATCCTGGCGCATCCTGGCAACGGGCAGATGCAGCTGCTCTACTACGTCAGCCTGCGTATCCCGCAGCTCGTGGCCCGCTTCCTGCCCTATTCGGTGCTGCTGGCGACGATCATCACGCTCGCCACGCTCAACCAGAACAGCGAGGTGATCTCGATGAAGGCCGCGGGCCTCTCGGCGCACCAGGTGCTGGCGCCGCTGATCCTGTCGGCGCTGGTGATCTCGGTCGCCAGCTTCGCGTTCAACGAGCGCGTGGTGACGCGCGCGACCTCCACGCTCGACGCCTGGGAGGCGGTGGACTACGGCGCCATCCCCGAGGACGCGAGTCCCAAGGCCAACCTCTACCTGGCCGATGGCCCGGAACTGCTGCTGGCGCAGTCGCTGTCCGGAGAGGGCCGGGCGATGACGCTGAACGGGGTCACCTACTATCGCCGCGACGCCAACGACATGATCGTCGAGCAGATGCGCGCGGCGCGGGCGACGTACGCCAATCCCGGCTGGACGCTGGAGCGGCCGGTCAAGTTCGACGTCGCCAGCACCACCACCAGCCAGCTCGCCTCGGCCCGGGTGGCGCCGGGCATTACGCCGGCCAAGATCTTCATCTCCAAGGTCGACCCCGATGCGCAGGACATCGCCGCGCTGGGCGGCTCGATCGCCGCGGTGCGCGAGGCGGGACGGCGCACCAGCGAGCTCGACGCCGCCTGGTGGCACAAGCTCTCGGGCCCGCTGTCGTCGGCGCTGATGCCGCTGCTGGGCGCGGTCGCGGCCTTCGGCCTGGCGCGTTCGGGCGCGCTGCTGATCCGCGCGGTGATCGGCATGGCGCTGGGCTTCGCCTACTTCGTGTTCGACAATGCCGCGCTCGCCATGGGCAACTTCGGCGGCTACCCGCCGCTCGTCGCGGCCTGGGCGCCGTTCCTGCTGTTCGCGCTCATCGGCGAGACCGTGCTCATCCGCACCGAGGAGTGAGCGGGGGCGCGCCGCCCGGTGGTCCCGCTGCGCTGTCGCTAACGCGGCCTTAGCACGGCGTTAGCGCGGCCTTAGCGCGTCCGCATGGTGCTGCGCGCCAGCCGCGCCAGCAGCGGCGTCAGCCCGGGATAGCTCGCCCGCTCGTAAGTCGAACCGGCACCCAGATGCGCGCCCAGCCGGCGGTGCGCCTCCGCCAGCGAGTGATAGGGCATCGAGGGCAGCAGGTGGTGCAGCGCATGGTAGCGCAGCCCCACGGGCGCCCACAGGCCCGAGAACCGGGCCGGAGGCGGCACGTTCACCGAATCGAGGTACTGCGCGGTGACGGTCATCGCCTCGCCGTCGTTCTCCCACAGGTGCGCCACGAGGGTGCGGACCTGGTTGAGCAGCGCCGTGAACGAGACCACGCACAAGCCGATCAGCAGCGGGCGCCAGCCCCAGGCGAGGCTTGCACCGATCGCCGCGATCGCCCAGGCCGAGCAGCCCAGTTCCTGCCAGAACACCATGTGGGCGAAATCGCCCTCGGGCTTGCGGCGGCGGTACTGCGGATTGATGGCAAGCGCGGAGGCACGTTCCCACACCAGCGTGCGCAGCGGCGGGATCACCGTGCCCAGCGGCACCAGCACGGCCGACCGGATGAGCAGCGCCGGCGGCAGCAGGATCGCGGTCAGCGCGAAGACCGGCAGGCTCCACGGCTTCATCAGCGCCAGCGGCAGGTACTCCGGGTCCTCCACGGTGCCGTAGCGGGTGCGGGCATGGTGCTGGGTGTGCACCCCCTCGTACATGAAGGAGGGGATCAGCAGCGGGATGCCCACCAGCAGGTTCCAGCCGAAGCGGAAGCCCGGCAGCGCATCCTTGTGGATGTGGCTGAGCTCGTGGATGAACAGCAGCGCGCGGTAGAGCGCCAGCGAGGACACCACGGCGAGCACCACCGCCAGCACCGGCTGGGCCACCAGGATCGCGCCGGCCAGGGCGCCATAGCCGACCAGCGCGCTGGCCAGCAGGTCCGGCCAGTAGATGCCGGGCCGCGCCTGCGAGATATCGCGCGTCAGCTCCACCGCGGCGCGCAGCATCGCCTTGTCGTCGGGGATCTGCGAATGCCACGTCGCGCCCTGCGCCGCGTCGCGCACCGGGGAAGAGGGCAGGTCTATCGCTTTGTGGGCATTCATCGTTCGAGATTTCCAAAATGCTTCCGGGTGTCAGCCGACCCGGACCGGAGTTCACGGCCGGCCGCCTTGCGCCCCGGCGGGAAGCCGGGCTTGACAAGACGCCGTCCGCGGCAGCACCTCGCGCGCACTTCCCTGTTACGCCAGAACAAAGGCAGCATCGTGGCCATGGCCGAACTAGTCATCACACCCGTCTCCAGCAAGGCCGACATCGCCGCTTTTGTCGATGTCGCTTATCGGCTCAATGCGTCAGATCAAAACTGGGTCGCGAACCTGCGCTCGGAGGAGGTCTCCAAGTTCACGCGCGGCAAGAACCCGTTCTTCGCCCACGCCCGCGTCCAGCTGTTCCTCGCCCGGCGCGGCGACCGGGTGGTCGGGCGCATTTCCGCCCACATCGATGAACTGGCGCTGAAACAGCCGCCCGAGCAGGGCATGGGGCCGGGCACGGGCAACTGGGGCGCGATCGAGGCCGAGGACGCGGAGACCGCGCAGGCGCTCATCGCCGCGGCCGAGGACTGGCTGCGGGGCCAGGGCATGACCCGCGTGCTGGCGCCGATGAACCTCTCGATCTGGGAGGAGCCCGGGCTGCAGGTGCTCGGCCACGATCATCCGCCGATGGTGATGATGGCGCATCACAACCCCGCCTACCAGGGCTGGGTCGAAAGTGCCGGCTACGTGCGGGTGAAGACGCTCCACACCTACGAGCTCGACGTGCGCAACCAGTTCCCGCCGCTGATCCAGCGCATCGTCGCCTCGGGCGAGAAGAACGCGCGGATCGTCATCCGCGAGGCCGACCTCAAGCACTTCGACCGCGATGCCGCGATCATCTGCGACATCCTCAACGACGCGTGGTCGGACAACTGGGGCTTCGTGCCCTTCACGCCCGAGGAGATCGCCTATACCGGCAAGGCGCTCAAGCCGCTGGTGCAGCCCTCGCTGATCCGCATCGCCGAGTACGACGGCGAGGCGGTCGCCTTCATGATGACGCTGCCGGACCTCAACGGCGTGCAGAGGACGGTGAACAAGCGCAACGGCAAGCCGTCCATCTTCGGCCTGCTCAAGCTGCTGCTGTGGCTGCGCAAGCCTCGCCCGGCGGACATGCGCGTGCCGCTGATGGGGGTGCGCAAGAAGCTGCAGTCCTCGCGCCTCGCCAGCCAGCTCGCCTTCATGATGATCGAGTACATCCGCCGCGCTGCGGCCTCGAAGTTCGCGGCGAAGCGCGGCGAGATCGGCTGGATCCTCGAGGACAACCAGGGCATGGTCGCCATCGCGCAGGCCATCGACAGCAAGGTCAACCGCGAATACGCGATCTACGACAAGGCGCTGTGACGCCGCCGCCGGTGAGCGCGGTGGCCGCGCTCGCCGGCAGTCGTGTTTCCGCCCGGCCAGGCCTCCCGCCCGCTCAGCCTGAGCCTGTCGAAGGCCCCGAGGCGAGGCGCGGCGCCCGCATGTTGGAGCGGTGCCCGCCGCTAGGCGATGCTGTCCCGCCAGCGCCGGATCAGGGCTGCGGGTCCGCTGCCGGCGGGGGCGTGTCCACGACCGGCCCGGCCTCGAGCGGGTCGGTGACGCCCTCGTCCTCGGGCGCTGCGGACGCTGACACCGAGGGGCCGCGCGTCGTTGGCCCTTCGTAGAGCCCCGCGTCGGGGTCCGACAGCGAGGCTTGCGAGCGGACCGTGTCGTAAGGCAGCATGTCGTCGCCCACCGAGCGGGGCAGCAGCTCGCCGCCGGCGGCCGCCTTGGGCTGGTCGTCGGAGTTCTTGCACGCGGCGAGCGCCAGCGTGGCGCAGACGACGGCACCGGTCAGGCGGAACTTCATGCGGCGGTCTCCGGCGGGCAGGGGCGATCGAGCGCGGCGAGGAAGGCGGGCGCGCGGGCGAGGAGCGCTGCGTCCCAGGCGGCGAAGTCCACCGGCTTGCCGAGCCGCTCCAGGCTGGTGACGCCGAATTCGTCGATCCCGCAGGGCACGATGCCGGTGAAGTGCGACAGGTCCGGGCGGATGTTCACCGCGAAGCCGTGCATCGTCACCCACTTGCGGATGCGCACGCCGATGGCGCCGACCTTGGCCTCGCGCCCGTCGATGTCGCGGGTCCAGATGCCGATCCGGCCCTCGGAGCGAAAGCCCTCCACCCCGAAATCGCGCAGGGTCTCGATCACCCAGCCTTCGAGGCCGTGCACGAAGCCGCGGGCGTCGCGGGCGTGCGTCCTGAGGTCCAGCAGGACATAGCCCACGCGCTGGCCGGGCCCGTGGTAGGTGTAGCGCCCGCCGCGCCCGGCCTCGACCACCTCGAAGCGCGGGTCGAGCAGCTCGGCCGAGGCGGCGCTGGTCCCGGCGGTGTAGACCGGCGGATGTTCGAGCAGCCACACCAGTTCGCGCGCCTCGCCCGCCGCGATCGCCGCGTTGCGGGCGGTCATCTCCTCCAGCGCCGCGCGGTAGGGGACGGGATCGGTGGACACCCGGAGCTCGATATCACCCGGAAGAGTGGCGGGAATCGTCATGCCGCGTTGCGTGGCGCCATTTCCTGCGGTTATCAAGAGCCTTCAGGCGAGGCCCGCCCGCCCCCGGGGCGAATGCGCGGATCCGGCCCACCGTGGAGTACGAGATGAAGTTCGACAGCAACCGGGCCTGGACTGACGCGATGGCCGCCGTGCGCGCCAACCGCGAGGTGCTGCTGGCACTGGGCGGCGTGTTCTTCCTGCTCCCCACGCTCCTCTCCACCGTCTTCCTCACGGATGTGCAGACGCGGATCATGGCCACCATGGCGCAGCCCGAGGTCCTGAAGCAGGTGATGCGGGAAAACCTCGGCATGATGCTCGCCTTCGGCGTCGGCGGCGGAGTGGCGCAGATGATCGGCTACCTGGCCGTCACTTCCCTCATCAGCGACCGGCAGCGCCCGACCGTGGGCGAATCGATCCGCGCCGGACTGCGCGCGCTGCCCTCGCTCTTCGCGGTCGCGGTGATCGTCTTCCTCGGGGTCATGCTGGCGACGGTGGCGATCACGATGCTGGTGGCCGGCCTGTTCGCGCTGATCGGGGCACCGCGCGCGGGTTCGATGGTGGCCGTCGTGCTGCTGATGATGGCGCTGGCCTACGCCGCGATCAAGCTGTCGCTGGTGGTGCCGGTGATCGTCAACGAGGGGGTGCGCAATCCCGTCGGCGCCATGGCGCGCTCCTGGCGGCTGACGCGGCGCAACAGCGCCCGGCTATTCGGCTTCTACCTGCTGCTGACGCTGGGCTACTTCGTGCTCGCCATCACGCTGACGCTGGTGCTGGCGGGGCCGGTCATGCTGCTGCTGGGGCAGGGCGGCTTCGCCCTCATGATCATGGGCGTGGTCTCGGGCGCGATCTCCGCGGCGGCGAGCGTGGTGCTGGCGGCCGTGGTGGCGCAGACGCACCGCCAGCTTGCCGGTCCCACGCCCGAGTTCGCCGCCAGCCCGTTCGAGTAAGCGGCGCCTTAGAGCAAGCCGCGCCTCGACCTCCGGCCGCCCCCGGGGTCAGCCTTCGCCGGCCCTCGTCAGGCCTCGTCCTCTTCCTTCCAGGCCCACCACAGGAAGCAGGGCGGCACGTTCACCGCCTCGAAGTCCTGGTCGATGTGCTTGAAGTGGCGCGCCATGTAGCTGCGCGCCTTGGGGCGGAACTGGTACACCAGGAAGGCCCCGCCCTTGCGGATGACGCGATGGGTGGCAGCGGCGATGGCCGGGGCGACGCCGTCCGGCAGGGTGGAGAAGGGCAGGCCCGAAAGCACGTAGTCCGCCTTTTCGTGGCCGTGGGCGCGCACGATCTCCTCGACGTCGGCGGCCGAGCCCAGCACTGCCACGAAGCGGCTGTCGTTGACCGTGCGCCGCAGGTAGTCGATGAAAAGCGGGTTGGTGTCGATCACCAGCATCATGCCGTCGCGCGGCAGGCGGTCGAGCACCGGGCGGCAGAAGGTGCCGACGCCGGGGCCATACTCGACGAACAGCTTGCAGCGCGACCAGTCGACCCGCGAGAGCATCCGGTTGATGACGAAGCGGGAGGACGGCACCACCGAGCCCACCATCACGGGGTGGCGCAGGAACCCTTCCAGGAACACGCCCCATGGCCCCATGCCTTGCTTGATTTTCCGCTTGATCCGCTGGGGCAGTGCCTCTCGGGCAAGCTCGGTACTGGTCATGCTGGGGCAAGCTCTCGCGTTGTGCGGTGTCAGAAATCTGCCATGCGGTGGCAGATTGTCGCTGCCATTGCAAGGCGATGGGGTCGGGCCTTGGGGATGGACTCCTAGAGTATCTCGCGAACCGTCTCCTGCGGGCGACAAAGCCTGACGCCCCTTTCGGTTTCCACCAGAGGACGCTCGATCAGCATCGGTTCGGCGGCCATCGCGGCCAGAACGGTGGCATCGTCGGCATCGGGCAGGCCGCGCTCGACGGCATCGGTCCCGCGGGTGCGCAGGCCCTGCTGCGGGGTGATGCCGGCATCGCGGTAGAGCTGCGCCAGCTTGTCGGCGGACGGCGGGGTCTTGAGGTACTCGACCACCTCCAGCGCGATGCCGGGGGTCTCCTCGAGGATCGCGAGCGTCTTGCGCGAGGTGCCGCAGGCGGGGTTGTGCCAGATGGTGGCCTTCATTGCCGGTCTCCTTCTCGTGTTGGCGGCGCGGGTGCCGGCCCCTCGCCGATGGTCTGTTCTTCCCCGCGGGCGAGCGCGGCGGCGCGCTGGACGGCGCGCACCAGGCGCGGGTGGACGCCGCAGCGGCACAAGTTGGGGATCGCCGCCTTGATCTCGGCCTCGCTCGGGCGGGCGTTGCGCGCCAGCAGCGCGGCCGCGGCCATGACGATGCCGGGGGTGCAGAAGCCGCACTGGATCGCCTGCTCGGCGACCAGGGCCTGCTGCACCGGGTGCGGCCGGTCGCGCGCCAGGCCCTCGACGGTGACCACGAAGCGGCCCTCGCACTCGGCCAGCGAGATGAGGCACGCGCGCAGCGCCGCGCCGTCCACGTGGACCGTGCAGGCGTGGCAGTCGCCCACGCCGCAGCCGTACTTGGTGCCGGTCAGGTTGGCGGCGTCGCGCAGCGCCCAGAGCAGCGGCGTGCGCGGGTCCATCGCGAACTCGACGGGCCGTTCGTTGACGGTGAGACGGGTCACGGCATGTCCAGCCAGCTCATATGCCGCGGCGGTGCCCGAGACGCGGCCCTAGCGCAAGCCCAGCTTGATCCCCGCCCACAGCGTGCGCGGCTGGCCCAGGTCGATCGAGCCGCCTTGATTGCGCGTCACGATCGTCTCGTCGGTAAGGTTCTCGCCGCGCAGGACCAGCGTGGCGAAGCGGCCGAGCGGGACTTGCGCGAAGAGGTCGAGCGTGGTCGCGGCGGGCAGGACGTCGGTCTCCAGGTCGTCCTCGAACTGGGCGCCGGTGTGGCGCACCGTGGCCGCGAGGCGCCAGCCCTCGCGCGGGGTCCAGGCCAGGGTGCCGCTGGCGAAGAGGCGGGGCACCTGCGCCGGGCGCAGCCCGTCGAGCGCCTGCTGGCTCCCGCTCGCCTCCACTTCGGCGTCGGTCCAGGCCAGCGACCCGGACAGATCGACGCGCCCGAGCGCAAGCTCCGCGCTCGCCTCCAGCCCGCGGGCGCGGATCGCATTGACGTTCTGTCGCTGGCGCGTGGTGGCATCGAGCGTCACGTTGGCGACCGCGTCCTTCAGGCGGTTGTCGAAGGCGGTCAGCGCGATCGACAGCGCCGGCGAGGGATGGAGGTCCACGCCCGCCTCGTACCCGCGCAGCCGTTCCGGCTTGAGCGCGGCGTTGGCCTGCGTGGTCACGGGGAAGACCACGAAGGGGCGGTAGAGCTCGTTCAGCGTCGGCAGGCGCAGGCCGGTATAGGCGGCGGCGCGCAGCGAGACCGCGCGGCCCGCGTTCCAGACCAGGCCGCCGCGGGCGTTGCCGCTCCACCCGTCACGGTTTGCGAAGCGGGTGTCGCGGCTCACCGCCCCGGCCGCGTTCAGCTCGCGGTAGAAGCCATCGCGGATCGTCCAGCGATCGGCGCGGGCACCGGCCGTCACCACCAGGCTGCCCAGCGTCCAGTCGTCCTCGACGTAGAGCCCGAGGTCGGACTGCTTGCCCCCGGCACGGCGGAACGCCGTGGCCAGGCCGGTGGTCGCGTTTAAGGGCACTTCCACCAGGTGGCCGCGCGAAAGCCGGATGTCGGCACCCAGCCGCAGCACGTGGTCGGCGCCGACCGGCGGCCGCAGCTCGGCCTTGCCGCCGACCGCCAGCGTCGGGGTCTTCTTCTGGTCCAGCGTCTTGCGGAAGCTGGTGGAGCTGATGACGACGTTCGAGAAATCCTGCGCCTGGACGTAGCCGAGCACGTCGAACTGCCATGCTCCCCGGCCGACCAGGCGCAGCGCGCCCTGCTGCCCCGACGACGTCGAATCCGCGCCATCGAAGCGCAGGGTCCGGGCGTCGTCGTAGACGAGGCCGGAGGCCTGCACCTCGACCGCGTCGGTGAGCGGTGCGACGCCGCGCAGCGATCCCGACCAGCTCTCGTAGCCGGCGCGGGCGGTGGCGGCGACGCGCTGGTCGCGCGGGGTGGTCTGGAAGCCCTGGCCGCGGTCCCACTGCACGCCGGCCACGACGAAGCCTTCGCCCAGGCGCGGCGCCAGCGTGAGCGCGCTCTGGGTCTCGCCGCGGTCGTTGACGAGCGCCTGTGCGGAAAGCGGGCCGAGCTCGTCGGGCCCGGCGCTCTCCAGCTCGATCGTGCCGGACACGGCGCCGGCGCCGAACGCGCCCATGCCGCCGCCGCGCGTGACCCGCACCGCGCCCAGGCGTTCGGGCGCCAGCGCGCTCAGCGGGATATAGCCGAAGAACGGGTTGCCCACCGGCACCCCGTCCAGCAGCACCTGCGCCCGGCTGGAGGCGTTGCCGCCCAGCGCGCGCAGCGTCACGCCCTGGTTCGAGGGATTGGAGGCGCGGCTGTCCGAGCGGCGGAACTGCTGGAACCCGGCCACCGAGGCGAGCACGTCCTCGATCCGGCCCGAAGCGCTGGAGGTCAGCGTGTCGCGCTCCAGCCTGCGCACGTCGTAGGCGGGGGTGGCGGGGCCTTCGCGCAGTCCGCGGCCGGTGACGACGATCGGGGCCCGGGGCAGGGCCTCGCCGTCCTCGCTCTCCGCAGTGGACTCCCCGGCCCGGGCGGAAAGAGGCGCCAGCAGCAGGGGAAGGGTCAGGAGCGACAGGGTTCGTGCCGCGCGGCATCGCGTCGAGGTCATGCCGCGCCTTCTACGGCAAGCAGCCGGGGTGGCAAGGCGCGGCGCGGTGGACGGATCGCAGGCGCGGAGTTTGCCTGTTTGGACAACTGTGCAGTCTGCCAAGGACGCCTGTCGATGGTACAAGGGTCCCCGAAGCGGCGAAGACGGGTCCAGGAAGGGCCCGCGCGTCGTGCCCGTCCCCGGTGGGCGGGAGCTTTGAGGAGGATGACACGATGGCAACCCAGGCATGGCTGCTCGCCTGCGTATCCGGTGCGCTGGCGTTTACGGGCACCCCCGCTGCGGCGCAGGACGAAGCGCCCGCCCCGTCCGGACCCAGGGCCGCCGACGGGTCTCCCTCCGCCCGCGAGGACGTCACCGGCGCCGACATCATCGTCACCGCCCGCCGCCGCGCCGAGACGGCGCAGGAGACGCCGGTGCCGATGACCGTGCTCTCCGACGCGCTGCTCGACCGCTATGGTGTCACCGGCATCGATTCGATCGCGCAGTTCACCCCGGGCCTGTTCACCGGAGAGGCTTCCGGCGCGATGGGCGGGTCGATCTCGCTGCGCGGGATCGGCTCGGGCGAATCGATGGCCTTCGTGGACCAGGCGGTCTCCACCAATGTCGACGGCGTGCCGATCTCCAGCGCCCAGATCCTGCGCGCGGCGCAGATGGACCTCCAGCAGATCGAGATCCTGCGCGGTCCGCAGTCGCTGTTCTTCGGCAAGAACAGCCCCGGCGGCATCATCTCCATTCTCACCGCCGATCCCGGCGACGCGCCCGAGCTGATGGTCCGCGCCGGCTACGAGTTCAAGGCACGCGAGAAGTACGTGGACGTCACCGGCTCGGCCCCGCTCACCGACACACTGGGCCTGCGCCTCGCCGCGCACGGCTCACGGATGGAGGGCTACATCCGCCTGGTCACCCCCGATGCCCCCGGCACAAGCACCCCTCCTCCGGGGGTCATCCCCACCGATCTCCACCGCTTCCCCAAGCAGGACGAGATGTTCTTGCGCGCCACGCTGGCCTGGCAGCCGAGCGACCGGATCAAGGTCCGGCTCAAGGGCACGTACACGGAAACCGAGGTGGTCGGCGGGCCGTCCTTCTACTCGGACATCGTCGCCTGCCCCTATGGCGTAGGCCAGCGCCCGTTCGAGGATGCCAGCAACTGCGAGAACGACGGCGTCGTCTATACCGCGGCGCTTCCGCCGTCCTATCTGGCCCTTAGCCCGTCCTTCGCCGGTCCTTACGGCGGCCGTCTCAACCGCCAGTACCTCCTCACCGGGCAGGTCGACTGGGACCTGTCGGAGGCGCTGACGCTGACCTCGGTCTCGGGCTACTACGGCGTGCGGGAGGATATCTCCTCGAACGGCGGCTATGGCCCCACCAGCAACAACGCCTTCGTCGTGGGCTTCAGCAACGACCAGTATTCCCAGGAACTGCGCCTCGCGTCCGATTTCGACGGCATGTTCGACGTCGTGATCGGCGGTTTCTACGAAGACCGCCGGCTCTACACCTCGACGTTCATCGCGGTGCCCGGCATCAACCTGCCGCTGCCCACCGAATCGACGCACCAGAAGCAGACCTCGGCCTCGGCCTTCGGCCAGCTGCTGTTCAACCCGACCGAGCAGATCCAGGTCACCGCCGGCGGCCGCTACACCCACGAAGTGAAGGATCTGCGCGACTTCACGGTCACCCCTTACGGCGGCACGCCCTTCGACGTGACGACGAGCCCGCGCTATCCCGGCACCCGGCTGAAGTTCGACGACTTCTCGCCCGAAGTCACGGTCAAGTTTACGCCTGCGGACGATGTGATGCTCTTCGCCTCGTACAAGCAGGGGTTCAAGTCCGGCGGCTTCGATGCGGGGTTCACCAACGGCGCCATCGCGCTCGACCCGTCGCGCGACCAGAGCTTCGATCCCGAGGAGGTCGAAGGCTTCGAGGCCGGCCTCAAGTCACGCTTCGCCGACCGGCAGGTCACGTTCAACCTCACCGCCTACTGGTACGACTACTCGGGCCTGCAGGTCTCGGTCTTCGACACCACCAGCCGCGCCTTCCGCCTGCAGAACGCCGCCAAGGCGCGGATCAAGGGGATCGAGGCGGAGACCAGCTTCTCCCCCTCCGCAGCGCCCGGGCTCTCGCTCCATGCCGCCGTGGCCTACAACGATTCGAAGTTCCGCGACTACCTGGCCGACTGCTACGCCGGCCAGACCGCGGCGCTCGGCTGCAACCAGCAGTTCGATACGGTGCTGGGCCGCTACACCGCGCAGGACCTGTCCGGGCGGCGACTGCGCAAGGCGCCGGTCTTCACCGCCAACCTCGGCGGCTACTTCGAGGCCGGGCTGGGCGCGCTGACGACGAGCGTGTCGGCCGACGCCAACTATTCGGGCAAATACAACGCCGGCACCCAGCTCCAGCCGCTGGCGCAGCAGGACGCCTTCTGGAAGCTGGACGCCAGCTGGCGCCTGTTCACCGCCGACCGCAAGTGGGAGCTGGCGGTGATCGGCCGCAATCTCACCAACGAGCGCAACCTCATCAGCGGCATCGACCGGACCGGCACCGGCGGCGCCAAGGGAACCAGCGGCGCGAGTTGCACCGCGGTCGGCACGCCGGCGGGCTGCGTTGCGCTGGCGGACATCATCGGAACCGTCGCGCAACCGCGCTCGGTCGCGGTGCAGCTGACCTACAACTACTGAACCGGCGTCACTCCGCCGGGCCGATCTCCAGCCGGACCGGCTCCAGGCCCTCGATCGTGCCTTCCAGCACGTCGCCGGCCGCGACGGGACCGACCCCTGCCGGCGTGCCGGTGTAGACAAGGTCGCCCGGCGCAAGGTGGTAGAGGCGCGAAAGGTCGGCGATCAGCTCGGGGATCGACCAGATCATGTCGGCGAGCGTGCCGTCCTGGCGTGCCTCGCCGTTCTGCGCCAGCGCGATGCGCTGCCCCGCCACTTCGCCGAAGCGCGCTGCGGGCGTGATGGGCGCGATCACCGCGCCATTCTCGAAGTCCTTGCCGGTGTCCCAGGGATAGCCCTTGGCCTTGGCCGCGTTCTGCAGGTCGCGCCGGGTCATGTCGAGCCCGCAGGCATAGCCGAAGACGACATCAAGCGCGGCCTCGGGCCCGATGCGGAAAGCCGGCGCGCCGATGGCGACGACCAGCTCCATCTCGTAGTGGCAGCTGGCGGTTCCCGGCGGGTAGGGGATCGTTTCGCCCGACAGGCAGAGCGCGGCCGGCGCCTTGGTGAACCAGATCGGAGCCTCCCGGTCCACGGCATTGCCCAGTTCCAAAGCGTGCGCGGCATAGTTGCGGCCGACGCAGAACACGCGGCGCACCGGATAGCGTGCCTCCGCACCGAGCACGGGGACGGCGGAGGCGGCGGGCAGGTCGAACAGCAGCGTCATTCCGCCTCCTTAAGGGCACCTGCGAGGAAGGGAAAGGGCGGCGGCCCACCGCCTTGCCGCTTGCGGTGCCGGGCGGCGCGCCTACATTGCCAGGCGTGACTGCTGAACAGTACCTCTCGGGCCGGATCCTGCTCGCCATGCCCGGCATGTTCGACCCGCGCTTCGAGCGGTCGGTCAACGTGATGTGCGTGCATGACGAGAACGGCGCGCTCGGCATCGGGATCGGCCAGGTGCGGGACGGCGTGCGCTTCCACGACGTGCTGGAGGAACTGGACGTCGACCCCGGCGTCTCGCCCAATCGCGAGATCATGAACGGCGGGCCGGTGGAGCCGGGCCGCGGGTTCATCCTCCATTCGACCGACTGGGGCGGGGCCGACACCATCGCAGTGCAGCCGCTCTGCGCGCTCTCCGCCTCGATGGACGTGCTGCGCGCGATCGCGGAGGGGCGCGGGCCGGAGCACTGGATCATGGCGCTGGGCTATGCCGGCTGGGGCGCCGGCCAGCTGGAGGCCGAGATGCGCCACCATGGCTGGTACGCCGCCGCGGGCCACCGAGAGGTCCTGTTCGAAACCCCTCCCGAAGCGCGCTGGTCCGCCACGTGGCGGGCCGAAGGCATCGATCCGGCGGTGCTCTCGACCGAGACGGGGCGCGCCTAGCCGGGCACCTATCGAAGGACCGGAGGATGGCGCGAGGCTCGCATGCTTCGACAGGCTCGGCACGGGCGGTGAGGGGGGGGCGGGGAGATCCGCCCCAGCGCAGACCGCCGGGGACCGTTCAGCCTGAGCCTGTCGAAGGCCGTGCGCCGAAGGTCAGTACGTCCGCTCCAGGATCTTGTTGTCGCTCGAGGCGCCGTTTTCGAAGTAGCCGAGCCCGTAGTCGCCCTTGATGGTCGTGCGTTGCATGCGCCGGCCGTACTGGGGGTCGTGGCCGCTGACGGCATGCAGGACGCGCCAGTTGTCCCAGATCAGCATGTCGGTGGGCTTCCAGCGGTGCCAATAGGACAAGTCCCTGGCGAGCGTGAAGATCTCGCGGCTGACGGCGTCGAGCAGGGCGTCTCCCTCCGGCGTCTCGTCGCCTTCGATCCCCTCGGCCATCCAGGGCGAGACGTGGAGCACCTTTTCGCCCGTCTCCCGCGTCCAGACGGCCGGGTGGACGGCGCGGGGCGTGTCCTTGGCCGCTTCCATCACCGCGTCGGCATGCGGGTTCTCGGCCAGGCAGAGGTAGTCATCCGGGGCGCCGAAGTGGAAGTTCTGCATGATGACGTTCATGCGATAGAGCACGTTGCGGCCCTCGATCCTCGCGCGCAGGTCGGGCGAGAGCCGCTCGTACAGCTCGATGCCGTCGACGAAGCCGGTGAGGCCGTCCTGCGGCGGGATGTCGATCGCGCGCAGCACGCCGGCGCGGTTGAGCTCGTTGTTGTAGGCATGGTCGAAGTGCCAGGGCAGCCACTGCGTGACCTCACGCCCTTCCACGTGGATGCGCCCTTCCGGCCAGGGCTTGCAGGTCATGTCGATGACGCCGGGCATCGTGTCCTGATCGACCCGCGGGACGGCCTTGCTCGGGTGGTCCTTCATCGGGCCGAAGATGTTGGACAGCGCCACGTGCATGGCGCCCGAGGGCTCGACGTCTTCGAACACGATCATGCCGTGGCGGGTGAAGAGGGCGTTCACTTGGTCCCGGACCCGGGGATCGTGCGTGTCCGGTTCGGTCAGGCCGAGGATGCGGATGCCGAAATCCCGGCCTTCGACGAGCGGACGGACATTCAACTCAGCCAAGGCTTCTCTCCTCTTGTCGTCAGCCAGCCTGTGCGGGCTGGACCAGCCGGGCCCCGTCGGGGTTCGCCTGCGGCGTACCGTGGGTCGCATGCCATGCATCTGCCGCATCGTAGCAGGCCTCCACAATCCCCGAATAGGTACGCCGGAAGTGCGCCCGCTGGTCCGGATGGTCGAAAACGAAGGCGCGATCGTGCCGCACCGCATCCAAGACCATGGGAGCGATGGCGTCGGGCGTGTAGAAGTCGTGGCTGTGGGCAACGCTGGACGCTTCGGTCACTTCGAGCTGGCCCTTCGCCGGGCCGCCGAAGCGTGCCGGACGGTAGCGGGCGTTGTTGTCCTTCATCCCCGTGGCGACCCCGCCGGGACAATAGCTGGTGGTGTGGACGTTGTGCTCGGCCAGCTCCAGGCCCAGGTTCATCATCAGCCCGATGATGCCCGCCTTGGCGGCGGAGTAGGGCGCGTGGACGGGAATCCATCCCGGCAGCAGCCCGGCCATCGAGGCCGTGGCGCAGATGTGGCCTTCGCGCTGCGCGATCATGTCCGGCAGGAAGGCCCGCGTCGTGTTCATCACACCGTGGAGATTGACCTGGAGAATCCAGTCGACGTCGTCGTCCGTCATCTCGACCAGCGGATCGAAGGAGGTCGCCCCGGCATTGGCGAAGAGCAGCTGGACCGGGCCGAACGCCGCGTCCACCGCCTGCTTCATCGCCCGGATCGAGGCGCGGTCGCACACGTCGCACGCCACCGCGATCGCCTCGCCCCCCTCGGCGCGGATGGCTTCGGCCACCGCCTCGGCATTGCCGGGCATGATGTCGGCCACGGCGACGCGCGCGCCCTGGCGGGCGAGTTCCTGGGCCAGCCCCATGCCGATGCCGCTGCCTCCGCCGGTGACGACGGCGCTGCGGCCCTCGATCTCGGTCATGTTCCTCTCCCTTGTCAGCCGTGCCGGGACCAGCTTACGCCAGGACCGGCTCTTCCGCCTTCAGCAGCGGCATGACCTTGTCGGCAAAGAGTTTCATCTGCTCGTACACGTCTTCGTAGGGCATGCCGCCGAAGCTGAAATTGGCGATGATCTCGTAGTCGCCGACCATCGACTTGCGCTCCAGGTGCTTGTCGTAGAGCTCCTCGGGCGTGCCGATGAGATTCCCGCCGACGTAGTCCTTGTAGGCCTTGTCCGGTCCGCCCCGCGCGGCGGCCATATCGCCCATGTAGGCGTAGGTCGCGTAGCTCGGCAGGTCCTTGAAGTGCGGGCTCATGAACTCGTAGTGGTTCGCCACCTGCAGGAACTGGGCAGCGAAGTACTTGTCGGTATAGTCCGTCACCTTGGCCCGGTCGGCGAAGCAGACCATGAAGTCCGAGATGATGAAGGGCGGCGCGGCCTTTCCGTGCAGGGCCTTGAACGTCGTGCGGTACTTGTCGATCTCGGGCATGGCCTTCGACCAGTCGCCCTGGCTGAAGCGCAAGGCCTTGAGTCCGTATTCCGCCGCGACTTCGCACGACCCCGGCGACATCGAGACCATGACGCAGCGGTCGCGCGTCCAGCCCTGCGGACGCGGCCGGATCTCGGCGCGCGGCTGCTGGAACCACTTGCCGTCGGCTTCGACCACGCCGGTCTCCAACCCCTCCATGATGATGAGCGCCGCCTCGTCGAACATCTCGCGGCTGTCGGCCAGGCTGCGGCCGAACTTCTCGAACTCGCGCCGCGCCGCGCCCCGGCCCATGCCGAGGTAGAGGCGCCCCTCGCACAGCGCATCGAGCATCGCGACCTTCTCCACCACCCGCAGCGGATCGTTCCAGGGCAGGATGACCGCCGCGGGCATCAGCTTGATCGTCTTGGTCTTCGCGGCCACCCAGCTCAGCGCCTGCAAGGGGTCGGGGCAGGCGGCGTAGTCGGTGAAGTGGTGCTCGACCATCGCCGCGAAGTCGAAGCCCATCGCCTCGGCCTCGACCGCGAGCTGGGTCTCCTTGCGGAAGAACTCGTAGTCGGGCAGCCCGTGAAGGTTCTGGTAGCCCAGGTGTACGCCGACCTGCATGTGTCCTCTCCCTTGTGTCGTGTCAGGCGACCGCCGCGGCGATCCGCCCAGGTGCGGTGACCGGCTCCTCCCCGTTGAGGGTGCAGCGGTGGAATTCCCGCGCGCTGCCCGCTTCGAACGGCATGGCGCGGTGCATGGTGCCGGTGTTGTCCCAGATCGCCAGGTCGCCGAGCCGCCACTGGTGGCGGTAGGTGTACTTCTCTTGCGTCGCGTGGATCATCAGCCGCTGCAGCAGGTCGTGGCTCTCGGCCGGGTGCATGCCTTCGATCCAGGCGGCCGAGGTGCTGAGCACGAGCGAGCGCCGGCCGGACTTGTGCTGCCACACGAGCGGGTGCGAACGCTGGGGATAGGAGGACCACAAGGCGAACTCCTCGGGCGTGCAGTCGCGCTTGGCGGGAAACAGGGCCGCCTGCATCGTGTGAACCACTTTCAGGCTGGAGAGCCGCTCCTGCTCGGCGCGGGGCAGGTCCTCGTAGGCGGCGTAAGTGGTGGCGAACATGGTGTCGCCACCCTCATTAGAAAGGCGATAAGGAGCGAACAGCGTCGCGAAAGGCGGCACCGGCTCGTACGTACCGTCCATGTGCCACAGCAGGTTGCCGAACAGGAAACGAGCGTAATCGGGGTTCACCTTGGGGTCGAGGCTGACCTTGAGCACCCCTTCGTCGCCTTCGTTCAGCACCTTGCCGTCGGCGGCGCGCTTGGCCGAACCGATCCGCAGGTCGCCCAGCGAGCGAGCGACCTGGCGCAGCTCCTCGTCGCTGAGGTGGAGGTCGCGGATGACGAGCGCGCCGCGCCGGACGAGCAGCTCGCGCAGTTCGCCGGCATAGTCCCCGCTCAGCAGGCCGGCCTTGTCCAGCAGGATCTCGGACCCGATCGACGGCGTCAGGTCTCGCGACGGCAAGGCCATGGCATCCTCTCCACTTCCGCGGGTCGGCCTCAAAAGGTCGATCCTCACGTATGTTACCTTAATCGTTTCATTAGCACCGATTCGCGGTGACGTCACGTGCGTTATAGTGGGATATGTTCCGCTGGACGTTTTATATCGTCGTTGCGTGGCCTCCACTGCCCCGCTAGGGTCGCAAGCGAGACGAGAGATCGAGGCGAACCATGGTGCCCAGTGCCTGACGGCGATTCATCCGAAGCGCTCCGGCGCCGCCCGGGGCGACCCTCGCTCAGCAACGAGGAACTGCTCGACAAGGCGCTCGATCTCTTCGTGGAGAAGGGCTTTGCCGGCACCAGCATCGACGCGATCTGCGCCGCGGCCGGCATGGCCAAGCGGACGGTCTATGCCCGCTACGGCGACAAGGAGGCGCTGTTCAAGGCCGCGCTCGACCGCGCCATCGCGGACTGGATCGTCCCGCCCGCGGCCCTGCGCGCGCAGGAGAGCGAAGACTTCGAAGCGACCCTGCTGCGCATCGGCACGCTGCTGGTGGAAAACGTGCTGGGGCCTGCCGGCCTGCGGCTGCTGCGCCTGACCAATGCGGAATCGGTGACGATGCCCGAGATCGCGCTGGAGAACGTGCGCCTCGGCACCGAGCCGACGCTGCACTATCTGGCGGACCTGTTCCGGCGGCACCTGGGCGGACCGAATGGCGATTTCCCCGAGGCGGAGGACGCCGCTCAGGCCTTCCTCAGCCTGGTGGTCGGAGGGCCGGCCAGCAACGCCGCCTGGGGCATGCGGCTGGACCCCTCGCACGTCGAGCGCCACGTGCGCTATTCGGTCCACCTCTTTCTCCACGGCGCGCTCGACCGGGCGCCGCGCGAGGGCCCCGGTGAATTGCGCCGCCTGTTGCGCGAAGCGGAGGAGGGGCTGCAGCTCGCCCGGCAGCGGGTCGAGCAGGCCGGGCGGCTGGTGCGCGAGTGAGGCGAGCGCGCCGGAGGTCCTGTATCGACCGCGTCAGGTGGCTGAGCGGCTCCGCGCCTGTCAGCGGTCGGTGGTCACATGCGCCATCAAGGCCTCGTCCAGCGCCTTGGGGCTGAACGGCTTGAGCCGGTCGAGCCGACCGGCCCGGACCAGCGCGGGCCAGTCCGGCTCCGCGATCATGGCGCGCCCGACCGCCACGAGGTCGAAGTCGCCGCGGTCGAACCGTCGCATCAGGTCGTCCAGGCGGTGCAGGTCGAGCGCGGAATCCCGCCCGTCGGCCAGATTGGCGAAGAAGTCGCTGTCGAGCCCGATCGAGCCGATCGTGCAGGTGGGCACGCCAGTGACCTTCTTCACCCAGCCGGCCAGGTTCAGGTCCCCGCCATCGTCGAATGCCGGCTCCCAGAAGCGGCGCTGCGAGCAGTCGAAGAGGTCGACGCCAGCCTCGACCACGGGGGCGAGCAGTTCCTCCAGTTCCTGCGGGGTGTCGGCGAGCCGCGCCGCGTAGTCCACCATCTTCCACTGCGACAGGCGCAGGATCAGCGGCATGCCGGGCTCCAGCTCCTCACGGCAGGCGCGGATCACTTCGGCTGCGAAGCGGCCGCGGGCGCGCGCGCTGCCGCCGTAGCGATCCTCCCGCCGGTTGAGCGCCTTCCACAGGAACTGGTCGATGAGGTAGCCGTGGGCCCCGTGAAGCTCGACGCCGTCGAAGCCGAGCTCCACCGCCTTGCGGGCACCGCGCGCGTAGGCGGAGATCACGTCGTCGATCTCGGCCTGGGTCATGCCGTCGCAGACCCGGTTCGCCGGATCGATCCAGCCCGAGGGACTGACTTGTCCCAGTTCCGGCCGATAGGCGAGAGGCCCACCCGTCAGCACGTCCGGGCCGCGATAGATCAGGCCGACGTGCCACAGCTCGGGCACGCAGAGCGCACCGGCCGCGCGCACTTGTGCCGCCACGTTGCGCCAGCCCGCGAAGGCATCCTCGCCGTGGAACCGCCCGAGCAGCGGGTTGTCGCCGGATGAGGGGTGGTCGATGTAGACGCCCTCGGTCACCACCAGGCTGGCGCCGCCCTGCGCCCGCCGCGCGTAGTAGCGCGCCGCGTCCTCGCCCGGGACACCGCCTTCGCAGACCTGCAGGCCCATCGGCGGAAAGACGATGCGGTTGGGAAGGGTGTGCCGGCCGAGCCGGAACGGTGTGAACAGCGCGCTCAGATCGGTCATGTCGGCTCTCCCGAAGCCGCGCCCGTCTACGCCCTGTCCAGGTCCTCGGGCCGGTCCACATCGAAATGTATGGCCGGATCTGGACAGTCGTCAAATACGACATCGCCCCGGCGGCGCAGCAGCCGGCCGGCGCCCTCGTCGCCGGTGAGCGTGGCGATGTCGGGGAAGGCGCGGGAGGAGAGCAGGACGGGATGCCCAGGCTTGCCCTGGTGGCGCGGCATGGCGGCGTAGCCGGTGCCGATGATGGCGGCCAGGCGCGCCGCGACACCTTGCGGGATACGCGGCATGTCGCCGAGGAAGACGAAGGCGCGGTCCGCGTCCGCGGCGGCAGCGATGGCCGCCTTCAACGTGTCCGAAAGCGCCGTGCTGGCGAGCCGCACCACCTCGACCGGTGGGGCGCCGGCCCAGTCGCCCGTTGCCAGCCCGGGCCGCGCCACCACGACCACCCGTGCCACCGGGGCAGCGCGCGCGGCGCGGATCGCATGGAACAGCAGCGGCTCGCCATCGAGCAGGGCCGAGAGCTTGTCGCTCCCGAACCGGGTGGCCTTGCCGGCGGCGAGCACGATTGCGACGGTGCGTGGGCGCTCCACCCTCAGGCGCGCTCGTGCGCCGGGTTCAGGGCCTGCATGATCTCGGCGATGATCCCGGTGGCGACTTCCCAGGGCGACTTGCCCAGGCCGGGGACACCGGGCGAGAGTTGCAGGCGGGCAAGCTCCTCGGGGCTCGCTCCGGCCGCTTCCAGCGCCGCCCGGCGGGCGGGCGCGCGCGAGCGGGCGCCGATCATGCCGACGTATCCCGCACCGCCCCGCAGGGCCGCGAGGCAGCCGCCGAGATCGTGGTGGTCCTCGTGCGTCGCGCCCAGGTATGCGGTCCAGCGATCGACCTTGAGCCGCGCGAGCGCCTCGGCCGGCTCCTCGCGCACGTACTGCGCGACCGGAAAGGGCGGCGGAGCGTGGGGGCCGCCGGGCCGCAGGAGGATGGTCTCGAACTGCGCCATGGCCCCGAGCCGGGCGGCGGCGAGAGCGCCAGGATCGCCGCCGGAGACGATCAGGCGCCGCGGCGGGTCGTAGCGGCGCGCGATCCGGAACGGCTCGGCGGTCAGCGCGAGCAGGGGGCCGGCAGACTCGCTGGTCTCCTGGCTTTCGCCATCGCTGATCCAGGTGCAGGAACGGCGCTCGGCGGCATGGCGCAGCAAGGCCTGGACGGCCGGGCTTTCGGGCAGCACCCGCTCGAGCAGCACGTGCAGGGCGCCGCCGCAGCGCAGGCGCAGGTCGATCCAGGGACTGCCCATGCCGTAGTGCAACCGGCGCGGCTGCCCAACGGCGAGCACTTGCGCCGCGTGATGGGCGACGTCACCCTCGATGCAGTCGCCCGAGAAGTAGCCGCTGGCCGCGACGGTGCCGTTCGCGCCGGCGGTGAACAGCATCTGCGCGCCCGGGCCGCGGGGAGCGCTCCCTTCCACCTTGAACAGCGTCGCCAGTGCGGCGGGCCGACCCGCGGCCATCGCATCGGCGAGCGAGGGGCGCACATCGTCGATCCAGCCGAACTCGGGCCAGTCGGCATGCGCGATCTCGCCCCCGAGCGGCAGATCCTCGCCAGCCGCCAGCGTGGTCACGAGACCGCCGCCTTGCGCTCGACCCGGTCGCCGACCAGCGGCGCGATCACCAGGCGATGGAGGATGTCTGCCACCTCGCCCGCGGGCAGGCGCTGTGCGCCGTCCTGCGCCAGCCACCACGCAAGGATGTCGAAGGTGGAGCCGGTGCCGTGCATGACGCCCAGGTCCGCCGGCCATTCGGGACGCGCCACCGTCTGGTCGACGAGGCCGCGGGCCTGCCGGATGAACTCGTCGCGCACGAGCCCGGCGGCACCGCCGTTGAGCAGCGCCGACCACAGGACTGCGTTCTCGGCGACGTGCTGGCACAGCGCCACCGTCGACTCGTAGCTGTTCGCCTGGTGCAGGATCGGGATCGTGCGTTCCAGCAGATCGGCGATTTCGTGCGCGGCGATGTCCGCCAGCAACGCCTCCTTGGTAGGATAGTGACGGAAGAACGTGGCGTAGCCGGTTCCTGCCCGTGCCGTGATCTCGCGGATGGTGAGCTGGTCGAAGGACTTTTCTTCCAGCAGGGCGAGCAGGGCGGTGGTCAGCGCATTGCGCGAGCGCACCTGGCGGGCATCGGTAGGGGCGTCGCGCTTGAGGCCGGTCAGGCTGGTGTCCATGTTCCGTCCCGTATCATCGCGACGGCCGTCTGTCTAACCGGGCCATCTCCGCCCTACGGCCAGGTCCCCGCCGGACGGTCAGCCTTCGCCGATGCGATCGGCGAACAGCAGGCGGCCCCCTGAAAGGTGCCAGAGCGCCTCGTTGAAATCGCCGTTACTCATGGCGAAGCAGCCTTCGCTGCGGCCGAGCTTGCCCCACTTGTCGATCATGGTCGCGTCCACGTACCAGGCCGGGTGCATGACGATGGCACGAGGCAGCGCCATCGAGTTGTCGGCATCGAGCCCGATCAGGCGGATCGAGGTGCCGTACTTGCCCTGGTACCACTCGCAAGTGAGATAGGCCCCGCGCGAGCTGGCCTCCGAACCCGGCACGTTCGAGAAGCTCTGCAGCCAGCCGCTATGCGCCGGGTCCGAGCCGCGGCCGTGCGCGACGAGGAAGGAGCGCAGCGTGCCGTTCTCCAGGTTGGCGAAGTGGAGGCGCGGCTTCCATGAGGGCTGGGCGAAATCGACGATGCCGACGAGGTCTGCCCGCCAGAGCTTGGGCCGGACGCGGGACGCCTGCCGGGCCGCCGTTTCCAGCACGCGGCGCTCGTACGAAGAGAGGCCGGAGGCCAGCGCCGGCGCGGACATTCCCGCGGGGAACGTGCTGGCAAGCGTCGCCGCGGGGCCTTCGCCCGGTGCGGCCGCGCCGGACGGGTCCAGCAGCCCCGTGCTGTCAGCCGCGAAGACGCGCGAGGGCAGCGCAAGCCCCACGCCCGCGACCAAACCACCCTTGAGGACCTTCCGCCTGCTCTGCGCCCGATTCATAGTTGCAGGAATAACACGCCCGGCCGCAGGGTTCCACCGCCCCGTCGTTCGGCCGGCGCATCCCAGGAGCGATCCGACGCAACCGGAGTTTGGCCCCGGCGCCTCACCGGCCCACCGGCTCAGGCACCGGCCTCGAGCGGCTTGCGCTGGTGCTGCGCGATCCAGTCCTCCAGCACCGGCGCGATGCGCTGGCGCCACTTGCTGCCGTTGAAGATGCCGTAGTGGCCGACATCCTGCGCCAGGTAGTACTTCTTGCGGGCTTCGGGCAGGTGGCTGGCCAGGTGCAGCGCCGCGCGGGTCTGGCCGATGCCCGAGATGTCGTCCTTCTCGCCCTCGATCGCCAGGAGCGCGGTGTCGCGGATTCCCGACAGGTCGATGCGCTCGCCCCGGTGGACGAACTCGCCCTTGGGCAGCGAATGGCGCTGGAAGACGTGCTCGACCGTCTGCAGGTAGAAATCGGCGGTCATGTCGCAGACCGAGCGGTATTCGTCGTAGAAGGCCTTGGTCGAATCCGCGCTTTCCCCGTCGCCTTCGACGAGGTGCTTGAACATTGCGTAGTGGCTCATCATGTGCGCGTTCAGGTTCATCGCCATGAACCCGGCGAGCTGCAGGAAGCCCGGGTAGACCCGGCGGCCGGCGCCCGGATAGGTCATCGGCACCGTGGCGACGACGTTCTGCTCGAACCACGAGAGCGGCTGCTGGATGGCCACGTCGTTGACGCTGGTGGGGGCCTCGCGCGTGTCGATCGGCCCACCCATCATGGTGAGCGTGGCCGGCCGGCAGGGGTGCTCCTTGGCGCCCATGATCGCGGTCGCCGCATAGGCGGGCACCGAAGGCTGGCACACCGCGAGCACGTGCGTGCCGGGGCCGATATGCTCCAGAAAGCCGATCAGGTAGTCGATGTAGTCGTCGAGGTCGAAGCGGCCGGCGCTGGGCGGCACCATCTTCGCGTCGGCCCAGTCGGTGATGTAGACCACGCAGCGCTCCACCATGCGGGCGACCGTGCCGCGCAGCAAGGTGGCGTAGTGGCCGCTCATCGGGGCGACGATCAGCAGGCGCGGCGCGTCCTCCGCCAGCCCGGGGTGGTCGAAGCGCAGCAGGTTGCCGAAGGGGCGATGCAGGACGATCGATTCGGTGACCGGATGCGACCGGCCGTCCACCGTCACCGTCTGGATGTCGAAGTCGGGCTTGCCGCGCGGGGCGGCGGCGTGGGCGAAGACCTCCAGCGCCGAGGCCATGACCGGGCCCACCCCCGAATAGCCGAAGGGCAGCGACGGATTGGTCAGCATCTCGGCACCGGCCGAGGCCCAGGCGGCCGCGCTGCTCAGGATGGTGCGCTGCAACTCGTAGGCATTGTAAAGCAAGATCAGTCTCCTGGCCGAATCCGGCCTCCATCGACATGTTATGCCCTAAATAGGGAGGGGGACGGCAATGTTGCAATGCGGCATGCGTGTTTTCGCGGGTCTTTGCCGGCACGATGCCGCGCCCCGTCATCTGGCCCGTCATCCGGCCCGTCATCTGGCGACGGGACCGGAGCGGGGCCTTTTCCTGAGCGGCGCGACCTTGTAAGGCCCGCCGCATGGATGGGACGCAAGGCAATTCCCCGGAGGCGGAGAGCACGACAGAAGGCAAGGCGCGGCGGCGCAGCCTGGGCCCGCTGCGCATGGTGTGGCGCGAGATGCTCACCTATCCGGGCCGCATGGCAAGCGCGGGAATCGCGCTGATCGTCACCGCGACCTCCACGCTCGCGATCCCTTACGGCTTTCGCCAGATCATCGACCAGGGCTTCGCGCAAGGCGCAGATCCGCACGCGATCCGCTGGTGGTTCCTCATGCTGCTGGGCGTCGTCACGGTGCTCGCGGTGGCGACGGCGATCCGCTTCTACTCGGTCTCGTGGCTCGGCGAGCGCGTCGTGGGCGACATCCGCCGGCGCGTGCAGGGCCACCTGCTGACCCTGGCGCCCAGCTTCTTCGAGGAGAACAGCCCCAAGGAAATCTCCTCGAGGATGACGGCGGACACCGCGATCATCGAGCAGATCGTCGGCACGACCGTCTCCGTGGCGCTGCGCAACGCGATCATGGCGGTGGGCGGGGTGATCTATCTCTTCGCGCTGGCGCCGGGCCTGACCGCCGGGCTGATCGTGGCCATTCCGCTGGTGATCCTTCCGATCGCCGCCTTCGGGCGCAAGCTGCGCGCGGTCTCGCGCTCCAGCCAGGACCGCGTCGCCGACATCGGCGCGCTCACCGCCGAAGTGCTGGGGGCGCTGCGCGTGGTGCAGGCCTTCAACCAGGAACGGCGCGAGCAGGAGCGCTTCGCCCTTGCGGTGGAGCGCACCTTCGACACTGCGCGCCGACGCATCCTGATCCGCGCGATCATGACCGCGGTGATCATGTTCCTGATCTTCGGCGCGATCACCGTCATCATGTGGCGCGGGGCGATCGGCGTGGCGGAAGGTACCATCACCGGCGGCACGATCGCCGCCTTCGTGGTCACCGCCGGGATCGTGGCGGGCGCCTTCGGCTCGCTCACCGAAGTCTATGGCGACCTCGTCCGCGGCGCCGGCGCCGCCAGCCGCCTCGCGGAGCTGCTGGGGGAGCGCCCGGCCATCGCGGTGCCCGCACGGCCGCAGCGCATGCCCGAACCCGCCCGCGGCAAGCTCGCGTTCGAGCGGGTCACCTTCCGCTATCCAGCGCGGCCCGAGCTGCCGGCGCTGCACGATTTCAGCCTCACGGTCGAGCCGGGCGAGACGGTGGCGATCGTCGGCCCCTCGGGCGCGGGCAAGTCGACGCTGTTCCAGCTGGCCGAGCGGTTCTACGACCCCCAGAGCGGCGCCATCAAGATCGACGGCGTGCCGCTCGTCTCGGCGGACCCGGCCGAGATTCGCGCGCGCATCGCGCTGGTGCCGCAGGAGGGCGTGCTGTTCGCCGCATCGGCGCGGGACAACTTGCGCTACGGCAACTGGCAGGCGGACGACGCGGCGATCTGGCAGGCCGCGCGCGCCGCCAACGCCGAGGCCTTCCTCCAGGCGTTGCCGCAAGGCCTCGACACCTTCCTGGGCGAAGACGGCGGCCGGCTCTCGGGCGGGCAGCGCCAGCGCGTCGCGATCGCCCGCGCGCTGCTGCGCGATGCGCCGATCCTGCTGCTGGACGAGGCGACCAGCGCGCTCGACGCCGAAAGCGAGCGGCTGGTGCAGGATGCGCTCGAACGGCTGATGGCGGACCGGACCACGCTCGTCATCGCCCATCGCCTCGCCACCGTGCGGCAGGCCGATCGTATCGTCGTCATGGACGGGGGGCGGATCGTCGAGCAAGGCACGCATGAGAGCCTGAGCCGGGCCGGCGGCCTCTACGCGCGCCTGGCCTCGCTGCAGTTCGACCATCCCCCGGTCCTGCCGCTGGGCTAGGATAGCCCTTTCCGTAACGGCGCGGGAGAGCGCGGCAGCCTCGGCAGGGCGCGGGCGGGAGCCGGGGCGAAGTGCCGCCGGACCGGTGGCATTTTCGACTGGCGTTGCGCGGAGGAGCAATTAAGTTGCGTCCATCGCAGGTCCCTTCCCGACCCGATCTCCTGCCGTCCCTCTTACCATAAGGTCAGGACATGTCCCGAATCCATGGCAAGGCGCTCGCATCGAGCGTCGCACTTTCCGTTCTCGCTCTGGCCGTCCCCGCCCTGGCGCAGGACGCCGCCCCCGCGACCACTTCCGCCACCGGCCAACCCGCGGCGGCGCCTTCGCTCTCGCCTTCGGCCGACTGGGGCGCGTTCGGCGTGCAGACGCAGTGGATCGACCGCTCGGTGAAGCCGGGCGACGACTTCGACGCCTTCGTCAGCGGGGTCTGGAACAAGACCGTGGAGCTGCCGGCGGACCGCACCCGCTGGGGCTCCTTCATCGAGCTCGACGACATGTCGGAGCAGCGCGTCCACGCGATCATGGACGCGCTCGTCGCCTCCAAGCCAGCGACCGGCAGCGATGGCGGGCGGATCGCCGCCGCCTACACCGCCTTCATGGACGTCGATGCCATCAACGCCGCCGGGCTCGCGCCGGCCCGGCCCTACCTCGACCGGATCAATGCGGCGAAGACGCCGGCCGACCTCGCGCGGCTTTTCGCGGCGCCGGGCTTCGCCTCGCCGATCGGCCTCGAAGTCGACGCGGACGAACGGCAGAGCGACGTCTACGCCGTGAACGCCGAGATCGCCGGGCTGGGGCTTCCGGACCGCGACTACTACCTGAAGACCGACGCCCGGTCGGTCGAGCTGCGCGACAAGTACAAGGCCTATCTGGCATTCCTGCTGGGCAAGGCCGGCTATGCCGATCCCCAGGCCGCAGCGGAGGCGGTGCTAGCGCTCGAAACCCGGATCGCGCAGGCGGACTGGGACCGCGCCGGTGCCCGCAACCGCGATCTCACCTACAACAAGCTCTCGGTCGCCGAGTTCGAGGCGATGGGCGCACCGGGCGTGGTGAGGACCTTCCTGGAAGCCTCGGGCGCCGCCAAGGCGAGCTACGTGCTGGTCGCCGAGATCCCGCCGACGGCCGGCGAGTTGAAGGCTGCGCGGATCGACGCGGCGAAGGCGCAGGCGCTGTTCGGCCCGGGCATGCCGGGGCTGGTCACGCTGATCGACGCCGTGCCCGTCGCAACCTGGCAGGCTTACCTCGCCGCCCATTTCCTGAGCGATCACGCGGCGGTGCTCCCCTCCGACATCGACCAGGCCTCGTTCGAGTTCTACGGCCGCACGCTTTCGGGTCAGCCGGAGCAGCGGGCCCGCTGGAAACGCGCCATCGCGGCGGTCGAGGGGATGGCCGGTGAGCTCGTCGGCAAGATCTACGCCGAACAGTACTTCCCGCCCGAGCGGAAGGCGGCGATGGCCGACCTCGTCGCCAACTTGCGCAAGGCGATGGCGGCGAACCTCGAGGACCTCGCCTGGATGAGCCCCGCCACCCGCGTGGAGGCGAAAGCCAAGCTGGACGCGTTCACGCCCAAGATCGGCGCTCCGGAGACCTTCAAGACGTATGAGGGGCTCACCTTCTCCGCCACCGATCCGCTGGGCAACGCGACGGCGGCGACGCGGTGGGAGACCGACTTCCAGATGAACCGCATCGGCCAGAAGGTCGACCGCAGCGAATGGGGCATGCTGCCGGAGACGGTGAACGCCTACTACAACCCGACTCTGAACGAGATCGTGTTTCCCGCCGCGATCCTGCAGCCGCCGTTCTTCAACCTCTCCGCGGACCCGGCGGTGAACTATGGCGGCATCGGCGCGGTGATCGGCCACGAGATGGGCCACGGCTTCGACGACCAGGGCGCCAAGTCGGACGGTACCGGCAACCTGCGCGACTGGTGGACCCCGTCCGACAAGGCCGCGTTCGAGAAGCTGCAGGACAAGCTGGCCGCGCAGTACGACGCCTTCTGCCCGTTCGACGACGGCAAGACCTGCGTGAACGGCCGCCTCACCATGGGCGAGAACATCGGCGACCTCGGCGGCCTCAGCCTGGCCTATCGCGCCTACAAGCTCTCGCTGAACGGCAAGGAAGCGCCGGTGATCGACGGCTTCACCGGCGACCAGCGCTTCTTCATGGGCTGGGCGCAGGTCTGGCGCTCCAAGGTCCGCGAGGAGCAGGCGCGCCAGTTCCTGGTGATCGACCCGCATGCCCCGCCGCAGTACCGCGTCAACGGCATCGTCCGGAACTTCGACGAGTGGTACAAGGCGTTCGGCGTCAAGCCCGGCGACGCGCTCTATCTCGCGCCCAAGGACCGCGTGCGGATCTGGTGACGTTGCGGGCCTCGGCCGGGATTGCGGATGCCCCTCCACCGCCCGCGAAGCGGGCGATCCCCTCCCTGGGACAGGCTCGGGGAGGGGGCCGCGCGCGGCGCTGAGGGAGGGGGTTCCTTCGACCTCCTTGCGCAGCCGGCATCCGCGCCAGCATCCATGGCCAGCATCGGCCAGCGCCATAATTCCGCAGCGCAGCATCGACCGCTTGACTTGCCCGCCCGGTCCGGCATGACCTCGGCTCCATGGACCTGACCTTCACCGCGATCCTCCTCGGCATTGTCGAGGGCCTCACCGAGTTCCTGCCGGTCTCCTCGACCGGGCACCTCATCCTGGCGACGCGGCTGTTCGGCTACGATGCGAGCCAGTGGGCGACGTTCAACATCGTCATCCAGCTCGGTGCGATCCTGGCGGTGATCGTGCAGTTCTGGCGCACCTTCTGGGCGGTGGGCATGGGCCTGCTCAGGCTCAACCCCACCTCGGTCCGCTTCGTGCGCAACGTGCTGCTGGCCTTCATCCCCTCTGCAGCGCTGGGCCTGCTGCTCAAGGACCAGATCGAGGGGCTGCTGGGAGAGCCGGCGGTCGTCGCCTGGGCGCTGATTATCGGCGGCATCGCCATCCTGGGCGTCGAGAAGGTCGCCCGCCCCGGGCCACTCACCGGCGTCGCGGAACTGCCGGCCAGGCAGTGCCTGGGTGTCGGCCTGGCGCAGTGCCTGGCGATGGTGCCGGGGGTCAGCCGCTCGGGCGCAACGATCATGGGCGCACTAGCGATGGGAATCGAGCGGCGCACCGCGGCCGAGTTCAGCTTCTTCCTCGCCGTGCCGACGATGATCGGCGCCACCACGCTCGAACTGCTGGACCACCGCGACGAGTTGATGGCGGGCGCCGGGCCGGTCGGCTGGAGCGAGATCGCGGTCGGCTTCTTCGTCTCGTTCGTGGTGGCGCTCGTGGTCATCAAGGCGTTCATGGCCTTCGTCAGCCGCTCGGGCTTCGCGCCCTTCGCCTGGTATCGCATCGCTGCCGGGGCGCTCGCCCTGGTCCTGCTCGCCAGGGCCTGAACCATGGGGAAGGGCCACCCCGACACGCTCGGCCGCAAGACCTACGAGACGCTGCTGGAACCGATGGAGCAGGAGCTCGTCGGCATGGCGCGCTGGGCGCAGGTGACCGGCGCGCGGATCCTGGTGCTGTTCGAGGGGCGCGACACCGCCGGCAAGGGCGGCGCGATCAAGGCGCTCTCCGGCCAGCTCAATCCCCGCCAGTGCCACGTCGTCGCGCTCGCCGCACCGAGCGAGCGCGAGCAGGGGCAGTGGTACTTCCAGCGCTACGTGCCGCACCTGCCCGCGCGGGGCGAGATCGTGCTGTTCGATCGCTCGTGGTACAACCGGGCGGGTGTCGAAAAGGTCATGGGCTATGCGGGCGAGGCGGAGGTCGACGCCTTCCTGCGCCAGGCCCCGGTGTTCGAGAAGCTGCTGGTGGACGACGGCATTCTGCTCTTCAAGTACTGGCTCGCCACCGACCAGGCGCAGCAGGAGGAGCGGCTGGCGGAGCGGCTCGAGGACCCGCTCAAGCGCTGGAAGCTCTCCCCCGTCGATGTCGCCGCGCGCGACAAGTACCAGGCCTATACCGCGGCGCGCGAGGCCATGCTGGCGGCCACCCATACCGCCCATGCTCCCTGGACGCTGGTCGATTTCAACGACCAGCGCCGCGGCCGGCTGACGCTGATTCGCGATCTGCTGGACCGGCTGCCGGACACCCGCTGCGAGGCACCCGAACTCGATCTGCCGCCTCTGGAGGGGACGCTCGGGCACGAGAAATTCGGCGTTGTTCAGCCGATCCCGCCTCTCCCGCTGCCGTGATGCGCGCGCCCGCGCTTGACTTTGCGCCTGCGATCTCGCATGGGCCGCAGCCTTGAGAGGGCGGTGCCCGTGCGCCGCCCCTTGTGGTATTGTCGAAACGCCGGCCTGCCAGGGCGGCTGAAACTTAGAGAGTACAGGAACCCGCCATGGCGAAGCCCGCAACCGTCAAGATCCGTCTGGTCTCGACCGCCGACACCGGCTTTTTCTACGTGACCAAGAAGAATCCCCGGAACACGACCGAGAAGTTCAGCTTTCGCAAGTACGATCCCGTCGCGCGCAAGCACGTCGAGTTCAAGGAAGCCAAGATCAAGTAAGGTTCACGGGCGGTTCAACCCCGTGGACCCAACGGGAAAGCCATGAACCGCACCAAGAAGACCTTTCGATCCTGTGTCAGCGCGGCCGCTTTGGCCGCGCTTTCCGTTCCGGCCCTCCTGCTTCCGGTCGCTGCGCCCGCCGCCTCGCCGGCCGACGCGCGGCAGCTGGACCAGGCCGTGGAAGCGCTGCGCGCCATCTCCACGATGAAGGCGGACTTCGTCCAGACCGACCGCTCGGGCGGGACGGTGCGCGGCACGCTGACGCTCAAGCGCCCGGGACGGATCCGCTTCCAGTACGAGAAGAGCGCCAATATGCTGATCGTGAGCGACGGCAAGGCGCTGACGCTCATCGACTACGACGTGCGCCAGGTGCAGCGCTGGCCGATCAGCAACAGCCCCCTCGGGGCGCTGCTCGATCCCAAGCGCGACGTCGCCAAGTACGGCAAGGTCCTTGCGACGGGCAATCCCAACGTCATCAGCATCGAGGTGCGTGACCGCTCGCACCCGGAATACGGCGTCATCACGCTGATCTTCACGCGCAAGCCCTCGGCGCCCGGCGGGCTCGAGCTCAGCTACTGGGTCGCGCTCGATTCGCAGAACAAGCGCACCACCATCAGCCTGTCCAACCAGCGCTACGGCGTGCCGGTCACCGACAACGATTTTCGCTGGACCGACCCGCGCCCGCGCAACCGTCGATGACGCCGAACGGCTGGTCGCAGGTCGTTCGCTGGTAGCGACAAACAGCGACAGTTTTCTGTACCTCGTTCACTTGGCAGCAAGGCGAAGCGTCCTACATAGGGTTTGTCAGAACGGCTTGAGGCGGGTTTTCCCCCCTGTTGCCCGCGCCTCCTGAGTGGTCGTTCTGATACTAGCGTGACGAACGCTTACAGGAACCCTCGAGCCTCTGCCCCCGGCTCGAGGGTTTTTGTATGCGCGCTCGTGTTTGCGCATCCCCCTCTGCATGCGGCGATTGGGGCCACCCTCTGGCGTTTCCCGCGACCCGTGCCTAAAGCCCGCGCCATGAAGATCGCCACCTGGAACATCAACTCCGTCCGCCTGCGCATCGACCAGGTGGAGCGGCTGCTCACCGAGCAGGCGCCCGACGTGCTATGCCTGCAGGAGATCAAGGTGGCCGAGCACCTGTTCCCCCACGAGATGTTCGAACGGCTGGGCTACACCCACCGCGCCATCCACGGGCAGAAGGGCTATCACGGCGTCGCCACCGTCTCCAAGGTGCCTTTCCGGGACTTCTCGCGGCATGACTGGCAGGACAACGGCGAGGCGCGCCATGTGGGCGTGGAGCTGCTCGGGGCCGGGCAGGGGCTGATCCTCGAGAACGTCTACATTCCCGCCGGCGGCGACGTGCCGGACCGGGAGGTCAATCCCAAGTTCGGCCAGAAGCTCGACTTCCTGGAACGCATGACGCGCTGGGCCGACCGGATCGACCGGCCCACGCTGATCGTGGGCGATTTCAACATCGCCCCGCTCGAATGCGACGTCTACGATCACAAGGCGCTGCTGAAGGTGGTCAGCCACACCCCGGTCGAGGTCGAGACGCTCCAGCGCTTCCAGGACGCGCATGGGTGGGTGGACATGGGCCGCACCTTCATCCCGGCGCCCGAGCGCAACTACTCCTGGTGGTCCTATCGCAGCTACTGGCGGCAGAAGGACCAGGGCCGCCGGCTCGACCACATGTGGGCCTCGCCCGAGCTGGCGCCCCAGGCGCGCGCGCACCACTTTGTGGAGGAGACCCGGCGCTGGGAGCAGCCGAGCGACCATGTGCCGCTGATTACGGAATTCGCGCTCTGAGCGGCGCCACGCCTTCGCCCCGCGCGCGCCGCGTCGCGCTCGCGCTCGATGCGCTGCGCCATGGCTGGGCGGTGCGGGTCGACGGCGGCGATGTCCTGCTGCCGGCCGAGACCGGCTTTGCCGAGGGCGTGAGCGCGCAGCGCATGCTGATCTCGGCGGCACGGGCGGCCACGCTCAAGCTCGCCAACCAGCGCGAGGCGGCGGTGCCCGAAGCGCCGGTGCTGATCCGCGCGGCCGAGCCGTTCGACCTCGAGGCGGCGCGCGCCGTGGCCGACCCGGCGCTGGACCTCGCGCATCCCATGAAAGGGCCCTTCGCGGCCGAGCCGATCGACGACACGCAGGCGGCGCGCACCGCGATGGAGCTTGCGAGGCTGGCCGGCATCCTTCCCGCCTTCCTCGTCGCGCCCGCCATCGGGGACGAGGTGCAGGACGTCACCACCTCCGACCTCGCGGCGTGGAAGGACACCGGGCACCTGCGGATCGCCTCGCGCGCCCGGCTCCCGGTCGCGGCTGCCGAGAATGCCGAGATCGTGGCGTTCCGCGCCCGCGACGACCTGCGCGAGCACGTGGCGCTGGTGATCGGGATGCAGGACGGCGCGCGGCCGCCGCTCGTGCGGCTTCATTCCGAGTGCCTGACGGGCGACATCCTGGGCAGCCTCAAGTGCGACTGCGGGCCGCAGCTGCACGCCGCGCTGGCCGCTATGGACGCCGAAGCGCGTGCGGGCGGCTGGGGCGTGCTCCTCTACTTGCGGCAGGAGGGCAGGGGCATCGGCCTGGTCAACAAGCTGCGCGCCTACAGCCTGCAGGACCTCGGCTACGATACGGTCGACGCCAACAACCGGCTCGGCCTGCCGACCGAGGCGCGGGACTTTCCGGTCGCGGCGCGCATGCTGGCGCTGCTGGGAGTCCATGCCATCCGGCTCATGACCAACAACCCGGCCAAGGTCGCGGCGCTGGAAGGCGTGGGCGTGCCGGTGATCGAGCGCGTGCCGCATCGGCTGCCGCCCAACCCCCACAACGCGCGATACCTCGACACCAAGCGGGACCGGACCGGACATCTGCTGTGACGCTGCGCAGCCGGGCTCTCCGATTGGCGCGGGCGCTCAGGGACCCTATCTGAGGTCGTATGCCCGAGCTTCCCGAAGTCGAAACCACCGTCCGCGGCCTTGCCCGCTACCTGGAGGGCGAACGAATCGCCCGCGTGACGTTGAACCGGGCCGACCTGCGGCGCCCGTTTCCCCCCGACCTGGTCCAGGTCCTCACAGGCGCGCGCGTCACCGGGCTGGGGCGGCGGGCCAAGTACGGGCTCATCCATAGCGATCGCGAGCAGACCATGGTGTTCCACCTCGGCATGTCGGGGCGGTGGCGGATCGAGCCCGAGGCGCCTGACCGGCACGACCACCTGGTGCTGGAGACGGGAAGCGGGTACGTCCTTGCGCTCAACGACGCGCGGCGCTTCGGCTCGGTCGATCTGGTGCCCACGGCGGCGCTCGATACCTGGAACGCCTTCGCCGCTCTCGGCCCCGAGCCTTTGGGCGACGGGCTGACGCCGGGACACCTGCACCGCGCCTTCGCAGGGCGCCTCGCACCGATCAAGCAACTGCTGCTGGACCAGACGATCGTGGCGGGGCTCGGCAACATCTATGTGTGCGAGGCGCTGTTCCGGTCCGGCATCAGGCCCGACAAGCCCGCCGGGCGGGTCTCGCGCGCGGCGCTGGCCCGGCTGGTGCCGGCGATCCAGGATGTGCTCGGCGAATCGATCGCGGCCGGCGGATCGACCATCCGCGACTACGCGCAGCCCAACGGCGAACTCGGCTACTTCGCCGCCTCGTGGCAGGTCTATGGGCGCGAGGGCGAGGCCTGCTCCTGCGGTGCCCCGGTGTTGCGCCGGGTCCAAGGCGGTCGCAGCACGTTCTGGTGCCGCAAGTGCCAGAAATAGGCGGTTTGCGGCACCCTGCGCGGGTTGACGCAATCGCCCTTGAACGCTAAGGGGCGCGCTTTCCGGCGAGTCCGCTCGCCAGCAGCAGATTCGTTAGGCAAGGGGCCGCCCGGCGGCCATACAGAGGAAATTCGATGGCCAATACGCCGCAAGCCCGCAAGCGCATCCGTCGCAACGAGCGCCGTGCAGAGATCAACACCAACCGCGTCAGCCGCATCCGCACCTTCGTGAAGAAGGTCGAGAGCGCCCTGGCCGGTGGCGACAAGGACGCGGCGGCGGCTGCCCTCAAGGAAGCACAGCCCGAGCTGGCCCGCGGCGTGGCACGCGGCGTGCTCCACAAGAACACCGCTGCTCGCAAGCTCTCGCGTCTGACCAAGCGCGTCGCGGCGCTCTGAGTCGAACCGAGTCGCGGACCGGGGATGGTTGCACGCGGCAACCGTCTCAAGGACGAAACATGAACGGAGCCGGGATCGACGATCCCGGCTCCGTTCTTGTTTTTGCTGCAGTGCACCATGACTGAACGCAAAACGTGGGAATTGCTGCGATTCGGCGCGCTGCGTCGCGGAACATTTTGATTTTTAAGCACATTACAGTTCGGCGACGCAAATGCGGCACTCCTCGTTGAGTCAACCTTCATAATTTTTTTTATTTGGGGAGGCGCGTCTTGCCTGCGGTGCGAAGCGCTACCTAAAAGGGTCCCGGCCGTTGCGGAACGTGCCGGGGAAAACAGCGAAAGCAGTGAAACGAGGGCCGCGAACATGCGTTTGCGGCTTGGGAAGGTTTTACCCTGCTGATGCTGGCGTTCGCGTTCCGCAAAGCCGTGGGTGATCACGCGAGCAGAGGGGAGTTTCCGCGGTGTCGAATACGTCAGCAGGTCAGCCCTCGGTCAGTCACGCGGTCGATCAAGGTACGAACGGTGTGAACAGGAAGTCGAAGGCGGTGCGAGTAGCGATGGAAGAGGATCAGGAAGCCGTGAACTTGGCGGCGGACTGGGCTGACATCAGCCAAGGGCTCCGCAAGGACCTGGGCCACCAGGCGCACAGCCAGTGGATCAAGCCGATCCAGCCGGGCAACTGGTGCAAGGAGACCGGCACGCTGGACCTCTACCTGCCGACGGAATTCTCGGCCAACTGGGTGAACGACCGCTTCGCCGACCGCCTGTCGCTGGCGTGGAAGATCGCCCGGCCCGACGTGCGGCACGTGCGCATCCTGGTCCATCCCGGCCGCCGCCAGCTGCCCGAGCTGCGCCTCGGCAACGGCGGCCGCCCGGCTAGCGCGCCGGCCAACGATTCGGCGGCCGGCGCCGTCGATCCGCTGTCGGTCGCGCTCGCCGGCGAATCGTTCGCGGCGCTCGGCCAGGGCCCGGCGGGCATCGACGCCTCGCAGACCTTCACCAGCTTCGTGACCGGCGCCTCCAACGTGCTCGCCTGCAATGCCGCGCAGCGCATGGCCGCCACCGAGACGCCGCAGTTCTCGCCGCTCTACCTCAAGGCCGCGACCGGCCAGGGCAAGACGCACCTGCTGCACGCGATCGGCCACGCCTACCTGGCGGCGCACCCGCATGCGCGGATCTTCTACTGCTCGGCCGAGCGCTTCATGGTCGAGTTCGTCCAGGCGCTGCGCCAGAACCAGATGATCGAGTTCAAGTCGCGGCTACGCGGGTTCGACCTGCTGCTGGTCGACGACATCCAGTTCATCATCGGCAAGGCCTCCGCGCAGGAGGAGCTGCTCTACACGATCGACGCGCTGCTGCAGGAAGGCAAGCGCCTG
Source organism: Novosphingobium soli (assembly GCF_042432915.1). NCBI lineage: Bacteria > Pseudomonadati > Pseudomonadota > Alphaproteobacteria > Sphingomonadales > Sphingomonadaceae > Novosphingobium > Novosphingobium soli. The sequence goes on from NZ_JBHLWK010000018.1 coordinate 197,152, forward strand.
GTCTTCGCCGCCGACCGCGCGCCGCAGGCGCTCGACGGGGTGGAGCCGCGCCTGCTCAGCCGGCTGTCGATGGGCCTCGTCGCCGACATCCTGCCCGCCGACATCGAACTGCGCCGCTCGATCCTCGAGAATCGCCTGCAGCGCTTCGCCTCGATCGACGTCCCGGCCGACGTCGTGGAATTCCTGGCGCGGACGATCAACCGCAACGTGCGCGAGCTCGTCGGCGGCCTCAACAAGCTGATCGCCTATGCGCAGCTGACCGGCCAGGCCGTCTCGCTCCAGCTGGCGGAAGAGCAGCTTACCGACATCCTCTCCGCGAATCGCCGCCGGATCACCATCGACGAGATCCAGCGCACGGTCTGCCAGTTCTACCGCATCGACCGCACCGAAATGAGCTCCAAGCGTCGCGCCCGCGCCGTGGTGCGCCCGCGTCAGGTGGCGATGTACCTCGCCAAGGTGCTGACGCCGCGCTCCTACCCGGAGATCGGGCGCAAGTTCGGCGGCCGCGACCACTCGACGGTGATCCACGCCGTGCGGCTGATCGAGGAGCTGCGCACGCGCGACGCCGACATGGACGGCGACGTGCGCTCGCTGCTGCGCCAGCTCGAGAGCTGACGCTGTCCCGGCCTCGTACCGGGTTTCGCACAGGCTTATCCACAAGCTCCGCTGCGGGACGGGCGCCCGTGGCCGTCCGTGCTGCAGCCGAGGAACGCGCTTCACCCCCCGCCCCGCATGCTGTAGGCGCCAGGGCATGATTCCCGCGATCTTCTCACAGGCTCTCCTCCGCGGCGTGCGTGGCCGATGCCCGCGCTGCGAGGAAGGCGGCCTGTTCCGCAAGTGGCTGAAGCCGCGCGAGCGCTGCCCCGCCTGCGCGCTCGACCTTACCCCGCAGCGCGCCGACGACTTCCCGGCCTACGTGGCGATGCTCGTCACCGGGCACTTGCTGGCGCCGCTCATCATCGCGCTTTCGCTCGACTATGCGCTGGGGCCGCTGGCGATGATGGCGATCCTGGTGCCGCTGGCCCTGGTGATGATGCTGGGGATGCTGCAGCCCGCCAAGGGCGGTATCATCGCCACGCAGTGGTGGTTCGGCATGCACGGCTTCGTCAAGGAGCGCCTTCCCGAGGACAGCGCCGGTTCATGAGCCTGTCCGCGGACCGGCTGGGCCGCTTCGCGCGGCACATCGTGCTGCCCGAGGTGGGGGGCACCGGACAGGTGGCCCTGTCGGACGCGCACGTGGTGCTTGTCGGCTGCGGCGGGATCGGCAGTCCGTCCCTGCAGTACCTCGCCGCAGCCGGCATAGGCCGCCTGACGCTGGTCGACGATGACGGGGTGGACGTCAGCAACCTCCAGCGGCAGACGATTTACACGCCGTCGGATGTCGGCAGGCCCAAGGCGGAAGCGGCAGCCGAATGGGTGCGGCGGTTTGATGTTGGCCTGAAGGTCGATCCCATCGTGGCGCGGCTGGGGGAAGGCAACGCGCGCGACGTCCTTTCCGGCGCGGACCTCGTAGTGGACGGCTGTGACAACTTCGCGACTCGGCTGCTGGTGTCGGATACCTGCGTAAAACTGGAGACGCCGCTCACCACTGCGGCGATCGGCCGGTTCCAGGGCCAGGTGGCGAACTTCGCCGGTCACCTGCCTGGGCAGGCGTGCTACCGCTGCTTCGTGGGCGATGCGTTCGACGCGGTGGATTGCGACACCTGCGCCGCCGACGGCGTGCTGGGCGCGATGGTGGGGATGGTCGGCACCTTTGCGGCGATGCATGCCATGCGCGTGCTGCTGGCGGGTCACGCCGCCTTTGGAGAGCCGCAGTTCGGCACGCTCCACCTTATCGACGGGCTGGCACCCTCGATGCGGCCGCTCAGGATCGCCAAGGACCCCGCCTGCAAGGGCTGCGGCCCTGAGGCCTGAGCGCGGCCGATCACGCCGGCCGTGCCAGCATCTCGTCCACCCAGGCCGGCACCAGCTCGGTCGCCGGGCCATGGCGCGCCTCGTCGAACCAACGCGTGCCCTGGCTGGGTTCCAGGTTGAGCTCCAGCGTCGCCGCGCCCAGCTCGCGCGCGTTGCGCACGAAGCCGGCGGCGGGATAGACCGCGCCCGAGGTGCCGATGGAGACGAACAGGTCCGCCTCGCGCAGCGCCGCGAAGATCGCGTCCATCCGATAGGGCATCTCCCCGAACCACACCACGTCAGGACGCAGCGAGGCCTCCCCGCAGGCGGGGCAGGGGGGACGGTCGATCAGCGGCCCGGTCCAGGGCGAACGCACGTCGCAGGCGGTGCACCAGGCGTTGAGGTGCTCGCCGTGCATGTGGAGCACGCGGCTCGCGCCAGCACGCTCGTGCAGGTCGTCGACGTTCTGGGTGACGATCAGCAGCTCGCCGTCCCACGCGCGGTCGAGCCGCGCCAGCGCCAGGTGCGCGGCGTTGGGCTGCTTTGTCTGGATCGCCGCCCGGCGCATGTCGTAGAAGCGCAGGACGAGATCGGGATCGCGGGCGAAGGCTTCGGGCGTGGCGACATCCTCGACGGCATGGTTTTCCCATAGACCACCTGCACTACGGAAAGTGTCGATCCCACTTTCGGCGGAAACGCCTGCCCCGGTCAGAATCACGATGTTTCGGATGGTCACCATGCCTCAAAAGATGGCCGGTCGAGGCCATGTCCGCAACGTTGGCGACTGGCGTCAGAGGGCTTGTTGAGGCGAGGTGGTGGAAAGCGGCCATTCACATGATAAGTCTCCGCCATGCCTAGCCCCCGCGCCGCGCCGCTCAGAGTATCAACCCTCCGCGACCTTGGATGGCGCTTCTGGGATCCCATCGGTCTCGCAGGCGCAGATGGTAGTTGGCCTGAGGACTGCGCTGACGAGTACGACGACTATCTTCTTGCCGCAGCAGGCCGTCTGCAAAGGGGCGAGGTGGAAAGCGGAGTTGTTGAGTATCTTGTTGGCATCGAAGTAGAGCACATGGGGCTTGAGCACTCACCTGACGCCAAGGAACGGGCTGCGCAAACCGTCATGGCAATCAGCGATTATCTGGCTGGATCGTAGCGCCCGATTTGTTGTCAGGTCCGGAACGACGGCTCTTGCAACAAGTACCCGCATGGCAGCCGTCTCACGACGATTTTCTTGTGCCTACTACCCTCCACCGCCCCTGGACCCGGTGCTGTTCCCAGAGGCCGCCCTCGGAGCGGAAGGTGTCGATCCCGCTCTCGGCCGAAACGCCGGCGCCGGTGAGGATGACGATGTTGCGGAGCGATGCCACGCGTGAACCTTTCTCATCGGCCCGATCTTGTTTCAGGGCGGATTGTGCGCCATTCGCGCGCTCAGATTGGGGCATCAAGCACGTTGCGACAAGGTCGGCGTGAAGCTGCGGAGAAGCGAAGTGGCACGGATCGGGATCATCGGAAGCCAGGGCCGCATGGGGCAGGCCATCGCCGCTGCCATTGCCGATGCCGGCGAGGACCTGGCGGGCGGCGTGGACAAGGGCGGAGACGTCGCCACGCTGGCGGCCGCCGCTGACGTCCTGATCGACTTCTCCAGCCCGGCGGCGCTGGAAGCCAATCTGGATGCGGCCATCGCCGCCGCGCGGCCGATCGTGATCGGCACCACCGGGCTGGAGGAGCGGCACCACTGGCTGGTGGACGCCGCCGCCGAATCGATCCCGGTGCTCCAGACCGGCAACACTTCGCTGGGGGTCACGCTGCTTGCCCACCTGGTGCGCGAGGCGGCGGCCCGGCTGGGCGAGGACTGGGACATCGAGATCGTCGAGACGCACCACCGCATGAAGGTCGACGCGCCTTCGGGCACGGCGCTGCTGCTGGGCGAGGCGGCGGCGCAGGGCCGGGAGATCACGCTGGCGCAGCACGCGGTGCGTGGGCGCGACGGGATCACGGGCCAGCGCGAGGCGGGCACCATCGGCTTCGCCGCGCTGCGCGGAGGCACCGTGGCCGGCGACCACACCGTCCACTTCCTGGCCGACAACGAGCGCCTCTCGCTCTCGCACCTCGCCGAGAACCGCGGCATCTTCGCCAAGGGTGCGGTGCGCGCGGCGCAGTGGCTGCTGGGCCGGGAGGCAGGGCGCTACACGATGCCGGAGGTGCTGGGTCTTTGAAGAAGGACCAGGTCTTCGAATTCTTCCGCCGTCTCGCCGAAGCCAACCCGGCGCCGGAAACCGAGCTGGAATTCGGCAACACCTACCAGCTCCTCGTGGCCGTGACGCTCTCGGCGCAGTCGACCGACGTGGGCGTCAACAAGGCCACGCGGGCGCTGTTCCGCGCGGTGCAGACGCCCGCGCAGATGCTGGAGCTGGGCGAGGAAGGCCTGAAGGCGCACATCAAGACCATCGGCCTGTTCAATTCCAAGGCGAAGAACGTCATCGCGCTCTCGCGCATCCTGGTCGAGCGACACGGCGGAGAGGTTCCGGCCGACCGGGACGCCCTCGTGGAGCTGCCCGGCGTCGGCCGCAAGACCGCCAACGTGGTGATGAACTGCGCGTTCGGCGCGGAGACCTTCGCGGTCGACACCCATATCTTCCGCGTCGGCAACCGCACCGGCCTTGCGAAAGGCAAGACGCCGCTGGCGGTCGAGAAGCAGCTCGAGAAGAAGGTGCCGCAGCCGTTCCGGGTCGGCGCCCACCACTGGCTCATCCTGCACGGCCGTTACATCTGCAAGGCGCGCACGCCCGAGTGCTGGCACTGCCCGGTGATCGACCTGTGCGCCTACAAGCCCAAGGTGCTGGAGAAGGGCGCGCGCAAGGCTGCCTGACGAGGGCCTCGCGGTAGGGGCGCGCGACAAGGGTAGAGCGCGAGGTCTCCGTCTTGTTGACAAGGCCAGGGTTGCGGGAGCCAATCGCGCGCCCGGGCTGTTGGTCTGCGCGAGAGGAGACGACCATGAGAAAGCCTGCTGCCGCCTTCATCCTGCTTGCCCCGTCGCTGCTGGGCGCCTGCAGCGAGGAAGGACCCGGTACGATGCCGGCCCCTGCGCCCGCGGCCGAAGCGATCGGCCCCGCCGTCGATTGCCTGCCCATCACGCAGTTCAGCACCACGCGCATCCGGGACGACCGCACGATCGACTTCATCGGCGGTGCCGGCAACAGGGTCTGGCGCGTGATGCTGCCCAATCGCTGCAGCGGGCTCAAGTCCGCCAACACCTTCACCTACGAGACGTCGCTCTCGCAGCTGTGCCGGCAGGACATCGTCTATCCACTGCAGCAGTTCGGCGGTTCGTGGCAGCGCATGGCCGGCTGCGGGATGGGTCCGTTCGTGCCGGTCAAGCTGGCGAAGTAAGCGGTGCCGGCTCGATCTCCGCCGTGCTGACGGCGGAGATCACCGTCGCGCAGACGAGGTCGCCGATCACGTTGAGCGTGGTGCGGCACATGTCGAGGAAGCGATCGACCCCGATGATGAGGCCGATCCCCTCGGGCGGGACGCCCACGCTGCCGAGGATGAGCGCCACCACGGGCAGCGAGCCCGCCGGCACGCCCGCGGTGCCGATCCCCGCCAGGATGCAGATCACCATCACGTAGAGCTGCTGGCCCAGATCGAGTTCCACCCCGAAGAACTGGGCGAGGAAGATCACCGTCACACCTTCGAACATGGCGGTGCCGTTCTGGTTGGCGGTGGCGCCGATGGTCAGCACGAAGCGGGCGATCCGGTTCGGCAGCGCGAGCTCCTCGTCCGCCACACGCAGCGAGGTGGGCAGGGTGGCGTTGGAGCTGGCGGTGGAGAAGGCCAGCACGCTGACCTCCCGCGTCTGGCGGAAGAAGGCCAGCGGGCTCTTGCGCGCCACGAAGGCGAGCAAGGCCGGATAGACGCCGAACATCTGCAGGCCCAGCGCCAGCAGCACCACGCCGACGAAGGCCGCCAGCTTGCCCAGCAGGTCCCATCCGAACTGCGCCGAAAGGTTGAACATGAAGCAGAAGATGGCGAAGGGCGCGAGCTGGATGACGAGGCCGATCAGCTTCATCGCCACTTCGAACACGCCCTCGATCGCGCCCTTCAGGGTCTGGGTGCGCGGCGTGTTCACCAGCAGCAGGCCGATCCCGAAGAAGAGCGCGAAGAACATCACCGCCAGGATGTCGTTGTTGCTCATCGCTGTGACCACGTTCGAGGGAACGAGGTTCAGCACGGCATCGACGCCCGACGGGGACTTGGTGGACGTCTGCAGGATGCTGCCGGCGCTGTCGGCCCCCCGGGCGAGCAGTTCGCGCGCCGCCTGCCGCTCGACCCCGTCGCCGGGGCGCAATGTGTTGACTACTGCCAGGCTGATGGCGACGGCGATGCCCGAGACGATCAGGGTGTAGATCAGCGTTGCCAGGCCGACCTTGCGCAGCGCCCGGATCTCGCCCATCTCGGCGATGCCGATCACCAGCGCCGAGAACAGCAGCGGCAGCACCAGCATGAAGAGCAGGCGCAGGAAGATCTGCCCCACCGGCATCGTCACGTAGGTGATGAGCGGAGAGAGCCAGCTTGCGTCGCGCGCGAAGGTATAGGTCAGCAGGCCGGCGGCGAGGCCCAGCACGAAGCCGAGCAGGATGCGCCATTGCAGGCGCTTGTGCCCGGCCGCCTCGTGGCCATGGCGGTCATCGCGGGCGGGTTCCGCCGTCTGGTTCATGCGTGAAGGGTTCCTTGGGTGCGACGCGGGTCCGCAGCGTCGCAAGCGTGGCGCTTAATGTCCAGTGTCCAGCGCGGCGAGCGCCACGCGGCGGTAGATGCGGGCCAGTGCCTCGAGGTCTGCCACGGCCACGGCCTCGTCGCGCTTGTGCATGGTGGCGTTGCACAGGCCGAACTCGATGACCGGGCACAGGTCCTTGAGGAAGCGAGCGTCGGAGGTGCCGCCGCTGGTCGAAAGCTCCGCCTCGATGCCCGTCTCGGCGCGGATCACGTCTGCGAGGATGCCGGAGAAGGCCCCGGGCTGGGTCAGGAACGCCTCTCCGGAGATGACCGCCTGCGCCGTGCCGCCGTGCGCCTCGGCGATCGCGGCGACGCGCCGCGCCAGCTCCTGCCCGGTGTGCAGGTCGTTGAAGCGGATGGAGATGCGTGCGCTCGCCCTGGCCGGGATGACGTTGGTGGCCGGGTTGCCGCAGGCGAGGTCGGTGACTTCGAGGTTGCTGGCCTGGAACCAGTCGGTGCCTTCGTCGAGGACCAGCGCATCCAGTTCGGCGAGCATGGCCACCAGCCGGGTGATCGGGTTGTCGGCGAGGTGCGGGTAGGCGACGTGGCCCTGGACCCCTTCCACCTCAAGCCAGATGTTGACCGAGCCGCGGCGGCCGACCTTCATCATGTCGCCCAGCCGGCTCACCGAGGTCGGTTCGCCCACGAGGCACAGGTCCGGTGCGACGCCGCGTGCGCGCATGAGGTCGATGAGGGCGAGCGTGCCGTGGCGCGCAGGGCCTTCCTCGTCCCCGGTGATGACGAAGCTGAGGGTGCCCGCCTCGGCAGGGATCTGCCCGCAGGCCGCCACCATCGCGGCGATCGCACCCTTCATGTCGACGGCGCCGCGCCCGTAGAGGAGCTCACCGCGGCGCTCCGGCTGGAACGGCGCGCTGGTCCATCCCTCGCCCGGCGGGACCACGTCGAGATGGCCGGCGAACGCGAAGTGGCGCGTTCCTTCGGGCCCGCGGCGCACCGCCAGGAGGTTCTCGACCGGCCCGTCCGGCGCGTCTCCTGCCAGGAAGCGCGTCACCGCGAAGCCGAGCGGCGCGAGCTGGCTCTCCAGGCAATCGAACACCGCGCCGGTGGCCGGCGTCACGCTCGGGCAGGCGATCAGCGCCTCGGCGAGCTCGACGACACTTGCAGGAGAAGGGGGGCTCTGAGACATATCGCGCGCGCCATCGCACAAGCGGGCGGCGAAGGCCATAGGGAGGACGGCAGGGCATGCCCAGGCTCGACATCGAAGCGATCGAACCATCCAACCGGACGGGGTACCCGCCGCCGTTCGATGCGGCGGTGCAGGGGCGCTGGTGGCGCCGCCTCGCGCCCGCGGGTGGGCTGACCGAAATGGGCGCCAGCCACGTCGTGCTGAAGCCGGGCGCGTGGTCCAGCCAGCGCCACTGGCATGACGACGAGGACGAGCTGCTGGTGATGCTCACCGGGGAAGCGGTGCTGGTGGAGGACGGATCGCGCACGCTGCTGCGCCCGGGGGACGTCTGCGCCTGGGCGAAAGGGGTCGCCAACGGCCACCACCTCGTCAACGAGAGCGACCGGGACTGCAGCTTCATCGCCGTCAGCGCCGGCAACCGCGAGGGCAGCGGCGCCTATTCCGACATCGACATGCGGTTCGACGGCGATGGCTACTACCACAAGGACGGTACCCGCTATCCGGCCGAGCGGATGCGCTGACGCCGCTCTGGAATCCGCCTCCGGGCGAACCCATATCCGCGGCCGAAGGAGCCTTTTGCGATGACCGACAAGATCCATCTCACCGATGCCGAGTGGCGGGACCGCCTGACGCCCGAGCAGTACCACGTCCTGCGCGAGGCGGGCACCGAGCGGGCCTTCACCGGCAAGTACGAGAAGAACAAGCAGGAAGGCCTGTACACCTGCGCGGGCTGCGGGACGCCGCTCTTCGCCTCGGACACCAAGTACAATTCCGGCTCCGGCTGGCCGAGCTACACCGCTCCGGTCGACGGCGCGGCGGTGGACGAGCACCGGGACGTGTCGCACGGCATGGTCCGCACCGAGGTGACCTGCGCCACTTGCGCCGGGCACCTGGGCCATGTGTTCCCCGACGGTCCGGGGCCGACGGGCCTGCGCTACTGCATCAACAGCGCCTCGCTGGACTTCCAGCCCAAGGAATGACGGGCCCGGCCCCGCCCACGCGCGGGGCCGTGTTCACCTCGGGTTACAAAAGCCCGTGCAAGGTGTAGGAGCGACCGGACACGTCCGTCCTACATCGGGGTATGCATTCCACCCATGGCCAAGAATTCCGGCCGCAGCCGCGCGCCCCGCGGCGCATCTGCGCAGATCGAACCCAAGCCGCTCTGGCGCCGCCTCGTGCGCGGCGTCCTGGTCTGGGGCTTTGCCCTGACGCTGCTGGGCGCGGTGTTCCTGGGCACCGCGGTGTTCTTCACCATGCGCGAGCTGCCCGACTACGACGCGCTCAAGAGCAGCCAGAACGGGCAGATGATCGTCGTTCGCGCCCGCGACGGCCGCGAGCTGGTCTCGCTCGGGCCCAGCTACGGCAAGTGGCTGCCCTACGCGCAGATCCCGCAGATCATGCGCGACGCGCTCGTCTCGGTCGAGGACCGGCGTTTCCGCGAGCACCCGGGCGTGGACCCGATCGGCCTCGCCCGCGCGGTCTACGTCTCGTTCACCACGGGCGGGCGAGCCCGGGCGACCTCGACGATCACGCAGCAGCTCGCGCGCAACATCTTCCTCAACAACTCGCGCTCGTTCACGCGCAAGATGCGCGAAGGGGTGCTGGCCCTGGCGCTCGAAGCCAAGTTCTCGAAGGACCAGATCCTCGAACTTTACCTCAACAAGGTCTACTTCGGCGGCGGCGCCTACGGCATCGATGCCGCCAGCCGCAAGTTCTTCGGCCATCCAGGCACGGATCTCTCGACGGCGGAGGCGGCGATCATCGCCGGCCTCGTCAAGGCACCCTCGAACTACTCGCCCACCGCCGACGTCGAGGCGGCCAAGGGGCGCGGCCGGGTCGTGCTCGGCCTGATGGCGCGCGAAGGCGTGATCTCTGCGTCCGAGGCGGATTCGGTGGACTTCGCGTCGATCAAGATCGCCAAGGAGAAGGGGCAGAACTCGGTCCGCTACTTCACCGACTGGGCCCTGCCGCAGCTCGACATGCTGCTGCCCGAGAACAACGAGCCGATCGAGGTCTGGACCACGCTCGACACCGGCATGCAGGACGCCGCCACCAAGGCGATCGACGCCAGCGTGCCCAAGGGCGCACAGGGCGCCCTCGTCAGCCTCGACCGCGACGGCGCCGTGCTGGCGATGGTCGGCGGCACCGACTACGTGAACTCGAACTACAACCGCGCCACCAGCGCGCTGCGCCAGCCCGGCTCGGCGTGGAAGCTGTTCGTCTACCTTGCTGCACTGGAGGCGGGCTACACGCCCGAGGACCGCGTCGTCGACGAGCCGGTGACGATCGACGGTTGGAGCCCCAAGAACGACGGCCGCAACTTCGCGGGCGAGATCGACGTGCGCACCGCCTTCGCCTATTCCAAGAACACCATCGCCGCGCAGCTCGGCAACGAGGTGGGCTTCGGCACCGTCGCCAGCATGGCGCGCCGCTTCGGCATCACCACGCCCATCAACACCAAGCCGGCGATGGTGCTGGGCACGTCCGAGGTGCGCGTGATCGACATGACTCGTGCCTTCGCTGCGGTTTCGGCCGGCGGCACCTCGATCGAGCCCTATGGCATCGTCAAGGTCACCACGACCTCGGGCGAGTTGCTCTACGAGCACAAGTCGGTGCGCGGACAGGTGCTGGTGCCGCACCACGTCGCCGCCGGCATCACCGACCTGCTGCAGACCGCCGTCGCCACGGGCACCGGGCGCGCGGCGCAGATCGGGCGGCCGGTCGCGGGCAAGACCGGCACGACCAGCTCGAACAAGGACGGCTGGTTCCTCGGCTTCTCCAGCGGGATCACCACCGGCGTGTGGATGGGACGCGACGATGCGCGGCCGGTGGGCGGCCTGTCGGGCGGCCACGCCCCGGCGCGCGCCTTCGCCTCGTACATGCGCTATGCCGTCGCCAAGCGCCCGGTCGAGATGTTCGATACCGAGCTCAAGCTGCCGGAATGGCAGCTCGAGCCCGACGACGAACAGCTCCAGGGCAATCCCGAGGACTACTTCTACGTCGACGAGAACGGCAATCTGGTGCGCCCGGAAGGGCCGCAGGACGGCGAGCCGGGCGCGGAGGATGGCGGGATCGGGCCGGGCGGCCCCGTCCCGCCGGACTATGGCCCGCAGGGCAACGGCCCCCCGCCGCCGGCCGCCGCCAACGAGGACTTCCTCGATCGCGCCACGGGGCGCAGCCGCGAGGACCCGGGCCTGCGACCGGGGCAGGGGCTGGGCTCTCCCGTCGCGCCGCGGGCGAGCCCGGTGCCGCGCATCACGCCGCTGCCACGCGTGATCCCGCCGCCGAGAGCCACGGCGACCCCCACGCGTTAGAGCGTGATCATCTTAGGCTGAAGCATAGCCG